>CAZXOD010000010.1:0-1677 GCA_964642285.1 uncultured Synergistaceae bacterium
GAGGCCATGCGCGCAGCCTCCCTGAAAATTACGCCCCGGGCTATTTTAAGCAGGGCCTGCGCCGCCATCAGGGGGAAGACCCTTATCATCTCCCTTCCGGGAAGCGAAAAAGCCGCCTGCGAGTGTTTTGACGCCGTATCGGGCGCTCTCAGGCACGGCATTGAAATCCTCAGGGGCTGGGGCGGAGAGTGCGCCCAAACCCCGGCGGATAAAGGAGGGAATTAGCCTGGACAGAGATCTTCAGGGGGTAAAGAGCTGCGTTATTCTGACGGGCATGTCGGGGGCGGGAAAATCCACGGCCCTGAAGGTGCTTGAGGATCAGGGGATGTTTGCCATTGACAACATCCCGCCGGCCCTGCTTTCCCAACTGATGATCATCCTTGAAAAACACAGGGCCGCGGTTGCCAACGGCGTGGCGGCGGTAGTGGACGTCAGGGGCGACAACCTTCTCGATGATTTCCCCGCGGCGGTAAACGCCCTCAAGACCCAGGTGGAGAGGGTCAGCGTCTTCTTCCTTGACGCCTCCGACGAGGCGCTTCTTACAAGATTCGAGGCCACCCGCAGACGGCATCCCCTTCACGGCGAGGGATCCTTCCTGGATGGAATCGCAAGAGAAAGAGACCGCCTTAAACCCATACTTGAGCTGTCGGACAAGGTCCTGGACACCACGGAGCTGACCCTTCCCGGAATAAGAAAAAAACTTGTCTCCGCCCTGAGCGACCCGTCGTCCCAGGACTATATGATCTTCACATCCTTCGGCTTCAAATACGGCCCTCCGGCGGACTGCGATTTTATTTTCGACGTCCGCTTTATGACAAACCCCTTCTACGTGCCCGACCTGAAAAGCCTGTCCGGCCGCGACGAGGAGGTTCAGGAGTATATCTGGAGGTCCGCTGGAGCGGAGGAGTTCTGGGACAGGCTTGTCTCTCTCCTCGAACAGATCATACCGTTGTATCTATCGGCGGGAAAATCCCACCTTCACATAGGCATAGGCTGCACCGGAGGCCGTCACAGATCGGTGGCGGTGGCTGAGAGGCTGGCGCAACGGTTCGGCTCCTTTGCGAAGAAATACTCCCTGAGGCACCGGGACATTTTAAGGGAACAGGGCTGGTAACCATGAACTCCTTTCTCGCGTACATCCTGGGACTGACTACCGCCCTGCTTATGGCGGTTCTTCTGCGCTTCAGGAACAGGCCGCCCGACCTCTCGTCTTTTTACAGCGCTTCCAGGAGAAAAAAAGAGGCCTTTTCGAGGGCGGTGGAATACAGGCTCTCCATGGGTCCCTACGTGGCTGCTCTGGGAGGGGGGACCGGGCTGTCGACACTGCTCCGGGGACTTAAAAGCTTTACCAGAAACATTGTGGCGGTGGTGACGGTTACAGACGAAGGCGGAAGCTCCGGCAGGCTGAGACAGGAGTGGGGCGTGCTGCCCCCCGGCGACGTCCGCAACTGTATCGTCGCCCTGGCTGAAAACGACAACTCTCTGAAGAGGCTGCTTGAATTCAGGTTCGACAAGGGCGAACTGGCAGGCCATAGCCTGGGGAATCTCATGTTGCTGGCTACCTCTGAACAGTTAGGGGATTTTCGCCGGGCAGTGGAGGAGATGAACAACCTCCTGGCCATCAGGGGAAGAGTCCTGCCCGTAACTACGGAAGCGGTAACCCTGGTGGCGGAGCTT
>CAZXOD010000010.1:1687-23211 GCA_964642285.1 uncultured Synergistaceae bacterium
CGGTGAGCAGATAAGGGGAGAGCTTGCCATAAGCGAGCACGGCAGGCTTATACGCAAAATCTGGCTGGAACCTCGGGACGCAAGGCCTCCGGCGGACGTGCTGCGGGCCATCGATGAGGCGGAGATCATTGTGCTTGGCCCCGGGAGCCTTTTCACCAGCGTCATCCCCAATCTCCTCATACCAAGGGTCGCCGACCGGATCCGAAAGTCGCCCGTTCCCAGGATATACATATGCAACCTGATGACCCAGCCGGGTGAGACGGACGGTTTTTCACTGGCGGATCACGTCCGGTGGATAGCCTCCGCCATGGATATGCCCCCGGATTATGTAATAGCCAACTCAGGCGAGATCCCTCCGGCAATCGTCGACAAGTACCGTAAAGAAGGGGCCGACCCCCTGACGGCCACAGACAGGGATATTGAGGAGCTGGACGAAATGGGGTGCGTTCTGATCGAGGAAAACCTGGTCCGCATCATTAACGGCGCTCTTCTCAGGCACGACGAACAGGCTCTCTCCCATCTACTGATCCGCCTCTGCAGAGAGCTGAGGGAAGGGTGATCGGACTGAGATCATCGGATTTCGGAAAAACTCTTTCTTCCTCCATGTGGGACGAATGGACGGCCGGATCCTGCGGGAACAGCGAAGACGCCCTTGAAGAAATCCGGGGCATTCTGGGCGGCGTAGGGTCTGTTGAAAAATCAGGAGACACCCTCCATTTTTCAAGCGGCAGACTTTGGATCTTCCGGAGGCTCTCCAGGCTTTGGCAGGAAGCGGACCTATCAATCCACGCTGACTTTGCGTCCCTTCTGGCCATTCCAAAAACCTTAAAGGGAAGGGTAACGCTCCGCGTGCCGGAGAACCTGTTCTTTCTGGTCGACAGTGGAGGCGCCCCGCCGTCCTTTGATAAAGAGCGTCCCCGGAGGCTCCGTGGGCTGTGGGGAAGCTGCGGAGCTCTGTATATTCCCAAGAGCGGATACTACATGAGTTTCCGGGCTCCCTCGGGGGACGTGGAGGGCATTGCGGCAGCCATGCTGAAAAAAAGCGGCTTTTCCTTTGGCAGAAGACATATCCAGGGAAGATATGAAATAACCCTCAGAAACCAGGAGGAGATCGTTACCCTTCTCGCCAGGTTCGAACTGGCTAAAACCTCCCTTAAAATGGAGGAGAAGGCAATTTTCCGTTCCATAAAGAACAGGGCCAATATGCTGGTCAACTGCGACTCCTCAAACATTCGCAAAACCCTGGAGGCGGCGTCCAGGCAGATTGATCTGGCGAAGGCCGCTGTCTCGTCCTCCCGTTTTGAAGGTCTGCCGGAGGTTTTAAAAACTCTGGCTCTCACGAGAGTCGAAAATCCAAGCGCTACCTTGGGAGAACTGGGACAGCTCCAGTCGCCGCCCATCAGTAAAAGCACTGTGCAGTACCGCTGGAAAAAACTGGAACACATTATAGGCTCCGTCGTCGCGGAGCGAAGGGGAACAATAAAAAACAAAATGAGGAAGGAGGCTGAAATTCAATGAAACTTAAGCTTTTCTCCAACCCCGACATAAGGGGCAAAAAGGTGCTGGTCCGGGTGGACTTTAACGTGCCGCTGAAGGGCGGAGCGCCGTCGGATATTACAAGAATCCTTGCCCACAGGGAGACTGTAGAAGCCCTTCTGAAGGCCGGCGCCAGAATGGTGGCCCTTGCCTCTCACCTGGGAAGGCCCGGCGGCAAGGTCGTGCCGGAGATGTCCATGGCCCAGGCGAGGCAGGCCGCTGAGGAGGTTTTTGGGCGGCCGGTAGTTTTTTGTAAAGCCTGCGTAGGCGCGGAAGTGGAGGCGGCGGCGGCAAATCTCCCCGAGGGCGGCCTCCTTCTGCTGGAAAATCTCAGGTTTCACCCGGAAGAACAGAAGAATGACGAAGCTTTTGCCCGTCTTCTGGCAAAACCCTTCGACGTCTTCGTCATGGACGCTTTCAGCGCCTCCCACAGGGCGGACTCGTCCACCAGCGCCATAATGAACTGCCTTCCCTCATTCGCCGGTTTTCTTCTTCAGAGGGAAGTGGAGATGCTGTCGGCGGTAAGCGAGTCGCCTGAAAAACCCTTCGTTCTCATCCTCGGAGGCGCCAAAGTGTCCGATAAGATTGGCGTTGTGGAGCATCTGATGGATAAGGCAAGTTCAATTCTGATAGGGGGCGGAATGGCCTTCACTTTTATCAGGGCCATGGGGGGCTCCACAGGCAGGTCTCTTTTCGAGGAGGACAAGGCGGACTTCGCCCGGCAGATGATGGAGAGGGCGTCGGAAAAGGGAGTGGAAATTCTGCTGCCCGTGGATACGGTGGCGGCGGAAGGCCTCGACGCGTCCTCCGGAGACTTGGTAGTAGCCGCCGGTGAAATTCCCGACGGGCTTATGGGCCTTGACATAGGTCCTGAGACGGCGGCTCTTTTCGCATCAAAAGTCGCCGCCGCAAGGACAGTATTGTGGAACGGGCCCATGGGGGTCTTCGAAAATCCGCTTTTTTCTGCCGGGACAAAAACCGTGGCGGAGGGAGTGGCCAGATGCACCAAAAGCGGGGGAGTCACCGTAGTGGGCGGAGGAGATACGGCGGCGGCGGCCAAACAGCTCGGGTTTGCCGACGAGGTGTCCCACGTCTCCACGGGAGGCGGGGCAAGCCTTGAGTTCTGCGAGGGGAAAGAACTGCCGGGAATCGCCCCCCTCGTAGTTGATTCCTCAGATTAGACGGGCAGGTGAGGTTGATGAAGAAGATATATCTTTTCGGAAACTGGAAAATGAACATGCTCCCGGAAGAGGGAGAAGAGTACTGCCGGGCTCTTGAGAGAAGGATAGACGGGAGCTTTTACTCCGCCGACCTGGTGAACATCTGCCTCTTTCCGCCCTTTCTGACCATCCCGGCGACATTGGCGGCCCTGCCCGGCGGGCCCGTATCCGTGGGCGCCCAGGACGGATACTTTGAGGACAGAGGCGCCTTCACAGGCGCCGTTTCCATGGACATGGTCAAAGAGACGGGATGCACCTCCGTGCTCGTTGGACATAGTGAAAGACGTCACATATTTGGCGAGACCGATGAAATAGTGGCAAAAAAGTTAAAAAAAGCATTGGAAACGGGCCTTACAGCCGTTCTCTGCTTTGGCGAAACTCTTGAGGAGAGGGAGAGCGGCAGGACCATGGCCGTGGTGGAAGAGCAGCTGACGGCGGCTTTTAAATTCGTACCGGAGGAAAGGGCGGGAAAACTTCTGCTTGCCTATGAGCCTGTCTGGGCCATAGGCACCGGAAAGAACGCGAGCCCCGGGGACGCTCAGGAGGTATGTTCCTATTCAGCCCGCAGGGCCGCTAAGGAGTTTGGCGTCACGGTCCCGGTGCTGTACGGCGGGAGCGTAAATGAGGGCAATGCCAGAGAGCTTTTGTCCCAGGACGATATATCAGGAGCCCTCGTGGGAGGAGCGTCTCTCAAGGTAGATTCCTTTCTGGCGATTTATGAAAACTACAGAAAGTTTTAAGGAAAAGGCCCCTTCCCAGGGATTTGCGTAACATAAGATATATTATAGGACATCTAACTTTGAAAAAAATGACCCCAGTGGCAATAAGTTTCAGTCGTCGGGGTCATTCTTCCTTCTTTAAACGCTAAGTTCGAAAACGCTTTCTTCTTTCTTACGGAAAGGCCAAGTTGCTGTTTTCTGCGGGGCATGTTCTCACAAGGCGGCCCAAAGACAGACCTCCGGACCCCGCTTTATCTTTGTCAGTCCTGGTAGGTAAAATGGAAAGTCGGCGCGTCTCCCCATAGCTTTTCCAGCCTGTAGTGCTCCCTTCCAGCTTTGCTGAATACATGAACGACCACTTCGCCCCCGTCGATCAGTCGCCACTGGGAGCTGTCGTACCCTTCCACCGCCGTCTCCAGTCCCTGGGAACGAAGGGCCTCTACAGCGGCGTCCCTGATGGTGTTCATATGAATTTCGGAATTCGCCGTGACCAGGACAAACGTATCGGAGATGGCCGCCGAGCCCTCCATGTCCATGGCCGTTATGTCCAGTCCTCTCTTGTCGGCGAGTGCGTTAAACAGGTAGTCAAACTCCCTGAGCCTGTTTTTCTTTCTCACTGCCTCACCTTCCTTTTTAAATGATAAAGTTGCAGTCTATTTTGCTGCCAGGCTCCCGAACCGCTTGAGAACCTTCTCTTTGTCCTTCCCTATGATCAGAGTCACATGAGGTACTGCCGAGCTCTTGGTTATCAGCTTTTTATCCACCCCGGCAATCTCCCCGAGCGCCCGGGCCGCGCCTACCGTCGCCTCCGACCCCTTTTCGGGGTACTGGATGCTTGTCGTCCGGTAGTCGAAGTGCTTGGCGTTGCCGATATGGGCCACGTCGATTCCGATCTTCTGCAGGGCCTGGGCGGTATCTTTACCCAGTCCCGGGAGGCCGGCGCCGTTAAGAACCGATACGGGCGCCGTGATGGAGGCCACGAGAACCTCCATATCGAGGTCGGCCGTGGAATCGGCCGCCTTTTCACCAAGTCCGCCGTCTATGTCACCCGACACGGGCTCGTCATGTTTTTCCGGAATGCCCGCCAGCATGTCCGAGGCTTCGGAGATATCTCCCACCCAGTAGCTTATATTCGAAATATAGGCGGCCCGGCCCGGCATGGTAAAAAAGTGCAGATTTTCCGGCGCAAGGTCCGCCAGATATGAGACAAGCTGAAGCGCCTGGGCCGGCGTCATATCGGAGCTCACCATCTCAATGGCTTTCTGCACCAGCTCCGGTATTTTTGTAATCATTGCCGGGCTCTGCATTTTTTTCAGAGCCGCCTTAATAAACGTCTGCTGGCGCTTTACCCTTCCTATATCCCCCAGAGCGTCGTGCCTGAACCTTACATAGTGGAGGGCATTCTTGCCGTCGAGCTTCTGAAATCCCTTGGGAATGTTGATGAAGAGCTTCCCGGCGTAATCGTTGTAGATCATGCGCCTCTCCACGTCTATCTCCACTCCACCGATAAGATCGATAACCGACGGGAAGGATTGATAGTTTACAAGCAGGAAGTAGTTAACCGGCAGGCCAAGGTAGTTGATTACTGTCTCCCTGAGTTTTTCCACCCCGCCGTAGGCGTAGGCGTGGTTGATCTTGTCCCATCCCTTTCCGGGTATCTGGACTCTGGTATCCCTGGGAATCGACATGAGCCGCACAATCTTGTTGTCGATGTCTACCGTGGCGAAGGCGATGGCGTCCGCCCTCCTGCCCCCTCCTACGTCATCGATGCCGATAAGGAGTATGTTTGTTGTCCCTGAAGCCTCGGTAAAGGAGATAGACTCCTTAATGGTCTGGGGTTTCGGGTCTACAAACGTGCGGACCCGTATGGCCGCTCCTCCGAAGGCGGAGGTTATGGCCAGAAGAAGAATGGCGGCGGTTTTCAGGATTTTCATTAATTCAAACCTCCGGCTTTTTCCGGTAGAGGCCTCTTTTGTAGATGTACTGCTCTACCGTTTCGGGCAAAAGATACTTTATGCTTCTATCTTCTTCGATCCTGGATCGTATTTCCGTGCTGGAGATGGAAAGAAGAGGTATCTCCAGCGGGATTATGGCCTTTCTCATCTCCGGCGGAAGAGATTCCAGGCTCTGGGGGGCGTACCCCGGCCTGTTTACCGCCACTATGCTGCACAGATCCGGAAGGGCTTCGTGTTCCTTCCAGGATGTGATGCCCAAAACCGCGTCAAGACCGGTTATAAAGTAAAAAACAACGCTCCCGGGAGCGTACCAGTGTCTCATCTCCCGCAGGGTGTCCACTGTGTGGCTCGGTTCTCTGCGGTCTATCTCGATGCGGGAGGGCGTGAACATCGGGTTGGTGAGGGTGGTCAGCAGGGTCATGACGTATCTGTCCTCAGGGGAGGCTATTCTGCGGCCCCTTTTGTGGGCCGGGTCGCCCGAGGGAATAAAAATTACCTCGTCAAGGCCGAGAGCGGAACGACTCTCCTCCGCCGCCAGAAGGTGGCCGAAATGGATGGGATCAAAGGTCCCTCCCATGATCCCGATCTTGGCCGGTTTTCCGCGGGGAGATGGCCTGCCCTTCATAGCCGCTGCCGCTACTCCATTACCCTGTCGGGCTCAAAGTCGAATTCCATATCCCCGATATACACCTTATCCCCTTTTTGGGCGCCGTTTTCCTCCAGTTGCTCCTCGACTCTGAATCTCTTCAGAAGCCGTGCAAATCTCATGAGAGCGTCCTCATGGTCGAAATCATAGCGCCTCAGTATTTTTTCGAGGCCCTCGTGAACCACCCTGTACTCCCCTTCGCCGACCTTGACTATGGTTACTGTCTCCCGGCCTCTGCGCCTTGCCAGCGTCACGGGCTCTGGGACGACGAGCCTCGTCTCTCCCGAAGGACGGGGATGTTCGCGGCAGAGGGAGACGATTGCCTGGATGAGTTCGTCGATCCCCTCTCCGGAAACCGCGCTCATGCTGAGGTAGGGAATTCCGCTTCGTTCCATGAAAGCTCTTACTTTTTCGTCCGTCTCTTTTGTCCCCGGGAGGTCGGTCTTGTTGCCCGCCACAATGCATGGACGGGACAGCAGATCTTCCCTGTCGTCTCCGGGAAGCCGGTCTCCGGCCATGGCGTTGTAGGCTCTGAACTCCTCCCTCACAATCCTCCACTGGTCCAGAACTTCATCAGCTCCTCCTGAGGCAAGGTCGAGGACGTGAATCAGAAATCTGGTTCTCTCAATATGCCTCAGAAAGTAGATGCCCAGCCCCTTGTTGTCGCTTGCGCCCTCAATCAGCCCGGGTACGTCGGCAATGATGATTTTCTGGTCGTCCACCGCCAGCACTCCAAGATTGGGAGACAAAGTTGTGAAAGGATATCCCGCTATTTTAGGCCTCGCCGTGGATATGGCCGCAAGAAGGCTCGATTTTCCGGCGTTTGGAAACCCAACCAGCCCCACGTCGGCAATGAGCTTAAGTTCGAGGAGGATATGCCTTTCTTCCCCCGGGTCGCCTTTCTCGGCAAAGCGGGGAGTTTTTCTTACCGAGTTGGCAAAACGGGCATTGCCCCTGCCCCCTCTTCCTCCCCTGGCAATGACGGCCCGTTCTCCAGGCTCCACCAGGTCCGCAAGAATTTCTTTAGTGTCGTCGTCGTAGACTATGGTGCCGCAGGGAACCCGGATTATCCTGTCCGCGCCTGTAGCGCCAGTCTTAAGGCTCCCCTTGCCGTGCTCGCCGTGACCTGCCGTGAATTTTTTCTCAAATTCGAAGTCGGCCAGCGTCAGCGCACCGGGCGCAGCCTCAAGGATGACGTCGCCGCCTCTGCCCCCGTCGGCGCCGTCGGGGCCGCCCTTAGGGACAAACTTTTCTCTCCTGAAGCTGAGGCATCCGTTGCCGCCCCTTCCTCCTGTTACCTGTATTCTTATAAAATCCACAAACTTCATATTATCACCGGGTCAATGCCCAATTTGAATTTTGCCCCAAAGACTAAAAGGGCCCTATAACCCCTCCGCATTCCGGCTTCCCGGCTTGGCGGACAGTTGCGAAGGCCCTTTTGGCAGAATTTAGTTAAAAGACAGCTGTTATTCGGCCTGTTCCAGTACGACGGATACTACCTTCCGGCTGCCCTTCGTCTCGTAGTTTACTCTGCCTTCGCTCTTTGCGAAGAGTGTATAATCCTTGCCCATTCCTACGTTTCTGCCGGGGTGAATGGAGGTTCCCCGCTGGCGAACCAGAATATTTCCAGCCTTTACCGTCTGTCCGGCGTAAATTTTTACGCCGAGCCGCTTGCCTATGCTGTCTCTTCCGTTAGTGCTGCTCCCCTGCCCCTTCTTGTGGGCAAAGAACTGCAGGTCAAAATTCCATTTCATTTAAGCGCACCTCCAAAATTCTTACGTGACCGGGATAAGCCCGGGCGATTTCTTTCAGCGAACCGATTATTGTATCGGCCAGCGCGTCGGCGCATTCGTTCCTGCACCGGCTCCAGTCCAGGGCCATTTCAGCTTTTTCGCCGTCTATTTTAGACCGGATGTTTTTTTCTTTAAGCACTTCGCCGAATCCGTAAAACAGAGCCTGTACAAGGGCAGATATGGCGGCGCAGACTACGTCCGACCCTCTTTCCGAGAACCCCGTATGGCCCGCCGCCGCAAGAGCGACGTTCCGTCCGTTGAGACGGCCCACGGAGATCTCCGTCACGGCTTATGCCCCGGGGTTGATCGAATCGATGCGGATTTCAGTGAAACGCTGCCTGTGGCCCCTCATCTTACGGTAATTTTTCTTTCTTTTAAACTTGAAGACGAGGATTTTTTTATCCTTGCCGTTGGCCACCACGGAGGCGGTCACGGACGCTCCCTGAACGCAGGGAGTTCCCACCAGGAGATCGTCGTCCTTTCCTACGAAAAGCACCCTGTCAAAAACCACTGATTCGCCCTCGTCCAATCCGAGGGATTCCACTTTGATGAGGTCGCCCTCCTGGACGCGGTACTGTTTGCCCCCCGCTTCTACTATTGCGTACATTCTTTTCCTCCTCCCGCCGGAACCCAGGCGCCCTCTTCAGCTTTAAATAACCCGGCCCGAGCGATCAATATATCTAACCGGAACATTATACGCAGGTGTACCGGGAAAGTCAATTTATACTCCCCGGCCGCCTCTCTGATAGAAGGATTCTGGCGTGTTCCACCGCCTCCGAAAGGTTCGAATCCCCCGAAAGCATTCTGGCGATCTCCAACGCCCTCTCTTCCTCATCCAGTCTTCTGGCCTCCACGGACTCACTTTTTCTGGAGACCATGAAGTGGCTGTCAGCCAGGGCGGCTATGGTACCCTCATGGGTGACCAGGATTACCTGGCACCGGCGGGAGAGCTCCAGAAGCTTGTAGCCCGCCAGAACGGCGGCCCGCCCTCCCAGCCCGGCCTCCACCTCGTCAAAGATGAGGGTCGGGGGAAGGGTCGCCTCGGGCAGGGAGAGCTGAAGGGCAAGCAGAATCCGGCTGAGCTCCCCTCCCGAGGCGGTTTTGCTCACAGGAGTTTCGGCTCTGCCGCCGGAGGAGAGGGTGAAGGATGCTTCGTCCGCGCCGGTGCTTCTTATTTTTTCCAGTTCTTCCAGCCGTACTGAAAACCGGCTGGAAAGGTGACGGTTTACCTCCCTTTCAAGGATCCTGGCGGTTTCATTTCTCACGGCACGCAGCTCCGCCGCCAGCCGGGCCGCCTCTTTCCTGAGGAACCGTCCCTTTTCGGCGAGACTGGCAGAGATTTTCTCCTGCTCCCGGAGCCATTCCGCGGCCTTCGAGGCCTCGCCGCACCACTCGATAAATTCTTCCGCTGATTGGGTCCCGGTGGATCGCTTCAACTTTCTGAGGAGTCCTATCCTTTTCTCAAGAAGCTCTCCCTCCCGCTCGAGTTCTTCCGGGGAGACACCCTGAACCTGAGCCTCTACTTCTTTGACGAAGATTTGAAGTTTTTCAAGTCCGTCGTTAAAAAGTCCGGATAGAGAGCTGTCCCCCGGGTCCAGGTTTTTCAGCAATTCAAGCCCCGATGACTCCAGCGAGTCAAGAAGGCCCCGGCCTGCGGCGCCCCCTGTTATCTGTAGGAGGTTATCCTGCAGTGTTCTAAGGGTTCCCAGCCTCTTTGAGAGCTTTGCCGACTCGGCCTCCCAGACCTCTTCGCACCCCGGGGAGGCTTTGAGCCCTTTAGCTGCCGCCAGAATTGAATCGCCGTCCTGAAATCTGATTCTGAGCTCTACTTCCCTGGCCCTGGCATTCCTGAGGGATCTTTCGCACTCAACAGCTTCAGCGAAGGCCTTTGCCAGGGAGTTTTTGAGGGTTTCGGCCTTTTCTCCCCCGCAAAAATCAAGGAGTTCCATCTGGCGCTTGGGATCGAGCAGTTCAATCTGGGCGAACTGGCTCTGAATTCTCATCTGTTCGTTCATTACCGACGCGAATATTGACAGAGGGGCGGCTCTGCCCTGAAAATAGGTGCGGTTTCTGCCGCTTCTAGAAAGGGTTCTCCTCGCATAGAGGACGTCTCCCTCTCCAGGATCGATGAATTCAGCCGCCGTGCCTGCATCTCTGATGCCGGACAGCACGGCCTCGACGCAGCCCTCCTCTTCTCCGGCCCTGAGAAAAGCCGTCTGGCTCCTCTTGCCTCCGAGAAGTTCAAGGGACCTGACCAGGCTGCTTTTGCTTGCTCCGCTCTCGCCGGTAATTACTGTAAGGCCTTTTTCAAATTTTAAAGTAATCGACGCCACTCCGCCGACGTTTTTTATGCTTACTTCCTCGATCAACAGGAAGTCACTCCCCTTCGTAGGTGACGATTCCCTTTCCCCACTGGAGTTTCTCCTGGAGAAGATCCAGGTAGTTCCGGGACGGAAGGTTGACCACATTGACGGCCATATCGCTGTTCAGCGAGATGCGGATGCTGTCTCCGGGCAGAATTTCGTACCCGAGCTGTCCGTCCTGGGTCAGGAGAAGATCCCTGTGAAAGCCTTTGGGCGTCAGGGTGATCACGTCTTTTTCCCCCGCAAGGACGGGCCGGCTGTAAAGGGTGTGGGCGCAGATGGGTATTATCACCATGCAGGGTATATGGGGAGGGACAATGGGGCCTCCCGCGGAAAGAGCGTAGGCCGTGGAGCCTGTCGGAGTTGAAACTATGATGCCGTCGGCTGGGATGGTGTTCAGGATTTTATCGCAGATGCCGACTTCAATGTGCATTACCCTGGCCATGGCGCCCTTTGCGAGCACGAGGTCGTTGAGGGCAAAAAGAGTGTGGATGCTCTTCCCGTCCCTGTAAATATCTCCCTCCAGAACGCTGTGGGGCTGAAGGGAATATTCGCCGGCAAGGATCGCCTCCATGTCCTTTTCAGCCTCTTCAGCCTTGCCCGACGCAAGGAAGCCAAGGTGGCCGAGGTTTATTCCGTAAAGGGATACCGGAGCGCCCATAACGTACCGGGCGGCTCTGAGAAACGTGCCGTCACCGCCTATTACAATGGCTACTGAGACGGTTCTTCTCCATTCGTCGTCGTCCACTCCCTGGATGCCGAGCACTGAGGCCTCATGGGGAGGAAGAATAAAAGAGACGCCCCTGTTCTTCCCCCATTCCAGCAGAAACCTCGCCATCGCCAGGGCGCCCGGTTTTCTGGTATTTACGAGCAGTCCCATGCAAATATCAGCCATTTCATGTCCTTCCTTCCGCAAAAAAACTGTGGGCTTCTTCTACCGCTTCCTCCGGGCAGAGGGAATCCAGGCCCTCCGGAGAGCCGACGACGTGAAGAAGATATTCTATATTGCCCATGGGGCCCGTAATGGGAGAAAATGTGACTCCCGCCGGATAAAAACCCCCGGTTTCTTCCATAAAAGTTATCATGTCCCTGAGTACCTTCACGTGGTCTTCCTTTGATCTAACCACGCCCCCTTTTCCGACCCGCCCCTTTCCCACTTCAAACTGGGGCTTTACCAGGAGCACCGCCTGCCCCGTACCGGAAAGTATCCGCTTCATCGCGGGGATGATTAGCTTCAGGGAGATGAAGGAAACATCGGCAACCGCCAGTTCCGGAGATTCCGGAAAGTCAGCCGGGTCAAGATCCCTGGCGTTGGTCCGCTCCATTACCACCACTCTGCCGTCCTGCCGGAGGGGCCATGCCAGCTGGCCGTAGCCCACGTCGACGGCGTAGACCTTCAGGGCTCCCCGCTCCAGCAGAACATGGGTGAACCCTCCCGTGGAGGCGCCCAAATCCGCGCAGACCTGCCCTTCTGGGGATATGCCGAAATAATCCAGGCCCTTTAGAAGCTTAAGCGCCCCCCGGCTTACCCAGCTATGGCCGGCCTCCCTTATCTCCAGGGGAATATCTTTCAGCGCCATGGTCCCGGGTTTTTCCACCCTCTTCCCCGCCGAGAACACCTTTCCGGCAAGGATCAGCGATCCCGCCTTCGTCCTGCTCTCGACCAGACCCCTAGAGACGAGAAGGCTGTCGATTCGCTGTCTTTTGGGCCCTGACAAGGATATTCACTACTTTCTCCGGGGTGATCCCGCAGTAGACTTCCTGTTCTTCAACTCTTCCCTGGGGAACGAAGATATCGGGGACTCCCAGTACGGAGATCCAGGGCCGACTCTCTTCCTCAAGCTCCCGGGCGAAAGCCTCTATAGCTTCTCCGGCTCCCCCGGCGGCATAGCCGTCCTCAGCCACAATTACTCCGGAGTGGGAGAGCAGTATCTCCTTAAGCGCTCTCTCTGGAAGGGGCTTAAGGCGCATGAGATCCACTATCGTCGGGAGGGGGCTGATTCCCCTGCGGACGGCCGCTTCCCTGGCTTCTGCCATGAGCTCCACTGTGCGGCCGTAGCCTATCAGGGCCCACTCATCTCCCCGCTCCAGGATTTCAGGACCGGGCAGATCCTTGCCGGGGGGCGGAAAGCCAGTACCTTCAATCTGCTTACGGGCCTTTCCCCTGGGAAAGCGGATCATGACGGGGCCATCGTGGCCGGAGGCAAAGTGAAAGAGTTCGCCCAGCTTTTTCTGATCTCTGGGGGCCACCATGACGAGATTGGGAACGGGACGGCCCCAGGAGATGTCCAGAAGCCCCTGGTGGGTCTCCCCGTCCTCGCCCACGAGCCCCGCTCTGTCCACGGCCAGGATCACGGGCAGATTCTGCATGCAGACATCGTGAACAAGCTGGTCCATGGCTCTCTGCAAAAAAGTGGAATAAATAAAGACCACGGGCTTCAGCCCTCCCGCGGCCATGCCCGCGGCCATTGTAACCATGTGCCCCTCGGCGATTCCCACGTCAAAGAAGCGATCCGGAAACCGGGCGGCGAATTCGTCCAGCCTGCTGCCCGCTTTCATGGCGGCCGTCAGGCATACGATTTTAGGGTCTTTTTCCGCCAATTTGAAAACTGCGTCGGCGGCGGCTTCGCTCCAGGATTTTCCGACACCTTTAGGCCGGCGCTCCGGCGACGAGGGAGAAAGGCCGTGAAAGGCCGTGGGGTTCTTCTCCGCCTCGGCAAGTCCCTTGCCCTTCACCGTCACCGCGTGGACCAGCACTGGGCCGTCGTATTTTTTGGCCAGCTCAAAGACGTGCTCCATCTCCTCCACGTTGTGTCCGTCAAAGGGGCCCCAGTAGTTTATGTCCATTTCATCGAAGATGTTTATGGGCTTAACTATGGTCTTGATGTGGTCCTTCATTTTGCCAAGCACGTTTTCGATAGCCTGCCCCCTTGGCAGAGAGGCGCAGGAGTCTTTAATCGCCTTCTTCAGCCAATTGTAGGCTGAACTGGAGCTCAGCCTGGCCAGATGGGTTGCCATGCCGCCCACTCTGGGGCTGATGGACATGGCATTGTCGTTAAGTATGTATATAACTTTGGTCCTTGATTCCCTGGTGTAGTTAAGGGCCTCGAAGGCCAGGCCGTTCAGCAGGGAGGCGTCGCCTATGACGGCAGCCACGTGCCGCTTTTCTCCCAGCACGTCTCTGGCCTTGGCGTAGCCCAGGGCCGCCGATAGAGAGGTGCTGCTGTGCCCCGTGTCGAAGTGGTCGAAGGGGCTCTCTCCTCTTTTAGGAAAACCGCTTACGCCGCCCCACCGCCTGAGGGTGTGAAAACTCTCAAGCCTGCCGGTCAGCAGTTTGTAGGCATAGGCCTGGTGTCCCACGTCAAAAATAATCCTGTCCGCCGCCGGGTCGAAGGATCGCAGCAGGGAAATGGTCAGTTCTACGGTCCCCAGGGACGACGCCAGGTGTCCTCCGTTTTTCAGGGCAACGGAGGTTATTTTTTCTCTCAGCTCCGCCGCCAGGGTCTGTATATCCCTGCCGGAGAGGTTTTTAATCTCGGTATGGTTCGTGAGAGACTCTAAAATCCCCATGTCACATAGTCCGCTCCTGTAAATAGTCAGTAAGGCGGCGCAGGAATGACGAGTCCCCCTTCACTCCACCCAGGGCAAGGGCCGCAAGTTCGCTCTCCCGCGCGGCAAGCTCTTTTGCATCCTCCAGCCCATGGATGGCGACGAAGGTTCGTTTGTTCTGGACTTCGTCCTTGCCCGGAGTTTTTCCCAGGTCCTCCGCCGAGGCGGTAACGTCCAGAATATCGTCCACGATCTGAAAGGCGACTCCCAGATGCCGGCCGTAGGCCTCCAGGGCGGAGAGGGAGCCGTCGTCGGCGCCGGCTATAATGGCTCCGGTGAGAATGGAGGCGCTTATAAGAACAGCCGTCTTCTGCCCCGCCACTTTCATGGGAAAGTCGGGAGAATCGTCCATGCTCTCTTCGTCAATGTCAAGCATCTGACCGCCGCAGATCCCCGACGGGCCCAGGGCCCGGGCCATTACCTGCAAAGCTGCGCAGATTCTGTCGCAGGGTGTTCCAAACAGGGGCAGGGACGCCAGGGGATACTCGAAAGCCAGGGCCATTAGGGCGTCTCCCGCAAGAATGGCGGGACCTTCCCCAAAAAGTCTGTGGTTTGTGGGCTTGCCTCTTCTGAGGTCGTCGTCGTCCATGGCGGGAAGGTCGTCGTGAATAAGGGAGGCCGTGTGGATCATCTCTATGGCAAGGGCCATGGGCATGACCTTTTTACCCTCGAGCCCGAATATCTCCGCTGATTTGATGCAGAGCACTGGCCGAAGGCGCTTGCCTCCCGCTCTCAGAGAGTAGAACATGGAGTCGGTAAGACGCGAAGGCGCGTTCCTGACCGGAAGGGCGCAGAACTCCTCCAGGCCTTCTTCAAAGAAATTTCGGGCGTGGTCGTACTGGAGTTTGAAATCTGCCTGCGACGTCATTCTTTTTCCCCTTCAGCGTCTTTTTCCGGAGAAAAGGGTACGGTCTCCCCTTCCGCAGTGAGGAGGGAAATTTTTTGTCTGGCTCCGGCCAGGTAGGTCTGACACTCCCTTATGCCGGCGACGCCCTTTTCAAAAAGAGATAGGGCCTCTTCCAGGGGAAGAGCCTCTTTTTCCAGGCGACTGACTATTTTTTCCACTTCTGCCATTTTTTCACTGAATTTCATTCGATCTGTCCTCCCCGTCGAACGGGCAATCCGTGCAGGTATATTTTTCATTTAAAGTATACCACTCTTGTTCCGCGCCTGAGTCCGCCTGCGTGATTTTCCGTTTCCCGCACTTTTGACAATATGTCCGGCTGCGGCGAGGGGTGAAAATCTGTTTCATGCTGAAAAAAGAAGATATGTCCGGGAAATATTTGCCCCGTCGCTGTCTCTGTGATAAAATTCTTCCGCTTGACCGAGTCTTAACGGAACTATATCGCAACAAGGGGGCGAAAATATGGCCAAGGTATGCGAATGCTGCGGAAGGGGCCCTGCTACGGGCAACACCGTAAGCCATTCCAACCGCCACACCCGCAGACGCTGGAACGTTAACCTTCAGAGCGTCAAGGCTGACGTGGGCGGCGGTGAATCTTTAAGGATGAGGATATGCACCCGCTGTCTCAAGTCCGGAAGGGTGAAGCGGGCTGTCTGACAGGCCCGCTCTTCACGCAGTTCCAACGTAAACGCCCAGGATCCCCTTTTTAAGAGTGATTCTGGGCTTTTTGCTTTCCAGAAACCGGTTGCTCACCGCAAAGGGCCTCTCCGGCGAAAGAGTTACGTCCTTCAGGGGCCACCGGACTCCCTCCAGCGTTACCCCGGCGCAATCCCCTCCCAGGGGGATGAGGGACAGGACGTCGTAAGAGCCGGGCCCTACTTCGACCTCCCAGGTCTCCCCCCCCGCCGCCAGAAAAAGCGCTTCCGCCTGGTCGGCGAAGGCGAGCACCCTCACCCCGTGACGCAAGGCCCAGAGGGCTGAGTTTATCGCCGACCAGAGGTGATCGAAGCGGCCTCCCCAGCACCCTGACACAACCACATGTTTCTTTCCCGTTTCGCACGCCCTGTAGAGGGCCAGCTGCAGGTCCGTATAATCCTTATCCACGGGAAAGACCTCGACTTCGGTTTTTCCCGACAAAGCCTCCTCCCAAAGATCGGGAGGGGCGCTGTCGCCGTCCCCGATCAGTCTTGAGGGCCAGAACCCCGCCCCGACGCACGGAGCGAGGCCCGAATCGACGCACCACAACTCCATGCCCGGCAAAAACTCTTTAAGCCAGGAGGCGGCGGGCGGCCTGCCTCCGGCAACTATGGCAAGGGGAGGGTCGAAGCTGGCTGAAGACGCGGCCTTCAGGCCGGGCAGAAGTATCTCTCCCATCCTAATACTCCTGTCCCGAGGCGCTCCGGAGCATCTCCCTTGCTCTATCCTCGTCCACCATGATCTCCCGGGGCTTGGAGCCCTCCGGGGGACCTACTATGCCTATCTGTTCCATGGTGTCAATAATACGGGCGGCCCTTGTAAAGCCTATTCTCAGCTGCCTCTGGAGCCTGCTCGCCGACGCTATCCCAGTATCGAGGACTATATCCACCGCCTCTTCCAGAAGGGGATCGTCGGCGAAGGAAGTGTCCCCTCCTCCTCCGGTCTCTTCTCCCTGATCCTCAATATCCACATATTCGGGGTCTCCGAATACATTTCTGAGGTAGTCGATTATCTCAAGGCTTTTCTTCTCGTCGATAAAGGGCGCCTGAACCCTGAGAGGCCTCGGGTATTTTGAGCTGACGAAGAGCATGTCTCCCTTTCCCAGCAGCCGTTCCGCCCCAGAAATATCTATGATGGTCCTGGAGTCGGTCTGGGACGGCAGAGTAAAGGCCACCCTGGCCGGGATGTTGGCCTTTATCAGGCCGGTGATCACATTTACGGAGGGACGCTGGGTGGCCAGGATAAGATGAATTCCCGTGGCCCTGGCCATCTGGGCCAACCTGCATATGTAGTCCTCCACATCCTTTTGGGCGGTGAACATCAGGTCCGCAAGCTCGTCCACCACTATTACGATGTGGGGCAGCTTAGCCTTGGGGAGCACCGCCTGGTTATAGGATTTCAGATTTCTTACCCTCGCCCTGGCGAATATTTCGTACCGGTGTTCCATCTCCCGGACCGCCCAGGCCAGCGCCTGCACGGCCTTTTTCGGAGAGACCACGGGCTTCGCCAGCACGTGGGGAAGGTTTTCGTAGATGCTCAGCTCCACCCTCTTGTGGTCAATAAGGATAAAGCGGATCTGCTCCGGGGTTAGGAAGGAACATAAGCCTGTAATGCAGCTGGTGATAAAGACGCTCTTCCCGGAGCCGGTGGTCCCTGCCACGAGCATGTGGGGCAGCCCTTCCAGGCCCACAGTAAGGGGCCTGGAGTCGACCCTTACCCCCATGGGAAGAGGCAGATCGTACTCGTTCTCCAGGAATGGCTGGGATTCCAGGACTGTGCGGATAGATATCCCCCTCCTCTTCGGGTTGGGAATCTCCACGCCCACGTAGGGTTTTCCCGGAATGGGAGCCTCCACCCGGAGGGAGGGCACTGTGAGAGCCACCGCAAGGTCATTGCTGAGGCCCGCCACTTTGCTTACTTTTATTCCCGGCGCCAGCTGTATCTGAAACTGGATAACGGTAGGGCCTATTACCACGTCCGCCATCTCCGCTCCGACGCCAAAATCGGCCAGAGTGGATATTATGGAGACCGCCTGTTCGCTCACCGTCTCGTTGGTCTCCGGGGATTCAAGCTGCTGCTTCGGTCCAAAAAGGTCGGGCGGGGGCGGGAATGTGCCCTTTCTTACCCTTTTTTCCGTGCCGTCCAGCTCGTTGAAATCTATCTCGGGCAGGGCATGGGGGTCGCCTTCCTCCTCAACCTCCGATGACAGGGGGTATATTATCGACGGCTCTGGAGGGGCGGAAATTGCAGGGGCCCCTTCCTGCGGAAGCAGGTCCTCCACTTCTGCGTCCAATAGCAGTTCCGTTTCCCCTTCCGGCTTCTCCTCTTCTGATTCAGGCAGATAGTAGTCGTCGAAGTCCCCCGGCGTCTCCTCGGAGGGATCCGGCAGAGGATCGCCCAAGTCCTCCTCTGTTTCTGGAAGGGTGGGCTCTTCATATGCCCCTTTAAATAGTTCTTCCTCCCGGGGAGTTGGAAGGGGTTCGGCAACGGCTTCAGAGGGCTCCGGCCGGTCGGGGGCAGGCGAGGCGTACTGCTCGGGATAGGGCATACGCTTCCATTTTTCGTCGGCGATGGTTTTTATCACGAAGGAGATCTTTCGTATCACCGCTGCCGGCTGGAAGAAGCCGTAAAGGCTCGCCGCAATTACAAGGAGGGCCGCCGCCAGGATCAAGGTTCCGAGAAGGCCTATGTTCCTGGTGAAGAATATGGCCAGGCCGTCGCCAAGATATCCGGGAGAAAGCACGGCTATGGACTGGAAGACGGAAGCCATTCTAAAGAGGCCGAATAAAAATGCGGAACAGAAAAACAGCAGGACCGTCCCGAGGAGCTGTCTGATGAGCCCTTTCGCGCCGGTTTTCAGCAGATAGGAGACGCACAGATAGCCTCCGAAGAGGACGGGGAGGACTACCGCCCCTCCCCAGTTTCTCAGCAGCGAGAAGCGGATCCTCTCGCCCCACGCGCCGGTTCTGAAGGAGAAGAGGGAGGCCAGGACGTATACCAAAAAGGCGAGGACAAGAAACGCGAAAACCTCTATCCAGAGGGACAGGATGCCCGATCCCTTTTTCTTTCTCCTGCTTTTTGTAGTTTTGCGAAATTTTGCGTCTTTTTTTCTGAAAATTCCCATGTCAGGCTCCGGCGCCTCCCACAACCATGGAACCTATAAGGAGGGAGGGCTGTCCGTCGGAGACAGGCACGGACTGGCCTGATTTTCCGCATATTCCGGGAAGGAAGTGGAGGTCGCTGCCCACAGCCCTGATATCGCAGAGAGCATCGGGCCCGTTTCCCGTAAGAAGGGCGCCTCGGACGGGATGAACCGCCCGGCCATCCTTTACTAGGTAGCCCTCCGTAACCTGAAAGACAAAGTCCCCTGAGGTGGGGTCTACCTCTCCGCCGCCCATCTTTTTTACGAAGAGCCCTTCCTTCATGCCCTTCAGCATCTCCTCCGGGGAGGAACTGCCCGGCTCAATAAAGGTGTTGGTCATCCTGGGCTGGGGAATGGAACGGTAGGAGCTTCTTCTGCCGTTTCCCGTGAGGGCCAGGCCATCCTTCCGGGCCGAGGTCCTGTCCGTCAGGTAGCCCCTGAGGACGCCCTTTTCAATCAGGACGTTTCTTCGGCAGGGGGAGCCCTCATCGTCGCAGATGCCGCTTCCCAGCAGCCCGGGAAGCGAGCCGTCGTCCACCAGGGTTACCAGGGGGCTTGCGACGGTCTTTCCGATCTTCCCCCGGTAGACTGAGAAGTCCTTCTGGATAATATCGGCCTCCAGACCGTGGCCACAAGCTTCGTGAACCATGGTTCCGCCGGCCTCGCCGGAGAGGAGGACAGCCATGGTCCCCGCCGGGCATTCGGGTGCCTCCAGCATGAGCAGCGCTCTCTTAAGAGCTGCCCCGGCAACCTTCAGCGGAGAAACCTTTTTAAAAAATCCGGCGCTCCCCATGGACAGGGCCTCTGATTCGTAGCCGGTCTGGATGACCCCATCTTTTTCTACTATTACCTCCACGCTGAAGAGGGTGTACTCCCGTTGGTCTCCGGCAGAAAGGCCGTCGCTGTTATAGACGGAGAAGTTTTTGGAGGCTGTCTGAAGACTCATGGAGACCTGCTTTACCCACGGGGAGGCGCCTCTGACCCCGCTGTCGGCATCCTTGAAAAAAGAGATGTCGGGCGGTTGGGGAAAGAACCCCCGTTCCACCACCCTCCCCTCACCCCTCGCCCCGGTTAAGGTCAGGCCGTTGCTGCGCGAGGCTTCTTCAAGGCTTGAAATAGCGGCGGCAAGGTCCACTCCTGGAACGTGGACATGGGATGTGGAATCTCCGCGGATTACCCTGACGCCCGTTCCCTCAAATCCGGAAGAGGATATCTCCTCAAAAATGCCGTCTTCGTAGGAAAAGGAGTGGGACGAAGAGGTCTCAAAATAAAGGTCGGCGAAATCCGCGCCCGCGGCGCTTAGGTCTTTCAGGGTCTTTTCCAGTCTTGCGTTTATGGTCATGGCTATTCGGGTTCCTCCGGATTGTCTGCTTTCAGGGGCTCTCTTCGGGCGGGTCCTCCCGAAGGAGCCTCAGGCTCATCCCCTCTGATTTAAGGGCTTCAGTCAATTCTAACACGTGGGAACGCCTCTCCCACGGAAAATAGAGGGACACCGCCGTCTCTTCCCCCTCTTTCCTATCCTCTGTTTTAACGAATCCCAGGCCGTCGTACTCCGAGACGATCCAGCTCAGAAGAACTATGGTCTCTCTGGGGAGGGCAAGAAGGAGCCTTCCCATGTCCGGCGCCATATCTTTTCTTGCGGCCCCGCTCATTTGGCCCGGACCTTTTGTATGTTTTTCTGGTGTCCTTTGAATGTCTCAGAGAACAGGTGCCTTCCGTCCTTGTCCGCCACGTAGTAGAAATAGACCGTCTCTTCGGGCTTCAGCGCCGCAATCCAGGATTTTTCCGAGGGCATGCAGATGGGAGCCGGGGGTATATCCGGAATTTTGTAGGTGTTGTAGGGCGAGTCGATCTCCAGGTCTTTGTAGAGCACTCTCTTGAGGTCCTTGCCCTCTTTTTTCCAGGCATATACTACCGTGGCGTCGATCTGTAGGGGCATCTTTTTTTCCCGCCTGTTCCGTATTACCCCCGCTACCAGCGGACGCTCGTCGTCCCATAAAACTTCCCTTTCGATAAGGGAGGCAATAATGGCCGTCTCCAGGAAGAATTTGGCCGTCCTGTTTTCCTCTTCTATGATTCTTCCTACCCTCTCCCACCAGAGGCGGGCCGCGGCTCTTACGGTCTCTTCCCCGGAGATTTCGGCTGTATGCACGGTTTCCGGCAGCAGAAAGCCCAGCCTCCCCTCGGAGGAGTCCGGCAGAAGGCCTTGAGTTTCCCTGGGAAAGAGATCGTTTTTTAGAAGCAGGTCTTCCATCTCCTTAGACGAAAGAGGCGGAGAAAAGATCTCCGGAAAGGAGAAGATATCAGTTCCCGGCACAATTGTAACCGAGGATATGGCAGGCTTTGCCTTTTCCAGCTGCCTTGCCGCCTCCCAGGGCGAGCCGGGCCTGATTTTGTAAACTCCGGGCTTCAGCCTCCGGTCAATGTCAAACCTGGTCATCCACCGGGCGAGGTTCTGAGCGTTTCCTCCCCGGAGGAGCCCCGCGGCCTCAAAAGCTTTCGCAGCCTCCCGGGCGCTGATCCCCGGCCTTACCAGGACCTCCACAGGCTCTCCAGAGCCTGTCGGGAGGTACTCGTGCCACCAGGAGGCGGGATAGAAGATCGTCCTGTAGGCGAAGCCGGCCAGCGCGGCGCCAAAGATGAGGAGCAGAGAGAAAAAGATTCGTTTTTTCATTCCGCGCAGCTTTCTCCTTCAGTGATAACAATGTCGGCGGGAGCGCCGCAGGCCGCGCACAGTCCCCGGGCGTCCAGGCCCGGGAGGCTGACGGGGCAGTTTTTTCGGGACACGAGCACCGCTCCGCAGCAAAGGCACTTCGTGTCGCTCCCCTCTCCGGTGTTGCCGGGATATACCCTGGGCAGATATTCACCGGCAAGGGCGGCGTATTCGTAAAGCAGGGCCGGAGGTGTCGCCGTAGCGAACCATTCCCTGGCCGGAAAGTAC
>CAZXOD010000011.1:0-21626 GCA_964642285.1 uncultured Synergistaceae bacterium
CTTCCTCCCGGGGGCCAACCTCTTCTATAAGGCCGTTCTTTATGATCATGGCCCCGTCGGGAAGAAAGCGAACCGCTCCCTGACCTTCTCCCGAGGAGGGTGAAATGCCTTCGGGGGTATAGATCCGGGCGTTATAAACAAGTTTCGCTATCATTCACCGTCACCGCCCATCGCCAGAAGTTTGAGCTCCAGCACCTGGTCGGGGTCGAAGTCCTTAACCTGGAGGTAGTAAGCCGCGCTGTCCAGAATGGCCCGGGCGGGGATCATTCCGTAGATCTCCGTCTCCACCACTTCCACTCCCCAGCGCCGGGCCTCCATGCGGATTAGCTCAAGAACCCGGTAGAGGGCGTTTTTCTGATAGTCCACGATGTTCATGCTGACCTGGGTCATGCCCCGCTCCGCCAGGGCCACACCCATTCCCTTCACGTGACAGAAGCCGCCGCTGGATGAGCGGACAAAGGTCCCTATCTTTTTGGCTATCTCCTCGTCGGCGGTGTTCAGGTTTACGTTGAAGGCGACGAGGAACTGCCGCGCCCCCACTACCGTGGCGCCCGCGGTGGGGTGAAGGGCGGGACCTCCCACGTCGGGATGTCTGTCGGGATTTACGGATTCCGCCTTTAAAGTTTCATACTGACCCTTGCGGATTACCTCCAGCCGTTTGCGCTCGGGGCGCTTCGCAGAATCCTCGTAGTAGTAGACGGGCACCCCCAGCTCGGCGGCGTAACGCTCGCCGAAGGCGTAGGAGAAGGCTACGCACTCCTCCATGGTTATGCCGCTGATGGGCGTAAAGGGTATGACGTCCACCGCTCCTATTCTGGGGTGGGCTCCCTGGTGCTGATTCATGTCGATGGCGTCTACCGCCGTTTTTGCTGCCTTGAGGAGGGCGTCCGCCACGGCCTCCGGATCCCCGGCAAGGCTTACTACAAGCCTGTTGTGATCTGAATCCGCCCTGTAATCAAGAAGGGTACACCCCCGGACTCCCCTGAAGTTGTCCGCAATGGCCTCTATAACGTCCTGCCTCCGGCCCTCGCTGAAATTGGGAACGCACTCTATGAGTTTTCCTGCCATGGAAAATATCTCCCCCTCCGAAAATGGTAAGTTTCTCCACGGCATTATAACATTGAATATTGTTCAAACTGAAGAGGGGCCATAGGGTCCCGACGACAGTTCTGATAGAATTATTTCGGGCAGAAAAAATTCAAGGTAAAGGAGCTTGAATCATGGCAAAATTCGAATTCGATGCCTGTTCCATAGGAACGGGCATCATGGGTTCCACGTCCTCCGCCGCCCTGGCGGCCGCCGGGAAGAGGGTGGCCCTGTGGGGCCGCACTGAAGAGAGCATGGCCAGGGGCATGGAGTCCGCGGGCAAAGCCCTGGCCGTACTGGGGGAGAACGGCCTGCTGGAATGCTCCCCGGAAGAGGCCCTGTCAAGAATAGTCCCTGTGGGGGATTTCGCCGCCGCCGCGGGAGGAGCGCCCTTCATTCTTGAGTCAGTATCGGAGAATCTGGAGACCAAGCGCTCCATCCTCCTGGAGGTTGAAAAACACTGCGCCCCCGAAGCCATCATAGGCAGCAACACATCGGGACTGCTCCCCTCGGACATCGCCGCTCCCCTGAAACAGCCGGGACGGTTCACGGTGACCCACTTCTGGAATCCCGCCCACCTCATGCCACTGGTGGAGATATGTCCGGGGCGGGAGACGACTCCGGAGACTGTGGAAAAAGCAAGGACCTTTCTTGCGTCAGCGGGCAAAAAAGCCGTGGTCCTCACAAGGGAGGCCCACGGCTTTATAGTCAACCGTCTTCAGTTCGCCCTGCTCAGGGAGGCCGTTCACATTGTGGAGTCGGGCATTGCCTCCATGGAGGAAGTGGACGGGGCCATGAAGGCAAGCCTGGGCCGCCGCCTGGCGGACACCGGCCCCTTCGAGACTGCGGATCTGGGAGGGCTTGACGTATTCACTTCCATTGCCTCCTACCTCTTCGCGGACCTCTCCAATGCCTCGGAAGCCCCGGCCATACTCAGAGAGAGGGCTGAAAAGGGTCAGTTCGGCGCCAAGACGGGAGAAGGGCTCTACTCCTGGACCCCGGAGAAGAGAGGGATGCTGGAAAAAAAGCGGGCCGCCACCCTCATCTCCTTTCTTAAACGGGACCGGGAGGAAGGGCGCCTCTAAACGTCCGCGGTCAGGAGACCTTCGACGCTATGATCTCCAGGGTGTTGCCGTCGGGGTCTTCCACATAGACTATCTTTTTGCCCTTGTTTCCCCCTGCCGGAATGGTCTTCACCTCTCCCGCGAAGACTGTTCCGGCCCTCTTCAGGCCGGCTGTCAGACTGTCGAAGTCCTCCGCTATGAAGCAGACGTGGGCGCTGCCAGTGTTGTTGGTGGAGGTATCGATCTTGACTCCCTTGCCGCCCAGATACTCCACCAGCTCGAAGGAGGCGTTGGGCAGGGTGAAGTAGGCCACTTTAAGGTGGGCGCCCTTTATTCCCGTGACTCCCTGAGAGTATTCTTCATCCCGCTCCCATACGCCCTCCAGCTTAAGGCCCAGCAGGTCCCGGTAAAAGGCTATGGACCTTTCGAGATTATCCACGGTAAAGCTAGGGTGATGCAGCGACAGTATCATGGTCTTCCCGCCTTTCTTGCGGCTTTATACTTGTACATCCGGGCGTCCGCATCCCCTATGACGGCAACAAGGTCATCGCCGTCGTCGGGGAAGGAGGCTATGCCGTAATCCAGCACCACCGTTGCGTCCACTCCCGGTATCCTTAGTTCCGCCGCCAGCCCGTCCATCCTTTTCATGGCCGAGACAGCCCTGTCCGCGCCGACGTCGGGTAGATAGAGAAGAAACTCGTCCCCGCCGAACCGCCCTATAACGTCGCAGGTTCTCAGGTTTTCATCCATCATGGAGGCCGTCTTCCTCAAAACTTCGTCCCCAGCCAGGTGGCCGAAGCGGTCGTTGATGCTCTTGAAGTCTCCCAGGTCCACCAGCACCACCGCGCCCAAACCTCCCGTCCTCCTGAGTCTGGCCGTCTCCTCCTCAAGACGCTGCAGAAGGAATCTGCGGTTCCAGACCTGGGTGAGAGGATCAATAAGGGCCTCCCGCCGTCTTTCGGCAAGCATGTTGTTAAGCAGCCAGAAAGTGGCGCCGTGCTCGGCGATGATCTCCAGCAGCTCTCTGTCCGAGGAGGACACGGCTCCCTCGCCGCGGGCCGCAAGCACCGCGAATACCTCCGATCCGAAGGCAATCGGCGCCGCCAGCCCTTCCGGGTCCGTTTCCCCGGAGCTTAGGGCAGGTTTGCCTGTCTGCAGGACCTTCGCCGCGGCGTCCGACAGGCCGGCAAAAACAGCCTCTTCCCATGGGCCGCTTCCTCCCGGATAGCCCTCCAGAAGGCTTACGCCCGCCTCAGACGCGCCGTCGGGGACAAAAACTCCCGCCATAGCGAAGCCCAGCTCTTTTCCCAGAATATGGACTATTTTTCGGGAAAGATTTACATTTACCCGCTCCGCCGCCAGCTGCTGGACCACCCCGTGCAGGAACCTGAGCTGCTGCGCCTTGCCGTCCAGTTCCGACCTGGTCTCCATCTCCTCCAGATGGAGGGCAAGATAGAAGCCCACGAGGCCCAGTAGATCCCTTTCCCTTACGGAAAAAGCGTAGGGCTCCGCGTTGTCCATACCCAGCACTCCCCAGTCCCTGCCCTTATAGCTTATGGGAACCGCCAGCAGAGACCTGGCCTCGTCTGCATGGGGGACATACAGAGGGTCTGACTTAAGATCGCCGGAGACATAGGGCTTCCCCGTGCTGAGCACATGACCTACTATGCCTTTTTTCTCTGTGCCGAAGTCGGTCTGTCCCGTTTTTTCCGCGTCGCCCAGGCTGTCAAGCACAACATAGTCATTCTTCTTGCCAGGGACGGAGACGCACAGAAATAAGCTTCTGAAGGAGATCACTGAGGGCAGGGAGCCGTTCAGGGCGTCAAAAATCTGCTTCGGCGCGTCAGCGCCGGCAAAGAGGGTGAGGAGATCCAGGAGAATTCCCTGGTCGGAGGTCTGCTTCTCCAGCTCCTCCTTCTGGCTCTCCAGAGCCGCAGTTCCCTTCCTGAGCTGCTCCTCGGCGGCCTTCAGGCCTGTTATATCGCTGATCAGCGCGAGGACAACGTCGGAATCAGAGGAAGGGTAGCTTTCCATGGTGGCGAGAAGGACGCTTCCCCAGAACTCCGGGCCGTCGGGGCGGAGAAATTTGACTTCAGTGCTGAAAGATTCCGGGTGGTCCCGGAGAGCCTCTTTAAGGGACGCCGCTCCGGGGCAGCCGGGAACTGCCAGATCGCCTATTGTCTTCTGTCTGAGCCTCTCTTCGGATTGCCCCGTCATGACTTCCCATGTGGGATTGCAGGACAAAAACTTTCCGTCGTCGCCAAGGATGGCAATTCCTGAGGGTGCGTTGTCAAAAATAGCCCGAAGGGTGGCCTCTCTCCTCTCCACATCCTCCCGTTTTTGTTTTCCTGAAAACAAAAAAACCCCGAGAAGGGCGAAAACAAGCAGTATGCCGGTAAGCAGATTTCTCTGGAGCTTCATGTAGGACAGGCCCCCGGCCCTGATCTCACCAGAGGAGGCCAGAACTACTGACAGGCGTCTTGAGCCGATTTTAAGAGAATTCCAGGCCGCGAACATCCTCTTGACCTCGCCGCCGGAGGAGATCTCCATAACATCCATCCCGGACAGAGCCTTTTCAACAAGACCGGCCATGGCAATGACTTCAGGGTTTTCGGCCCTCATCTCCGTTTCATCCAAACCAGTGGAATCCGGAGAGAATACCATAAGCCCGTCCTCATGAAGGACCGCTCCGAAGCTCTCTCCGCCCATGGTCATGGGGACAGCGTATTTCAGGATCAGAGATGGCAGATCGGCAGCGGTCAGCAGGACGCCCCCATACCCCTCTTCCGACCTGACCTCTTCAGCCAAAAGGACGACCCTGGTCCGTCCGGACTCTCCGGCAGTCCCGGAAATACGGGCAGCCTCTCCGGGCACAAGCTCCCCGGATTTAAAGGGCTCCGCCGCCCTGGCGGCAAAGAGCAGAGCCTCTCTGCCAGCCCTGGTTGGCCGGAACATGTAAGCCGCCGCTACGTTTTTCCCCGCCGACAAACCGGGGACAAAATAAAACCCTAGAGCGTCGGGAGCGGCGTCCAAAGCCCTGTTCAGCATCTCCAGTGCCAGGCCTCCGTTCGGGTCTCCCTCCGGCACTCGGGCGGCTATGCTTCGGCCGAGGCTCTCCGACACAGCTCTCACGGCGGCCAGGCGATCCTCCGCCGCAAAGCGGACGAGAGTCGCTAAATGCAGCTGCCTTTCGTTAAAATCTTTTTCATGTTTTTTTTCCGCGAGGGAGTCCAGATAAAGAAGAATTAAAAGAATCCCTGCGGCAAGCAGAAGAGTTGTAAAAAAAACCCTTCTGAAATGAGCAATTCGCCTCCAAATCTTAGGGAAAGCAGCTTCAGGATCAGCGTTTCTCAAGTCCCTGCCCTCCTGATTCTTAAGAATGGCAATGCTAAGGGCATTATATCAAAGAGCAGGCCTTTTTGCACAAAATGTCCCCCATTTTTGCCTTCGTGGCCTTATTGTACAGCAGAGGGTAAAATAATTGCATCAGTAAAAGGGGCCGGCGCCCCTTTAAGGAGGAAGTAGAAATGAAAAAACAATTCCTGGACGAGAACTTTCTTCTCGAATCCAAGCCCGCCCAAAAGTTATATCACGAATACGGGGCTTCCATGCCTATTTTTGACTACCACTGCCACATACCCCCGGCGGATATCATGGCCGACAGGCAGTTTGGCAGTCTGACGGAAGTATGGCTGGAGGGGGATCACTATAAATGGCGGGCCATGAGAGCCTGCGGCGAGGACGAGGAGCTTATCACCGGCGGCGCCTCTGACTATGAACAGTTCGCCGCCTGGGCGCGAACTGTTCCCAAACTTGTAAAAAACCCCCTCTACCACTGGACCCACCTCGAACTCCAAAGGGTCTTCGGAGTGGACGAGCTCCTTAATCCCGACACCGCCGAAGAGATTTACAACCACTGCGGCGCTCTTCTGGCAAAAAAAGAATTTTCGGCCCGGTCAATCATCAGGAAGTTTCGCGTGGAGGCCCTCTGCACCACTGACGACCCCTCCTCTGACCTGGAGGTCCACAGAAAAATCCGGGAGAGCGGCTTCAAAACCCTGGTGGCCCCCGCATTCCGCCCCGACAGGGCTCTTGAGGGGCACAGGCCCGATAGGTTCAACCCCTGGCTTGACGGTTTGGCGGAGATGACCGACGTGAGGGTGAACTCCTACGGCAGGTTTATTGAGTGCCTGTGGAAAAGACACCAGTTCTTCCATGACAGGGGCTGCCGCCTGTCCGACTACGGCATTGAGAAGTGCTGGACCTCCGAATGGACCTCTGAAGAGCTTGAGACATACTTCAGGGCTTTAAGAAGCGGCCGGCCCCTCACGGGGGAAGCCCTTTCCGCCTTCCGGTCCGCCACCCTCCACGAACTTCTGTCCATGGACGGGTCCCAGGGGTGGGTTCAGCAGCTCCACCTGGGCGCCCTGAGAAACGTCAACTCCCGGATGTACGCGAAGCTGGGGCCCGATACGGGATACGACGCCATGGGGGACTTCGGCCAGGGAGCAGCCCTCTCCCGCCTTCTGGACAGGCTCGACCGGACGGGGAAGCTGACCAAAACCATAGTCTATTCGCTGAATCCGAGGGATAACGAGATGATCCCCTCCATCCTGGGGTGCTTCCAGGACGGCGCCGTGCCGGGGAAGATGCAGATGGGCTCCGCCTGGTGGTTTATGGACACCAAAAGCGGCATGGAGCGGCAGATCGAGGCCCTGTCATCGGTAGGAGTGCTCTCCAGGTTTGTGGGAATGCTCACCGACTCCAGAAGCCTCCTGTCCTACCCCAGGCACGAATACTTCCGGCGGATTCTCTGCAACGTCCTGGGCCGGGACATAGAAAAAGGTGAACTTCCCGAGGACTACTCCCTTCTGGGGGGCATCGTGGCCGATATCTGCTATAACAACGCCAGAGAGTACTTTCAGCTGCCTGGCATGGCCTGAAGAAGCTCTTCTGCGATGGGGCGGGCAAGGCCGGGGAAGAAACTGTCGATCAGGCTTTTTCTGTCCGTCCCCTTCAGCCGGCCGTAGTCCGGCAACTCCAGGGGTCCGCCGGGAAGGTCCGCCGCGGGGCCCCGGCCGTAAAGTCGGAACATGGCCTCGATGCACCCGGTGAGGATGGGGGGCAGTCGGCCGAACTTGCGGAAATAATCCTCCAGAGTAGGACGCAGTCTTGTGTTCGACTTTGCGACGGAATTCAGGGCGATGTCCCGGAAGGCGTGCTCCAGAGCGGGATTTCTGAACCGCTCAAGCACGTCGTCTCCGTACCGGTGGGCGTCGCCGTCCCCCGAGAAGGCGGGGACTATCTCCTCGTGAACGAGGGCGGTCAGCTTCGGGGCAAATCTTTCGTCCTCGACAAAATCCCTGACATACTCCACTCCGGCCGCCAGGGCCACCGGGACGGACGCCGTATGCAGGCCGTTGAGCACTCTTACCTTTCTGTCCCTGTAAAAAGAGAGTTCGTCTTTGGTGACCACCACGTTAAGCCCCGCCCTGCGGAAAGGAAGGACATCCTGTATGGAGCTATGTCCCTGAATGACGAACAGGTGGAAGAGCTCCCCCGCCGTTACAAGCCTGTCCTCCCGGCCGAGGGCGCGGAAGATCCTGTCTGCCTCCCTGGCGGGGAAGCCGGTAACTATCCGGTCTACCAGGGTATCGTAAAAAAAACACCCCTCCAGGTACGAGAAATACTCAGGCGGCAGCTTCCACAGCCGCCCGTATTTAATCAGGCACTCTTTTAAAACGCCACCGTTATTCTCGATCAGCTCCAGGGGCAGTATATAAAGGGGAGACAGTCCCGCTTTCGCCCGCAGGTTCAGTGCGGCTGCCAGCAGGGACGGATAGTTGTGAGGTTCGGTCCTCTTTTCAAAAAAAATCCCGGCCTCGGTGGTGTTGGAGGTCACTACCCTGAGATCCGGCGACAGCGCGGCCTCAAGCATCTTCTCAAGGCCTCCCGGGGCAAAGGGATTGGCGCCCCCCTTAACCACCCTGACCGGGTCCAGGATCTCCTCGTAAGCACCCTCCCGGTACCCCCGGAGCAGCGCGTGGTACTCCCCTGCCGCTACGATCTCCTCCACCCGTCCCTCCGGTATGGGCTGAACCAGGAAGACCCTCTGCTCCCCTCCGCCGGCGTCCTGGATTTTTTGAAGCATCCAGTCAAAGAAGGCCCTTATGAAGTTTCCCTCGCCGAACTGCAGCACTGTGTAATTAACGTCGGCCATAGTCCTGATCCCCCTTTATAGGGTTACGCCGTCCTTAAAGATGGCGATCTCCCCGCAGGAATTTTTTTCGCCCCTTGTCTCCTGTCCCGAGGCCGTATCCGCCACAAGAGACAGGAGGGCTTTCGCCGCTTCCGTCCTGTCGGCCCCTTCCAAAAGGAGCCCGGCATCAAAATCGATCCAGCCTCTTTTTTTGTTAAAAAGGCCCGTATTGGAAGAGATTTTTAAGGTGGGAACCACCGTCGAATAAGGCGTCCCCCGTCCGGTGGTGAACAGGATCACCTGGGCTCCCGCCGCGGCCATGGCGGTGGAAGAGACCAGATCGTTGCCCGGGCCGGAGACAATCGATACCCCCCGCCGGCTTGCCTGGGCGCCAATGGGCAGCACGTCCACCACGGGCGAGGAGCCGCACTTGGTCACCGCTCCCAGGGATTTTTCCTCCAGGGTGGTAAGTCCCCCCGCTTTGTTCCCCGGGGAGGGGTTTTCGTAGACAGGCTGACCGTGCGAATCAAAGTAATTTCTGAACCAGCGGATGGCGGCGGCAAAATCCCCGAACACCCTTTCATCCTCGATTCTGGAGGCTATCACGTCCTCGGCGCCGAACATCTCCGGTATCTCCGTGGCCAGCACTTTGCCGCCCCAGGCGCAGAGCATGTCCGCCGCCTCCCCCGCCAGGGGGTTGGCCGAAAGGCCCGAATAGCCGTCGCTGCCTCCGCACTTTACCCCTACCGCCACCTCAGAGAGGGGAAAGGCCCTCCTCTCCCGGGGGGCCAAGGCGGCCAGCTCGTCCAGAAGGCTGTACAGCGCTTCCCGGTCCTCCTCCTCCTCCTGCAGGGAGAAGAACCGGGCTTTCCCGAGGCCGGCAAGCCTGGCCTCCATGAAAACCCTCTGAAGGTTCTCGCAGCCAAGCCCCGCGAGCACCACCCCGGCGGCGCACGGATTTCTGGCAAGCCCCTCCAGTACGGCGGCGGTCCTGTTCAGATCGTCTCCCAGCTGGGAGCAGCCGTAAGGATGGGCCAGAACTCTGACCCGGCCTATCCACGAAGGGTGAGAATAGCCCGCGGCCAGGAACTTCAGATAGTCGTTCACGCAGCCCACCAGGGGAATGATCCAAAGTTCGTTTCTGATGCCCGGAGGTCCCTGGTCTCTGGCATAGCCCCTGAACATAGGAACGGGTTCTATAGCTTCGGGGAAGGGCGCGGGAGCGCTTTTCCACTCCATATCCCACCCCGCGCTCAGGGCCGACTCGACGTTATGAACGTGGATCCACTCCCCGGGCAGGATGTCTTTTGTTGCCCTGCCCATGGGGTGTCCGTACTTTATCACCGGCGCTCCCGCCCTGACGGCTTTCACCGCCGCCTTGTGGCCGGGGGGCACGTCTTCCCTCAATACAATTCCGGGGCCGGCAAGGCTCTGTTCCGCCTTTCCGCCCCCGGGGAGAGTCGCTGCGCTGTCGGCTGGATTCAGCACAATACAGCGGACTTCGTCATAATTTTTTTCCGTCATTCTGATCCTCCTGAACCTGCCTCCCCCGGAATCCCCTCCTGCACGGGGAGGCTTTTCTCCTGCAGGGATTGTCTATTGTGCTGCTCTGTGTCCAGTCCCTTGAAAAAGAAAAACACCAGAGGCAGGCTGATCATAAAAGTGAGCAGATCGGACAGGGCCTGGGTTATCTGTACCCCCGTCAGCCCTATGAACCTTGGCAGAATCATGATGAGGGGCAGAAAGAAAATGCCCTGCCTGGCCATGGACAGAACCGTAGCCGCCCATGACCTGCCTATGGACTGGAAGGTCATGTTGCATACCACCCCAAGAGGGACCAGGGGCATAGCCATGCTCATGGCCCTGAGGGCTGTGGTCCCAATCCTCACCACTTCAAGGTCTGTTTTGATAAAAATTTTTATCAGAAAAGGGGCCGCCCAAAAAAAAGTGACTCCTGAGGCCAGCATGGCGACAGTGGTCAGCCTCAAGGTAAAGAAAAAGGCGTCTCTGAGCCTGTCCAGCCTGCCCGCGCCGTAGTTGTAGCCCGCCACGGGCATGTAGCCCTGACCTATCCCCAGGTTGACGGCGAAGACAAACATAAACAGCCTGCCCACAATGGACATGGCCGCCACCGCCGCATCGCCGTACAGTGCGGCGTTGACGTTCAGCATTATGGTGGCTACGCTTGCCAGGGTCTGCCTGATAAAGGACGGCAGTCCGTGCTTCAGAGTCCTCAGATAAGTCCGGATATCCCATGAAATCAGGGAAGGCCGCAGACGAACGCTGGTCTTGCCCCTGAGGAACCACGACAGGAGTATGCCAAAACTTACGCACTGGCTGATGGCCGTTGCGATCGCCGCTCCCGCTATCCCCATTTTAAAAGTGAAGATAAAAAGAGGGTCAAGGGCCAGATTCAGAAGGCCGCCCGTCATAAGGCCCACCATGGCCAGTCTGGCCTTCCCCTCGGCCCGGAGGATGTTGTTAAGCAGAAATGCCGACGCCATAACGGGCGCCGCGTAAAGGATGTAGCTCGCATAGTCCCTGGCGTAGGGAAGGATGGTATCGGTGGCCCCGAGGATCCTCATCAGACCGTCGAGGCACAGGAGGCCAGAAACGGCCAGAAGAGTTCCGAAAACAATAGCCGCAAGCAGGCCGCTGATCGCCACACCGCAGGCCTCATCGTCCCTTTGGGCGCCCAACAGTCTGGATATCTGGGTTCCGGTACCCATGCCTATGGTAAAGCCAACGGCCTGAATGATAGCCATGAGGGAAAAGACTATGCCCACCGCCCCCGAGGCGCTTGTGCCCAGCTTGGAGACGAAGAAAGTATCCCCCACGTTGTAAACTGCCGTAACCAGCATGCTGAGAACTGTAGGTATGCCCAGGGAGACTACCAGCTTCCCCACCGGCGTGCCTATCATCTTTACATACTGGGCGTTGTCTTTATCCATAAATCAGACTTCCTTTCGTTTCCGTGCCGCCGGCGGCGTTCTAAGGTCCCGCCTACTGGTGGAGCCTTGTTATATCAAGGGAAATAAACGAGAGATTATGGGCGTGGTCGCAAATTCTCTCGAGGTTGCTGAGAATGTCGATAAAAATCACCCCGGCGTTAGGAGTGCAGTCGCCGGTGTTAAGCCTGGCGATGTGATTTTTCCTCAGCATTTTTTCTTTCATGTCCACCTCATTCTCGATTACGTCCACTTCCCTGGCCTTTGCCGCGTCCTCCTCGTCAAGGGACTGAAGGCTAAGGCCTACGGCATTTTCCACGAGATCGAACATGTACCTGAACTCGTCCATGGCTACCGGCGAAAACTCTACGCCGTTGTCCGACTTATACTCGTAAAGCTCTATGAGGTTGGTGGCGTGGTCGCCGATCCGCTCAATGTCTCCCGTTCCGTTCACATAAGATCCCAGAACGGTGGAGAGAACGCCGGACAGGCCTTTTTGCCATATCTCCGAGGCGTAGGCGGAAATGGCCCGGTTTATCTCGTTGACGCCCCTTTCAGTCTGGGCAACCTCGTCGATCATCTTCGGATCGTTCTCCTCGAAGGCCCGCCGCACGTAGCCAAGCATCTGCACTGCAAGAACTCCCATGTGCAGAATCTCTTTTTTAACGGCATCCACCGCCGCCGCCGGAGAAGCGTCGATGAGCTTAAGGTCAAGATACATGGGCCCGGAGTGGGCTATCTCGCCCCTGTCGGGCACAATGCGGCGGATCAGCCATACAAAAGGGGACGCGAAAGGAAGGAAGATAGCTGTGTTTACCACGTTAAAAATGGTGTGGGCGTTTGCAAGCTGACGGCTGATATCTCCTGAGGTGGCAAGGATTGCTTTCATGAATAAAGGCAGGGCAGCCATAAAGATGCAGGCGCCGATAACGTTGAAGAGAACGTGGGCGGTGGCCGCCTGTTTAGCTGAACGGTTGGAGCCCATAGAGGCAATTACTGCCGTAATAGTAGTGCCTATGTTGTCGCCAAGGAGGATAGGTATGGCGGCTTCGATGGACAGCAGCCCTTGAGCGGCCATGGCCATGGTAAGGCCTATGGTTGCGGAGCTCGCCTGGACCACCATGGTGACACCCGTTCCCACCAGGACTCCGAGCAGGGGGTTGGCCCCCAGCCCCATGAAGAGATCCTTCCTGTCCTTGAGGAAGGCCATGGAATCCTCCATGGTCTGCATGCCCAGGAAGAGAAGGCCGAAGCCCACCAGGCCGTTGCCGATGTATTTTTGCCGCTTGGTTCTTCCGAAGAGGACGAGCAGAACTCCGATCGCAAGAATGGGGAGGGAGAAGTTTTTTATTTTGAACGCCACGATTTGGGCAGTCACCGTGGTTCCGATATTCGCCCCCATAATAACTCCCACCGCCTGCTTCAACGTCATGAGCCCTGCGTGGACGAAGCTTACCGTCATGACGGTGGCGCCGCTGCTGCTCTGGATCAGCATCGCCACCAGGGCGCCTATGAATACGCCCCTGATGGGGGTTCTGGTGAGGGAACCTATAAGCTGACGGAGTCTGTCTCCCGCAAGAAACTGGAGCGCCTCGCTCATCAGCTTGATACCGAACAGAAACAGACCTACGCCTCCTAGAACCTGAAAAGCGTTGCTCCAACTCACAGTCTCATCTCCTGCCCCTTTCCCGTTTTAAGTCCAAGGCAAACGGTTGCAATTTAGTGTACACGATAAAGTTTAAGAGAACAACGGGCAGGAAAATTCAATCATTCGCCCTTAAGAAGGTTTTCCAGTTCATCGGGGGTAACGATCTCCTCTTCTTCGTCCGGCAAAAAATCCCTGTTTCGTTTTGCGATCTCCTCGGCAATGAGCTTCGCCTCTTCAAACTGGATTTTTTCTTTGTCCATGAGGGATCCTCCTTCCCCTTCCCTGCCGGGTTTTGTCAGGACTCTCCATCCTTCGTCGGCGGCCTTTTCGCCGTCTGAGACCGCAAATAGACTTACGGCCTTGCCGGAACCGTTTACGGCCTTCTTCATGAACGCCGTCACCGCTTCGAAGGGGAGCTCCGCGTCCGCCGCCTTTCCGGCAACCTCGTCCCCGATGCGGGCCAGAAAAGCGTCCTCTTTTCGCTTCGAGACATGGGGCTTTCGGGCCTCCATCCTGTATATAAGCGTTTCGCCCTTCCTCTTTCTGCCCTCTCCGGCCGATACCCTGAACACTGCCAACAAAACCCCTCCTCTTTCGCTGCAACAGTATCTTATCATGTTTTTCCCTCCCCGTTTTGTGGTACCATGAAGAATACAAAATAAGCCCGGCAGCTTCGGGCGGAAGGAGACCAACCCTGGAAAATTTCTCCTGCTACCCGTGGCAAATAAAGGCCTGCCGGGCAATAAAAGGGAAAAACGCCGTGCTGTCCGCGCCCACCGGCTCGGGAAAAACCATAGTGTCCTATCTCTGGGCGGGCATCATGGATGAAAACGGCCATCCCGTCTATCCGGAGGGAGGGCGGATCATCTTCACCGCCCCCATTAAAGCCCTCAGCAACGAGCGGTATCTCGACCTGCGAAAGCTTGGCTTCGACGTAGGCATCGAAACGGGCGACTTCAAAAAGAACGAGGGCGCGTCCATAATATGCTGCACCCAGGAGATCTATACCCTCAAGTACGCCTCCGTCCCGGGCCAGAAGCTCATCGTGGACGAATTTCACTACATCTTCAACGACCCCGACCGGGCCAGGGCCTATATTGACGGCATCCGCGCCACCAACGGGACAACCCTTATCCTGGTAATGTCCGCTACCCTGGGGGGCGCCTCCGCCGTGTCGAAATACCTGGGAGGCGTCACGGGCAGGCCCTTCACCCTCTACGAAAACTCCCGCAGGGAGACGGAGCTGATCTACACCCCGGACAAACCGGCCCTGACCGAGGACCTTAAAGACGCCCTGGTCTTCCTCTTCTCCCAGAAGGGCGTCATGGAGCTTGCCTTCATGGCCTCCAAGACCCGGGCAAGAATCTCCTCAGCCCGGAAGGATCGCCTCAGGGAGCTGGCTGAAATACTGGAGGTACCAAAGATTCAGCCGCCCCTTTTCTCGGGAGTGGGCATCTACCACGGCAGCATGCTGCCCAAGGAGAAGCTCCTGGTGGAACGGGCCTTCCGGGAGCGCATTCTCGACGTGGTGTGCGGCACAAGCGCCCTGGCCCTGGGAGTGAACCTCCCCGCCCGTACGGTAGTGTTCGCCCAGCTGGTCAACTATCATTCCGACAGGCCCATCTCAAAAAACGAATTCTCCCAGATGGCGGGAAGGGCGGGCCGGAAAGGGCTTTTCGACCCGGGCTACGCCACCTGGCTTTACAACTCCCCCTTTGAGCGAAGGGGTTTTTCTACGGAAGCTGTATTCCGGGAGCTGGTGGACGCCCGTCCGGAGCCCGCCTCCATAGTGCTGCGGCCCTCTTTTGGCAGACTTCTTCGAAAACAGGTTCAGCCGGAGGATGAAGCGGAGTATATTGCCGAATACTCCTGGCCCCGGGGTGACCCGGCGGTAAAGGAGCGCATCCTGCGTTCAGGGCTAGGCAGGATTGACGGGGCCATCAGAAAGATGGTGGCTGGGAAGGACAGGAAAAAGTTCCGAAAGCTGCTGGCCGCTCTGTGGTACGACGAGATGGACGTGGAGGAGAACCTTGAGATGGCGTCCCTCTTCTTTCACGAGGACGCGCCGGGGGCTATTATGGCAGCTCAGGTCATACTGCCCTTCGGGCGGAACTACCTCCAGGCGCTGCTGAAGGTAAAACGGTACGCAAACCGTCTGCCCCGGGGCTACGGCTTCCGGTCCATGAGAGAGCTAAACGCCGCGGTGGACGATATTGACCCCACCGTCTATGGATTCGAGGAAAAAATAGGGGAGATGGAAAGCACCGGAGCTTTATAGGCTTCGGGGAGAGGCAAGGTCGTAGTTTACTCCCTTGCCCATGTCGTCGAGGGGGCGGGCTATGTACAGGTCCTCGCCGAGGGCCAGATCCACGATGGAAAGGCTTTCGGGGCGCCTTCCCTGCCGGTCCGCCGAGATGATCACCTGAGGGCGGAGGAGGTCTTTGTGCCTGACCCCGGCCACTATTCCCATTCTGCCGTCGGAGAGCTCCACCACCGTTCCCGGAGGGTAAAGCCCTACCGAAACAAGCAGAGCCCGCACTATAGCCCCGTCGAAGCTGCTGCCGGAGGACTCCAGTATCATCGATACGGCCTCCCTGCTTTTGATCGGGTCCTTGTAGACTCTTTTCGCCGTAAGGGCGTCGAACACGTCCGCCACGGCGGCTATCCGGGCCTGAAGGGATATTCTGTTGCCCCTGAGGCCGTCGGGGTAGCCGTCCCCCTCCCACCGCTCGTGGTGATTCCTGACGACGGACAGGATTCTGCCGTCCGTTACCCCTGAGGCCACCGCCGCCACCGTGCCGTGAATGGCGTGGTTTTTCATGACCTCAAACTCCTCGGCCGTCAGCTTTCCCGGCTTGTTGAGCACTTCGGGAGGAACCATGGCCTTGCCAAGATCGTGAAGGAGTCCCCCGAAGGTCATGGCTTTCACCAGCTCATCGTCGCCGGGGCGGAGGATCGAGGCGAGGTACCCCGACAGAAGGGCCACGTTCAGGGAATGTATGAAGGTGTATTCGTCGGAATCCTTTACCTTGCCGAGACACAGCAGAATCTGGGGCGACTTGACGATATCCTCGGCAAGCCTGTCCGCCTCCCGGGACAGAATATGTATTCCCTCTTTGGATTCGCCATGCTGGGAGATGACGGAGTAGACCTCGCTCACCTGGTCTATGGCCCTTCTGGCCAGACCGGGGTCGAGCATCCTTGTCCTCGGTTCGATGGCCCTCAGGACGGTTTCGTATTCCTCTTCTGAGAAGGCAGGGGAGATTTTGATCGGTAGGTACTCTTTTTTCCAGCGGCGAAGGGTTTTGACAATCCCCGGCATGGACTTCATGACCGTGGCTATGTCGCTCCCCCTGGGCAGCAGAAGGGCGCCGTCGTCGGAAAGGATATCTTCCGCCAGCCTGCCCCTGAAGTAGCTCAGCTCGTCCAGGCGGACGTACTTTACGCTCTCTCCGTCTTCCTCCCTGAAGACTCCCTCAGCCCGCGCCATCTCGTTCATATCAGAGCCTTATTTCCTTAAGGTTTTTCTGGGCCAGCACTATGGCCGATATAGTCGAGGCCATGGCGCCGAACTTTCGGGACGCCCCCTCCATAACCTCCACCGAGCTGTCCATCTCATCGGAGCTCCTGCTGATCTTCTCGCCGGCGTCGGCCATGGTGCGCTCCATCCCCTCCATGAAAGCCCTGTTCGACTCCAGGAAACTGGCGAAGCTCCCGAGGGTACGGCGTATCATGTCGAACATGTCCCCTATTCCCTTAATGTCGTTCATGGTTCTCTCCACGGAGCCGGATATTTCGGTCACCCTGGCCCCGATGGATTCCGATGCGGCCCTGGTGCCCTCCGCAAGTTCCTGCACGTTTTTGGCCACTATGGCGAAGCCTCTGCCGTGCTCCCCCGCCCTGGCCGCCTCAATGGAGGCGTTGAGGGCCAGGAGGTTGGTCTGTTTTGCTATGCGCTGAATCTCCCCCGACATCTTTTCTATCTCAAGAAAAGACTCAAGGGTGTTGAAGGTAGCCTCTACCGTTCTGGCCACGTTGTCGCTCATGCCGTCGAGGTCCGCCCCCGAGCGCTGGAGCTCCGCGGCCAGCTCGCCGTTCATCCGGTCGATCTCCTCCACGGACTCTCTGGTCTCCCGGCCCCTGCGGCCAAATTCCTCCTGAAGCTCGCCCAGGGCTTCGCTTAGCCGGGCGAATCGTTCGGAGGTATGGGCAATTTCGCCCTCCACGGCTCTGACGCGGTTGACCAGCACCTCGTCAAGCTGGGCCATGAAGGAGTTCATCAGGGTGTTGGCGAAGAAAGCGCCGCCCAGTCTGTGGATTACATCCGCCACATTGCGCTCCATTGAAACCCTCCTTCCGGGTCCTTCAGTCAGCGCCCGTAGATGCTGTCGAGAATATCCGATCCGCAGGCCAGGTTCTCAAACCAGGACAGAAATTTTTTTACGTTCTCCCGGCCTTTGATAAAAGCGCCGTGCTGGGGGGCGATATGCTCCACGTCCAGCCTGGATACATGGCTCACCCACCGGCGGCATACGGAGTTTGACGCCATATATCTTCTGTGGAAGCCCTCCATATATTTTATGTGGGATTCAAAATCCTCCACCACCGGATAGCGCCCTCCCCTAGGGAAGATTGCCGCTCCTACGTCGCTGCTGAACAGTATTTTCGAGACGGGGTCGTAAAGGGAGAAGCAGCCCGTGGAGTGAAGGAAGTGAGATGGGACAATCGTCAGTCTTCTGCCTCCGGGCAGCGGGATTGTTCCTCCCTTGTCCGGGATGGGGGTAATGCGCTTTGAGTCGTAAATTCCGAAGTGGGGCAGAAATCTCACCCACAGCTCCGAGATATGCACGGCGGCTTTTTCGGCCATGGAGAGCCAAAGGGTGATCCCTGAGGAGACGTCGGGGTCCTGGTGAGAGTAGAAGATGTGTCTTATATTTTTTAGGTCGTAGAGCTCCGCCACGTTTGCCAGAACCCTGGGAAAGACATGGGCGCCGCCCGGATCCAGGAGGATAACCTCGCCGCCGGAGGACAGGACGTACTGGTTTGTCTGTACGGCCACTTCCTCCTCCTGCTCCTCCCACCCAAGCATAATATACTTATGGTCACCTTCTTCGAACAGGGTCAGCGAACTGACGTGGCGCATTAGCTGCAACTCCTTCCCGGAACAGATCTCATACTTGCCCAGGACATGAGCCGGGACAAGCGGATATTTCGGTCTTTTCTTGATTATAGCCTTATTCGCGGTCAAATCAAGGGCGGATTTTCCGCTGTTCTGAAGGGGAGGGTCTCCCCGGCGGGCAGAGGGGGACTGAAAAGAAAACCCTGGATTTCGTCGCACCCGCTTTGCCTGAGGAAGTCGAGCTGCTCCGGAGTTTCCACGCCCTCGGCGGTAACGGTCATGCCCAGGGCTTGTCCCAGCCCAATTACGGCCTTGGTAATGGCGGCGTCGTTTTTGTCGTCCAGTACGCCGTCCACAAAAGATTTATCAATTTTCAGGCCGTCGATGGGCAGCCGCTTGAGGTAGTTGAGGGACGAGTATCCCGTCCCGAAATCGTCCACGTAGACCTTCATTCCCATATCCCGCATACCGTAGAGGACCTTCGCCGAATCGGCCATATCCGCCATTATTCCCGATTCGGTTATTTCCGCCGCCAGCATGGAAGGGGGCAGGGAGTATCTGCCCGCGGCATCCTTTAAGAAGTCCAGAAGGCCCTCCTGGTGCAGCTGCCTTGCCGAAAAGTTCACCGCCACTTCCGCCGGAGGCGTCCCTTCCCTGGTCCACTGAGCCAGCTGGCGGCACGCCTCGCAAATCACCCATTCCCCCAGGGGCAGAATCAGTCCAGTCTCCTCGGCGAAGGGGATAAACTCCACGGGAGATACGAGCCCCTTCGGCGAGCGCCAGCGGATGAGGGCCTCCAAACCGGAAGTCCTGCCGGTTCTCAGGTTGTATCTGGGCTGATAGAGGAGGTGAAATTCTCCCCTTTCAAGACCCCTTCTGAGGTCCGTCTCCAGCATCAGATTTATCGAGGTCAGCTTGCCAAGCTCGTCGGTAAAAAACCGGTAGCTGTTCAAGCCCTCTTCCTTGGCCTTATGCATGGCCATATCCGCCTTTTTGAGCAGCGTCTCCGACGAAGCTCCGTCATCGGGAAACACGGAGACTCCTATGGAGGCGCTTATGAAAAATCTGCTGCCTCCCGCCACAATGGGCTCGTCAAAAAGGGAGAGAATTTTATTTGCCTGGGCTGAAATATCTTTGATCTCGTCCACGTCGGGAAGGAGGATGTGAAAGTCGTCCCCCCCGATCCTGGAGGCTCTGTCCCGGCCTCCCAGATGGTCGGAGAGCCGGGTTCCCACCTGTCTCAGGACCTCGTCGCCCGCGGAGTGGCCCAGGGTGTCGTTTATATTTCTGAACCGGTTGATGTCAAGCACGGCCAGGGCAAGGCGCCGCCCCATCCTGCTTTTACGGACAATTTCACCGGCAAGGGCGGTATAAAAAGTCGTTCTGTCGGCCAGGCCCGTCAGCTGGTCGAAGGGGTATTTCAGCTCCACGCCCGCGCCTCTGAACCGGACGCCCGACAGGTCGTTGAAAAGGGCCACATAGTCGGTAGTCGTTCCGTCGAAATTCCGCACGGCATGGCATGAGAGCCATTCGGGGTATACCTCCCCCGACTTGCGCCGGTTCCATATTCGGCCTTCCCACTTGCCGCAGGTTAAAAGGGAGTTCCAGAAGGCCTCATAAAATTCGGGGCCCTGACGGTCTGATCTTAAAATCCTGGGGTTCTGCCCGATGGCCTCATCGGCGGAATAGCCCGTTATAGCGGTAAAGGCGGGGTTGACCATCTTAATGGTTCCATCAGGATCAGTGACCACGATCCCTCCCACCATACCGGAAAAAACCGCGGCGACAATCTGGAGAATCCTGTCTGCCTCCTCAGAATCCTCCCCGCAGCTGAAGACTTCGTCGAATCTCTCGTGCAGGCTCAAAAGGTTTGTCCTTCTTCCTTGACGGCAGGCTGAGTTCTTCTCTCTTCCTCTCTCCGAAGCACCGCGGCGGCCACCTCATCGGCGGCCTTCGGGCAGGCTATGGAGAAAGCCGCCCGCTCCATGGCGGAAAGAGCCGTCCTGTCGGCGAAAAGGCGCCGGACAATCTCCCCTACTTCCGCCGCTGTTTCCGCCAGTATGCCGGCGCCCTTCTCCTGAAGGTAGGATGAGTTTTTTATCTCCTGCTTGGGTATGGGGTTAACAAAAATCATGGGCACTCCGGCGCACAGAGCCTCGCTGACGGTAAGCCCTCCCGGTTTTGTTATCATAATCGCCGCTTCTGACATAAGCTCCTCCAGATTATCAACAAAGCCAAGAATGTTGAGGGTTAGACGCCCTCCCGCCTCCACGCTCCGCAGATCGGACAACAAATCGTTGTTGCGGCCCGTTACCACCGTTACATCCATGGGCCTGCCCGTGTCGGAAAGGGCGGCCAGGATATCCAGCGCAAGGACGGTGGGTATGCTGCTGGCGACAAAGAGAACGGACAATCGCTTCTTCGATAAGTCCCGGGGGGCGGCCCTCAGAGAGGCAAACTTCCGGGAGACGGGAATGCCCGTCACGGAGATCTTTTCTCTGGGGATCCCCAGGGCAAGAAGCCCCCGGAGAACCCTGTCGCCGGAGATAAAGTATCTGTCCACGTAATCCTTCACCCACATCCGTCTCAGCCCGAAATCGGTTATCACGGTGTAGAGATCCCCCTTGTACAACCCCTCCTCTTTCATCCGGGAGAGGACGTTAAGGGGAAAGTAGTGAGTGCAGACGCAGGCCCCGGGTTCGTTTTCCGATATGTAGCGCATAAATTTTTTTACGTTTTCGATGGTGATCTTCTCAAAGAGCCGGAGAGCCACGCTCTCCTCCCGGTTTTTGTCCGTAAGGTCGTACATCAGACGGCAGGCAAGGTGGGAATGTTCGCTTACGAAGGCGTAGACATCGCTGTAGGACCACTTGAACAGGTCGCTTGAAAAATCCAGAATATCCATTACCACGTTGGGAGCAGCCTGGCAATCAAGGGATTCCCTGATGGCGCGGGCCGCCATTCGGTGGCCGTTTCCGGCGCTGACATAGATTATGTGAACAGGCCGCACCGAGCATCCCTCCTGGTTTACAGAATAGATTCCGGGCGGGCATGGTAAATTGCACCCGCCCGGAAAGGGCCTTGAGAACTAACTAGCCTGCCTTATTCTACCCTATGAAGCTCAAAGTAGAAACAGGTCAGTTTTCTTCCATGGGGAGCACAATGCCCCCCTGGGGGATGATGTAGGAGGTGAAATCCTCCCCGTATTTTTCAATCAACAGGGGCAGGATCCCGTCGGGAGAATCCACTTTTTCGCAGAACATCCGCCCGCTGTCCTCCCGGTTCGAGTTGGAGTAAAGGAGGACGGAGGCCTCTTTGGCAAGTTTGGCCAAATAGTAGAGCTTATGGGCGCCGAAGCGGAAATCCGCCTCGAAGGCCTCTATGGCGCCGTCGGGGGTAAGCCCCCGCATGGCCCACTCCTCGAAGACCTTATGCCCGTATCCCTCCGCCAGCTCCGCGAAGAAGACCATGGTGCCCCCCGGACGCAGCGCCCTGGCGCCCATGAACATGGCCTTGTGGGCCTGGTACATGTTGATGTCCTTGGGATACCCTCCCGCAGAGA
>CAZXOD010000012.1:0-21540 GCA_964642285.1 uncultured Synergistaceae bacterium
CCGATCTGAAAAATTTTCAGGGATTCAACGAGGTGTACAAGGAGTTTTTCTCCGAGCCCTACCCGGTAAGGACCACGGTCCAGAGCGTTCTCATTGGAGAGATGCTGGTGGAGATTGACGTAATAGCCGAACTTGACTGACCTCGCAAAAAAGGAGGGATGACCATGGACTTTGGACTCGGAGACAAAAGCGTGCTGGTTCTTGCCTCCAGTTCCGGACTGGGGAAGGCCGTGGCGGGAGAGTTTCTGAAGGAAGACGCCGGTGTGACAATTACCGGCAGGGATGGAGAGAGGCTGGAGGCGGCGGCCTCGGACCTGGAGAGGCTGACGGGACGGCGGCCCCGGTACATGCCCTGCGACATCACCAGCCCTTCGGATCTTAAGGCCCTTGTGGCCTTTGCCGCTGAACGGACCGGGTCGGTGGACGTGCTGGTGAACAATGCGGGAGGCCCCCCGGCGGGGACCTTCGAGAGCTTTGGCGACGAGACCTGGGTGAAGGCCTTCGAGCTCACGCTGCTGAGCTACGTGCGGGCTATCCGGGAAGTGCTGCCCATGATGAAGGAGAAGAAGTGGGGAAGGATTATAAACTCCACGTCCTCCTCCGTCAGGGAGGTGCTGGAGAACCTGATTTTGTCCAATACCTTCCGCCTCGGAGTCATAGGGCTCACCAAGACTATTGCGGGGGAGTTCGCGCCCTACGGGATTTTAGTCAATGCCATAGGGCCGGGCCGGTTTGACACCGACAGGATAAGACAGCTGGACATGGCCCTGGCGGAGAAGAAGGGGCTGTCCTTCGAAGAGGTGAGCGCCGCGTCCAAATCCCGCATTCCCCTGGGCCGCTACGGCGACCCGTCGGAATACGGCAAGCTCGCTGTTTTCCTGGGATCGGAGGCCAACACCTACATCACGGGGCAGACGATCATATCCGACGGCGGCCTGCTGAGGGCGGTGCCGTAAGGGAAATATGCGAAAAGCCGCGGTCTCCGTCCTGCAGGACGGAGACCGCGGCTTTTTTATCTTCAGGAAACTCAGTTCCGGGGAAGGTCCCTGATCACATCGATTTCGCTGCCGTCCCTGTACTCCACTATTCCTATGACTCTTTCGCCGAAGAGGGGGGACTTTGGTACGCCGGTAAAGGCCTCCGCCATCTTCTTAAGGTCCTCAATCTCCATGAGGGGGGTTTTGCCCCTGAGATTGTCTATCAGGTCTTTCCTTAGGGGATTTACGGCGACTCCCCGTTCGGTGACCAGAACGTCCACAGTGTTTCCTGGGGTGGTCTTTGTAATGACTCTGTCCACAATCATGGGCATTCTTCCCCTGAAAAGGGGAGTGACTACTACGGTCATGGCCGCCCCCGCGGCGGTGTCCATATGGCCGCCGATTCCGTGCAGAAGGGCGCCGTCGGACTCGGTGTTGACGTTGACGTTAAAGTCCGTATCCACCTGGGTTGCCCCCAGTACGGCCACGTCCAGCATGTCCACGGAACAGCCCTTTGCGGCGGGGTTGGCGTAGAAAGAGGCGCTCATCTCGCCGTGGGCCGGGTTCGACGCAATGGAGGCCACGGCCTCAAGGTCGAAGGACTGGACGTCGATGAGGGAATCGAAAAGCCCGTCTTTAAGCATTTCCACGCTCTGTCCCGTGATTCCGCCGGAAATGAAGCTGCCCCTGATCTGAGCTTTCTTCATCCTCTTCCCGATAAAGTCAGCGGCGGCCAGGGATATGCCGCCCGCCCCGGCCTGCATGGAAAAGCCGTCCGCAAACAGCCCGCTCTCTTCCACAATCGCGGCCACTTTTTCCGCAATTATGAGCCTTAACGGGTCTCTTGTAACTTTGAGAGTGCCTGAGACTATCTTTTCCGGAATGCCGATACGGTCTATCGGAACCACCCAGTCCACCAGGGTCTGGGGGATGGACCAGGGGACGGCGGGGTACGGAACCAGGTTGTCGGTAACGGCAATCACCCTGTCCGCATACTGAGCGTCGGTAAAGGCGTAGCCGAGAGAGCCGCAGGCGGAAGGGCCTGATATGCCGCTGAGGTTGCCCATTCTGTCGGCGGCGGGGGCGGCGATGACCGCCACGTCGACCTTAAGTTCCCCCGTCTGCATGGCCCGGACCCGTCCTCCGTGAGACCGCAGAATTACAGGGGACGGAAAGAGGCCGTGGGAAGCGGCTCTGCCTACGGGGCCGTTTACGCTCCCCTCAATGCTCCTGACCACTCCCGACCTGACGTGGCGGAGAATATCCTCGTGGACGGGGAAGAGGGCCGACGGAGCCAGGGTAAGATCCTTTATTCCCATCCCCGCCAGTATTTCCAGGGCCATGTTCACGATAAGGTCGCCGTTACGGAGGTGATGATGGAAGGAGATGGTCATGCCGTCCCTGATCTCCGCAAGCCGGAAAGCCTCTTCCAGAGAGTCGGCCACCTTGCCCTTTGCCCTGCTCCTGCGGATTGACTCCAGATCTTTGGCCTTGCCTGTGAAGAAGTAGGCCCTGCGGCCTTTCTCCGCTGTGGATCCCTTTGGATTGATCATGCTTCTTCCTCCCCGGAGAGACGCCCGGCAGCTTTTGCCAGGGCGATGGTCTTCCGGGCCCTGACTACTACCGGGGCGTCGATCATCCGCCCGTCAAGGGCTATCACGCCGCTCCCCCTGCTTTCGGCGTCGCTGAAGGCGGCCATAACCCTTACCGCGAAATTAATTTCTTTGTCGGAGGGAGTAAAGGCCCTGTGCACCACGGCAATCTGTCTTGGATGGATAACGGATTTTCCGTCAAAGCCGAGGCGACGGGCCCGAAGGGCGTCCTCGTAGAGGCCCTCCGAGTCGTTAACGTCGCCGAAGACGCTGTCCAGCGCCTGAATGCCGGCGATTCTGGCGGCAACTACTACTTTGGCCCTAATGTCGTCCAGTTCTCCGCCCTCTTTTGTCCTTTCCGCCCCAAGGGACGCCGTATAGTCCTCGGCGCCGTAGTTAAGCGCAATTACCCGGGGGCTCGCGGCGGCAATTTCGACAAGGTTGCGCCCTCCCCCGGCGGATTCGGTTATGGTGATAATCTTCACGCTGCCTTCAGGTACGCCGTTTTTTCTCTCAAGTTCAGAAATCAGGGCGTCGGCCTCCAGCACATCCTCCGCCGATTCGCACTTGGGCAGTCTGACGGCTCCCGGGGACAGAGGGATGATTTCGCTGAAGTCGTCGTGTCCGAAGGGGGTGGACAGGGCGTTGAGGCGGACGGTTATTTCTGTTTTTTTATCATAGGGAACGCTTTTCAGTGCATTTCTTACCAGTATCCTTGCGGCGTCCTTTTCAGTTACGGGAACGCCGTCCTCCAGGTCAAGAATAATGCTGTCGGCGCCAAAGACATCTGCGTTGGCCAGCATTCCCGGGTTTGTTCCCGGAATATAAAGAGAAGTGCGCCGAAGCCTTGTCTCCGTCATGGCTCTTTCCCCGTCTCCCCGGAAGCGGCAAGAGCCCGCCGGGCCGCGGCCTCTATCCTTGCCCGCAGGGTGCAGTCATGGGCGCCCCGGTCCTGCACCCTCAGGAAGCAGCCGGTGATTCCTAAAGACTCCAGAGTTTCGACGGCCGCTTCCTTCATGGAGTCGCCGAAGGCCGGCAGGGAAGGGCCGTCGATTTCAATCTCCAGCCCTTCTCTGTCGGAAGACAGAATTGCCATTACCAAAGCATCGCAGGATTCAAGAGATCCGGCAATGCCGGTCCGTTCGCGGGGCATCCCTTTGCTCCGGTCAGGATCCCGCAGGCTCGCTGCTCTTTTGGAACTTCACGTTGAAAAGAACAACAAACCCGAGAAGAGCAAGGCCCGCCGCGTCTGACATAAATCCCGGGTTGATCAGAAGGAGAGCTCCCGCAAAGGCAAGCAGTCTTCCCCAAAAGGGAACCGGCGCCGCCAGGTATCCCTCTGTGGCTATGGAGAGTCCGAATACGCCTATGAGGGCCGTGAACAGGGCGAATAAGGTAAAGGGCCAGCTCACCACGTTTGTAAGCATGATCTCCGGGGAGTAAATGAACACGAAGGGGACGATGAATCCAGCCAGGGACAGCTTGATCGCCGTGAAGGCCGTCTTATTCGGGTCCGCTCCGGCAATTCCCGCCGCAGTGTAGGCCCCCACGCACACAGGAGGAGTAACGGAGGAGAGGACGGCGTAGAAGAACACGAAGAAGTGGACGTCCAGGGCGTTTCCTCCAAGGAGAATCAGGGCGGGAGCCGCCACTGCGCTTGCCATGACGTAGCTTGCCGTGGTGGGCATTCCCATACCCAGGACCATGGAGAGGATCATGGTGGAGATGAGGGTCAGCAGCATATTGCCCTTGGTGAAGCTCAGGATAACGTCTCCCACTTTAAGGGCAATCCCTGTGGCGCCCATCATTCCAATGACCACCCCGACTATTACGCAGGCTATGGCTACCGACAGGGCGCTCTTGGATCCGTCCTCCAGGGTTGCTATAAATGCTTTGAGGTCGAGCCTGTCCTCTTTCTTGACAAAGCTGAGAACGACGGCAATTATGATTCCCCAGCATCCCGCGTAGAGAGGGTTGTAGCCCTGAACGAGGAAGTAGATGATGCCGAAGAGGGGAAGCGACTTATAGCCGCTTTTTTTCATTACGTCCATTGCCTTGGGTAGGGTTTCTTTGGGAAGACCCTTGAGGCCCAGCTTAGCCGCTTCCAGGCTGAGGCAGCACCAGATGCTCCAGAAGTACAGGATCGCCGGGACAACCGCCGCGCTTAGTACTTTCAGGTATGAAATTCCCAGGGAGTCGGCGATGATAAAGGCCGCGGCGCCCAGAACGGGGGGCATGATCTGACCTCCGGTGGAGGCGGCCGCCTCAACGGCTCCCGCGAAGTGAGCCTCGTACCCGATCTTCTTCATCAGGGGAATAGTGAAGGCCCCTGTAGTAGCCACGTTTGCCGAAGTGCTTCCGCTGATGGTACCCATAAGAGCGCTTGAGACAACGGCGATCTTTGCGGGCCCGCCTTTAAGGTGTCCCGTAAGGGCCATGGATATGTCGTTGAAAAACTGGGAAGTGCCTGTAGAGCTCAGAAACGCCCCGAAAAGAATGAACAGGAAGATGTATGTGGCAGAAACTCCTGTGACAAGGCCGAACAGCCCGTCCGTGGTGAGGTACAGCTCTTCGATGATGCGGGGAATGGACAGGCCGAAGTGCCTGAAGGGGCCGGGCATGGACCTTCCGTAGTGGGCGAAGAGAATGAACAGGGCGCAGAAAATGGGCAGAGGGTAGCCCAGCACTCTTCTGGCCGCCTCGAAGACAAGCACTATCATGGCGATGCCGAGATACAGCTCGTACTGGGTGTACATTCCCGCCCTGTTTGCGATGTCCTCATACATTACATAGACATAGACGGTGCAGATTGCCGCAACGGCCGCAAAGGTCCAGTCAAAGAGACTCGGCCTGGCCCGCGGAGACGTCTTCCACATGGGATAGAGGAGGAAAATGAGCGGAAGTACAAAAGCCAGGTGCAGGCTTCTCTGCTGCATGGCGGGCAGCACGCCGAAGAATGCGGTATACAGCTGGAATAGTGCCAGCGCAACCGTTACAACGGTAATAAAGATCTTCAAACCGCCGGTGAACGAACGTCTTTTGCCTGAAGAGATCTTTTTCTCCTGAGTTGCGGAAACACTGGTATTCATTATTTCCTCCTTCTAAATATGCACGGGTGAGGTAAAAAAAGGCAGGAGGGGCGGATACTACAGCCCTTCCTGCCGCCGCATTGTAAAGCTTGTCCTATTCCTTGATCAGGCCGGCTTCCACGTAGTACTTTTTGGCGCCGGGGTGAAGGGGAACTGACATTCCCGCGAGGGCGAACTCAAGGTTGAAGCTCTCGAAGTAGTTCAGTCTTTCCTTGAGGAACTTATTGTTTTCGTGAAGCATCTTGGTAATCTTGTAGATTACTTCATCGGGCATATCTTCATAAGTGAGAAGGGAGCCCACTGCGCCTACCACATTAATGTCTTCATCGTAGCCCGCATAAACGCCGCCCGGGATAGTAACCGGAGCATAGTGGGGGAACTTTTCAACGATCTCATTAATTTTTTCAGGCTCAATACCGATAAGCCCTACTTTCTCGGACCGGATCATATCCGTAACCTGGGCGTTGGGGGCGTTCGTCGTCCAGATGTGGGCCTGGGAGTCGCCCACCTTGAGGGCGTCGGCTACTTCAGAACGGCCGTATCTTTCAATTCTTACGTCCTCGTCCTTAAGACCGTAAACCGACATCATCTCCCGGACGTTGACCTCGATGCCCTGTCCCACCGAGCCGTAGTCCACTCTCTTGCCCTTGAAATCGCCGATGCTCTTGATGCCCGCGTCAAGGTTGACGAGGATGTGGGCGGGCATGGGGTAGATGGCGGTGACATATCGGAGGGTTTTAATCGGCTCCTTGAAGGATCCGGTGCCGTTCCAGGCGTCGTTCACGGTAGAGGACTGCACCATGCCAAGCTCAACTTCCTTGGCGCCAAGGTTGATGCAGTTTTTGATCGACCCGCCAGTGACAGCCGTGAAGTTCATGCTTTTTTCCATCTCTGTCCCAAGCTGGGCAATGGTGTTGCCTATGAGATAGAAACCGCCGCCTACGCTGCTTGTCCCGATGCGTACAAACACGTCGTCCGCAAGGGCGGGAGAAGCCATAGCCATACACACTGCAACAAGTAAAGCCAACAAACTGCGTTTCATTAATACCTGCCTCCTTTTGATGCTGCTCGATTTAAGTTAACCCGCAGAATATCCGCAGGCCAATCTTTAAAAAATATCGTCCGTGAACTGGCACCCCTTTGCCTCCAGCTGCTTCATTACCCAGCTCCGGTCAGCTGTTCCGTCGATGGCGGCCTGAAGCTTTCTCTGGTCGTTCTGCTGAAAGACCTTTACCGCTTCAAGCACTTCCCGTGCGTCCTGCCTGGGGATCACTATGACGCCGTCGAAGTCGCCCACTATGATGTCGCCGGGGTTGACCTGCGCCCCGCCGCACGAAATGGGGACGTTGATCTCCCCCGGTCCCTCCTTGTAGGGGCCGCCGGGAGTGGACCCGGAGGCGTAGAGGGGAACCGGTCCGCCGTAGATTTCATGGGCGTCGCGGATAGGGCCGTCAAGGACAAGCCCCGCGATTTTCTTTCTCTCTCCCTGACGGTACATTATCTCCCCGAGAAGGGACCTGTTTCTGCCCCCCTCGTTGGAGGCTACTATTATATCGCCCTCCCCGGCCATATCCAGTGCCTGGTGGAGCATCAGGTTGTCGCCGTAGCAGCTTTTTACTGTGAGGGCGACGCCAACCATGCAGACCTCTCCGGGTTTGGTCATCAGGCGTATTTCCGGGGTCATGGCGTTGTGGCGGCCCATACAGTCGGCTATGTTGGCGGCAGGAATCGACCTGAAGCTCTCCACAAGCTCTTTTGGCGGAAGGTTTCTTTTCAGGAATACGCGAAATCCAACGGTCATTTTTTATTCTCCTTCTGTTCGGTCAGGCTTTTCGGGGCAGATCAGTTATAGCCCTTTTTATTCCAGATCTCGTAAACCTCGGGAAGGCTCTTCGGGGGCACTCCGCCGAGCTCTTCCCGGGTTCCGAGAGAGGCGGATTTTTTAAGGCGCCTTACAACGGCCTCCGCCATAATGGGCTCCACGCCCAGGTCTTTCATAAGTTCGATTGATTCTCCCACTTCATGGTACCTTCGCTCAGCATGCACCAGGTCGGCGGCGATCATTCTTTGGGCGGTGTTCTGGAAAGGTCCCTTAAGGGTCTCTGATATCGAATTAAGCACCAGTTCTTCGGCGCCGCTCTTTCTTGCAAAAAGGAATGCCTCCACCAGCAGGGCCTCAAGCCCCTTCATGAACACGCTCCGGATCAGCTTGATGGAGGAGGCCGTTCCGGCGGGGCCCTCGGTGAGCTCGATCTTCATCCCCCAGGGGGTCATAATTTCCGCCCACTCGGCTGCGCCCCTGCCGGACGCGAGAATGGGTACTGTGTGTCCGTAGTTGGGAAGGGGGCCTAGCATGGCGCCGTCGGCAAAGCTTATGCCCTTTGCGGTGAAGAGCTCCTCTATTTCCTTCTTGACGGCCGGTTTGGCGGTTGACACATCCACGAAAAGCCGGGCGGCTATTTCGCAGTTAAGGGCTTCCTTCGCGGCGCCAAGGCTGAATTTTGCCGGGAGGGCTGAAATTACGATGTCCGACTGCTTCAGCAGTTCGGTCAGGGAGGGCAGAAGATCAACTCCGGCCTCCTCCGCCCTGGAGGCGATAGTCGCCGCAAAAGGTCCGCCGTCGGCGTGTCCCTTGTCGAAGGCGACTATTCTGTCGAAGCCGCTCTGCTTCAGGCCCTTCGACATATAGAAGCCTACCTCGCCAAAACCCAGAAACCCCATGGTGAGACTCATATGCTTTTGCCCTCCAGCCTATTATTCGACAAATTCCGGAAGAAATTCCTTTTCCTGGCTTCTGAAGCCGGGCACGCCCACAAGATCCTTAAACTCGTCGAAGGAAAATACCAGATCCTTTCTCTCCGGGGCGAGTCTGCCGCCCTTTATGGCCTCAAGGTAGTTCAAGACTCCCCTAGCGGCGGCGAAGGTTGTTCCCACGGGGATGCTTATTCTTGCCACGCCCATGGCCGCAAGCTCGTCCACGGTCAGAAGGGGGGTTTTGCCGCCCTCTATGTTGTCGAAGAGGTTTATGCTCACCAGGCCGTTAATTCCCTTGACGGCTTTTTCTATCTCTTCCACGGTGCGGGGGGCTTCCACAAAGATCATGTCCGCTCCCGCCTCAAGATAGGCGTTGCCCCTGCGGATGGCCTCGTCCACTCCTGATACAGCGATGGCGTCGGTCCGGGCGTTTATAATGAAATCCCTGTCAAGCTCGTCGCGGACTTTAGCGCAGGCCCTTACCTTAAGCACCATCTCTTCCATGGAAACCACTGTTTTGCCCTCAATATGGCCGCATCTCTTGGGAAATACCTGGTCTTCGACGTTCATCCCTGCGGCGCCCGCCAAGATGAATTTTTCCGTAACCCTCATGGCGTTGATGGCGTTTCCGTAGCCGGTATCCGCGTCGGCCATGACGGGGATATTTACTGCGTCCACTATGTTTCTGGTGAACTCAAGGACTTCGGTAAAAGAAATGAATGCCATGTCGGGAAGGCCGAGCAGGGTGGCCGCGAGGCCGAAGCCGCTGACCTGAAGGGCTTTGAAGCCGGTTTTTTCAACGAGTTTTGCTGATATGGCGTCGTGGACACCGGGGACGGGGAGAGCTTTTCGCTCATTTAGCATCTGGCGCAGCGCGGTGGTGTTTTTCATGATCTGCCTCCATTATTTATGATATGGCTTCCACAATATGGAAGCCTATTTCATAGTGTGGTAGAATAATTCTACACCATGAATCCGTTCTGTCAATGCAAAATGTTTTTATCTGGAGTTGAGGCGGCTTATGCGGAAAAAATCAGAAGACGGGGCCTCCGCCCTGAAAAAGGGACTTGCGATTCTATCGTGCTTTTCCTGGTCAAAGAACAGAAGAAGTCTTACGGAGATATCCCGGGAACTGGACATCCCCCTGTCAACCGCGTCCCGCCTTGCAAAGGCCCTTGAGGAGACGGGGTTTTTGGAACGGGACCAGGAGACGAAGCTGTTCACGCCGGGATTTAGCTGCTATCTGCTTGGTTCGATAGCGAAAAAAACCGGCGGACTCAGAACTATGGCCCTTCCCTATATGGAGAAGTTAAAAGAAGTATTTAATGAAACTGTAAATCTGTATATCAGAGAGGGGGATTCCCGGATATGCTACGAGCAGGTCGAGAGCTCCTACTACCTTAAGCGCTCCGCGAAGCTGGGGGACCGCTTCCCCCTCTGGGCGGGGGCCTCCGGGCGGTGCTTTCTGGCCTTTATGCCCGAACAGGAAGTGATTCGGCATCTGGACAAGGCGGTCTCTCTCACCCCCAACACTATCCTGGACAAGGCGGTGGTCCTGAAGAAAAACAGCGAGCTGCGCCTCAGGGGCTTCGGCCTCAGCGTCTCAGAGAGGGAACAGGGCGTATCGTCGGTGGCGGCGCCGATATTTGACGCGTCTCCCCAGCCTGTGGCCTGCATGACCCTTTCGGGGCCTACGGCCCGTTTTACTGAGGAAATGGTCAGCGAACTTATAACCGCCCTGAAAAAGACATGTCTGGAAATCTCGCTAAAGCTTGGGGCGGAACGGAGCGCCGTCTCCCTGCTGGAGGGCGGCGCGCCATGACCAGCTCCGTCCTTGAGGCCAGGGAAGAGCGCTGGCGCCGCAGGAGAGCCCTGGCGGCCTCCCTTGAAAAGGGATGGACGGTGGTGTCCTTCACCCTGAGAGCGCCCGCGCCCATCAGATTGGGGGGCGGCATGGACGGAGATGCGGAGGGGCTTTTCCGGGATCTGGTCTTTCACATGGGAGCTAGCAGTTTTCCCGTGAAATCCCCTGAATTCAGGATAGGCGCCGACGGCCCCGAAGGGCTCTTTGTAGCCGGGGGCTGCTCCGAGGCTGTAAAAAGAGCCGTCGTCAAATTTGAGGAAGAACACCCCAGAGGCGTCCTGGCCGACGGTGACGTGACGGGCGGAGGGCTGGAGGAGATAGGAAGAAGGGACCTGGGCCTGCCCCCGAGGAGATGCCTCGTCTGCGAAAGAGCGGGAGCTGAATGCGCGGCGGCCGGGTTTCACGATATCTGTGAAATCAGTGAAGCCATAAAAAGAATTTTCGCTCTCCCGGAAGGCGCTCCCGGCGAGAGGCCGGCTTTAATCATTGCCGAAGCCGCCCGAAAAGCCGTCCTGTATGAAGCGGCCGCATCTCCCAAACCGGGGTTGGTGGACCCTTTATCCAGGGGCGCCCACACAGATATGGATTATTTTACCTTCCTTGCCGGGGCCGCCGGTCTTTCTCCGGCCTGGGAGCGGTTTGCCAGGCTGGGCGTCCGCTGGGGAGGGGAGGAGCCGGAAAAGCTTTTCCCCCTTCTCAGAGAGGAGGGCAAGGGGGCTGAAAAACTGATGTTTGAAGCCACGGGGGGAGTAAATACCCATAAGGGGCTGATCTTTTCCCTGGGGGTTCTCTGCGCCTCCGCGGGGATGCTTGCCGCCGAGGGAGTCCCCATGTCGGACGGCCTTTGCGCCTCAAGAGCCGCGGCGGTGGTCCGGGGCATTGTGGAGCGGGATTTCGCTCCCCTGAGAAGAGGCCCGGCGGGGAGGCGTCTTACCTCTGGAGAGAAGTTTTTTCTCAGCGAAGGGGTTGCCGGCATCAGGGGGGAGGCGGAAAAGGGCTTCCCGTCAGTAACGGAGGCGGCCCTTCCCGCTCTGCGCTCCTCCCTTGAGAGGGGCGGATCCCTTAATGACGCCATGGTGGACGGGCTGCTCTCCCTTATGATGGTGGTGGAGGACACGAATATACTTTCAAGGGGCGGCAGGGACGGAGAAAGGCTGGTGCGCGAAGAAGCGGCCAGGGTACTGAAGCTGGGGGGCATGGCTGCCCCTAAAGGAAGAGAGGCCGTCAAAAGGATGGACGGCCTCTTCTCCCAAAAAAATCTCAGCCCCGGCGGATGCGCCGATCTACTTGCGGCGGCTGTTTTTCTTCACCTGCTCACTCCAGCCAGCGAATAATTTCCTCCAGGAAGGTATGGTGGAGCATTCTGGTTATGGGGCCCGGGCTGCCGTCCCCTATGGTCAGGGAGTCTATAGTCACTACGGGGACTATCTCTTTGACGGACCCGGTTATGAAGGCCTCCTGCGCCTCGGGAAGCTCAGAAAGCAGGGGAGTCCGCTCCTCGACCTTCATCCCCTTCTCCCTCGCCAGCTGCAGAATAATGTCCCTGGTGGTTCCCTTAAGCACCCGGGAGAGGGGCGCTGTTACAAGCGTCCCTTCTTTGTACATAAAGAAGGTGCTGTGGGCGGCCTCGGTAATCTCCCCGTCGGGGCAGTATAAAATTTCATAGGCGTCGTCGTGTTTGCTGTACTCTTTGTAGGAGGACATATAGTCCACGCTTTTGACGTCGGGGGAGTGTCTCGCCCTGTCCACTGTCACAAGGCGGACTCCGTTGCTGTAGGTTTCCGGGGACGGTTTTTGTACTTTTTCGAAGAGGATAAAGAGCCTGGTGGCGGGAAAGCACCCCTGGTGGAAGACGTCTCCCCCGGTAATGAAGGGCCGGACCAGACAGTCTTCGGTCATTCTGGAAATACCCTCAAGAATAACGGCCCTGATGTCCTCCAGAGGCATGGGAAGCGCCATGCACGCCCCTCTGGCGGACCCTGCCAGCCTCTCCAGGTGAGGGGTAAGCATCAGGGGTCTCCGGCGAAAAGTGCAGATGGATTCGAAGACGCCCACCCCCCGGAGGATGATATAGTCTGAAACGGGCAGGGACGCCTCTTCTATTGGCATGAAGTTTCCGTTAATATAACAGAGAGCCATTCGCGATCACCTCAAAAATCTTTCTTGGAACCTTTGCAGTATAAGGGTATTATATAAAATATGCACCCGGTTTTTTATTAAAGGACGAAGAAAGGGGAAGAATGATGAGAAGAGCGAAGATTTTACATCTAACGGTCGCGCTTGTTTTCGCCGTTCTTCTCATGTTTTTCACACGCCAGGCCCGGGCTGAGGAAGAGGTCTTCTCCGTTATGCTTCTGCACTCCTACCATCAGGGATTTGCCTGGACCGACGGCATTATGGACGGTATAACCGGAACCTTCGCCGAAAAAGGGATCAGGGCAAACTTTTCCATCGAGTTCATGGACACTAAAAGAACTTTATCTACGCGGACTATGTCCGCCTTTTACAGCTACTTCAGGGAAAAATACGCCGGAAAAACTTTCGACGTCATACTGTGCTCCGATGACGACGCCGCTTCCTTTCTCTTCCGCCGAGGCAGGGAGCTTTTTCCCGGGACGCCCCTTGTCTTCTGCGGTCTGAATAATCCGGGCCTCCTGGATTTCGGCGGAGCCCCTCCCTTTACAGGGGTGCTGGAGCAGGTGGATATACCGGGCACAGTCAGGCTTATTCTGAGCCTTTTCCCCGCAACAAAAAATCTCGCCCTGATAAGCGATCTCTCCCCTTCGGGGATGAGCGTAATAAGCCAGGCGCGGAGAGAGTTGGCTCCCTTCAGCGGTCGGTTCGCCATAACCGACCTCTTTGGCCTGGCCGGGGACGAACTTCAAAATGAAATCTCCCGGCTGCCCCCCGATACGGCAATTCTTGTTCTGGTTTACTTTCAGGACGGCCGCGGTGAATTCTACTCTCCGGAGAGAACGGCTAACCTCTTGAGAAGCGCCGGTCCTCTGCCCGTCTTCGGGCTCTGGTCTATGATGGTAGAAGGGGGCTTCCTGGGAGGCAGCGTGCTGATGCCCTCTCGGCACGGCGCCAGGGCGGCGGAGATGGCTATACGAATCCTTCGGGGGGAGTCTCCGGAGGATATCCCCGTGATAGCTGACAATCATCTCCTCCCCGCGTTCAATCACGGAGAGATGGCCCGGTTCGGCATAGGCCGCTTTGATATCCCCGGCGGGGCGATAGTAGTAGGAGAACCGGAGACAATCTTTTACAGGTACCGGCTTTTTATTATGATCAACGCTGTTGCGGGCGCCGCCGCCCTTATTTATATTTTAGTTCTATTCGTAAATGAAAGACGAACCGGGGCCGCCGAAAAGGCGATGAGGCTGAAGGCCGCCCAGTGGGAGGGGCTTTTTCAGAACGCCCCCGAGGCATACGTTATATTTGACGCCTCAAACGAAATAACTGCCGTTAACGACGGCTTCACCAAGCTCTTCGGCTATGCCGCGGAAGAGGCTGCTGGGAAAAATCTGGACTCCATTGTGGCGGATTATCCGGGGATCAATGCCGATGCCAGGCGACTTTCGGCAAAAGCTTTTTCCGGGGAGGGGATTTCAGCGGAAGGCGTCAGGGTAAAAAAAGACGGCTCCCTTTTTAACGCTGAAATTTTAGGCTCCATCTTTACCGCCGGCGATAATAATGTAACGGGATTTGCCATCTACCGGGACGCTACCAAAAGAAAGAATGAAGAGGCCGAGATGGTGATGAATCTGAAACGGGAGAGCGTCATCTCCTCTGTGTCCGCCCGCCTTCTGGAGGAGGGGGCCGGAGGGGTCCCCCGGGGGCTGGCCGAGCTGGTCTCGTTTTTAGGGGTAAAGCGGGGAGTCCTGGTGGAGATGGACGGTGACGGCGCTCCTACCCGTGAAATTATGATTAATAACGGGGAGGTAGAGGCTCTCTCTTCTCCGGTGGTGTTTTCAGCCGTCCCTCCAGCCAGAATGAGAGAGCTTATGAGGCGGCTATGGGGAAAAAGTCCTCTGGTGATAGACCCCCGCGATGAAGGAGAGGAGAGTTTAAAGTCCGTTATCTTCGGGGCGGCGGGGTTTCCGCAAAGAACCGTGCATATGCAGCCGGTCTATTCCGGCCGGGAGGATAACGCTTTCCTGCTCCTTCAAACCGGAACGGCGACTCTCCCTCACGCGGACAGCGCTCTTATCACCATGTTCTGCGCCCTTTCCGGGAGCGCTTTGCAGCGGGAAAACCGCATGGGCGCGATTAAAGAAGCCAACAAGATGCTTGACGGCGCGTCCAGGGGGATAGTGGAAATCCTTGCCCGGGCGCTGGCCATGAAAGATCCTTTCACGGTGGGACACCAGATCAACGTGGCAAACCTGGTCAGGTCCATGGCTGAAAAAGGCGGGCTCGATGAAGCCTTCCGGGAGAGAGTTTACTACGCGGGTCTGGTCCACGACCTGGGCAAGATCGCCATCCCCTCGTCCATACTCTCAAAGCCGGGGCGGCTTACGGATATTGAATTTGACATAATCAAGGACCATGTCCGCCACGGGTGGGAAATCCTCTCCTCCACGGAACTTCCCTGGCCCCTTGCGGAAATAATACTCCAGCACCACGAGCGGCTTGACGGGTCCGGCTACCCCGGAGGACTCAGAGGCGACGCCATCGGCCGGGAGGCCAGATTTCTGGCCGTTGCGGACGTTGTGGAAGCCATGATCTCCCACAGGCCCTACAGGCCCGGCCTGGGCAAGGACGAAGCGGTGGCGGAAATAAGACGGTTCAGGGGGATCCGTTTCGACCCGGAGGCGGCCGACCTGTGCATCGCCGTTATCGAGGAGGGGTTTGCCATCAACGAAGCGAGTTATCTGCCCTACCTGCCACTGATATCCCGCGTAAGGGGTTATACGGTATAATAAGTTTTGTTCCGGTACAGAAAGTCAGAAAACTACAGCCAAACTTCCGGAGGGAAAAGGAGAGAAGAGCATCATGGCCTTTCAAATCCTTGCGATTAATCCCGGCTCCACCAGTACCAAGATAGCCTGGTTTTCCGATGAAAGGGAAGAGTGGAGGGAGACGGTCCGCCACGACCCTGAAGCCCTGGCCCCCTTCCCCTCGGTGGCGGACCAGTTTGCCTTCCGGCTCTCCACCATAGAGCAGGCGTCCGCATCCCACGGGGCCTCCCTGGACTCCCTTTCTGCCGTGGCGGGCAGGGGCGGACTAGTCGAACCCATCCCCGGAGGTACCTACACAGTGGACGACGACCTGCTCAAGCGTCTCCGCATGGGTAAGCCCTGGGAGCACGCCTCCAACCTGGGGGGGATTCTTGCCGACGCCATCTGCCATCCCCGATCCATCCCCGCCTTTATTGTGGACCCGGTAGCGGTGGACGAAATGAACCCCGTCGCAAAGATTACAGGCCTTCCCGAACTTCCCAAGAGATCCCTCGGCCACGCCCTCAATGTAAAAGCCACGGTGCGCCGGGCCGCCCGGGACCTTGAAAAACCCTGGGACTCCCTTAATTTTATAGTGGCTCACCTGGGCGGGGGCATAACCATCTGCGCCCATGAAAAGGGGCGGATGACCGACCTCAACAACGCCAATGAATTCGGCCCCTTCTCGCCTGAAAGGGCCGGCGGACTCCCGGCGGGAGACCTGGTCCGCATGTGCTCTTCCGACAACCTGACGGAAAGAGACATGCTCAGAAGGCTGGTGGGCGGAGGAGGGCTGACGGCTTATACAGGAACCTCCGACGTCAGGGAAGTGAAGGCCATGGCGGCGGAGGGCGGCGCCAGGGCAACGGAGGCACTTGAGGCAATGGCCTACGGAATAGCAAAGGAGATAGGCGCCCAGGCGGTGGCCTTGTCCGGCAGGGTGGACGCAATCCTGTTCACCGGCGGCGTGGCCTTTGACAGCGATTTTGTCGCGGCAGTGCAAAAAAAAGTTCAGTGGATCGCTCCGGTACTGGTCTATCCCGGCGAGGATGAAATGCCCGCTCTGGCCGAAGGGGCGCTTCGGGTCCTCAGAGGCGAAGAAGAGAGCAGACGGTACGGACAGTATGTTTCGGGAGGCGATGAGGCATGACCATGCAGAATCTGGATTTTCTTCTCGAAGAAAGCAAAAAGGGGCGTCCCGTCACCATGGCCCTGGCGTGCCCCTACGGCGACGACGCCCTGGAGGCCGTGGCGCTGGCCTCCAGGGAGGGCATTGTCAGGGCGGCGCTGATCGGCGACGAGCCCAGAATCAGGACGCTTGCGGAGGAGGCGGGCTGCGACCTCTCCAAAGTGTTCATCGTGGATGAAAAGGATGACGAAAAGGCGACGGCCCTCTCGGTAAAAATGGTCTCCTCCGGCGAGGCGGATTTTCTTATGAAGGGCCTTATAAAGACCTCTACGCTGCTTAAAGCCGTTCTAAATAAAGAATGGGGGCTTCGCACCGGTTCCCTCCTGTCGCACCTCTTCCTGTTCGAGGTACCCGCTCTGGGCGGCCGGGTTTTGGGCGTCTCCGACGGCGGGATGAACACCTATCCCGACTTGAGCGCCAAGGCGAAGATCATAGAAAACGCCGTGGCCTGCTATCACAGGATCGGCGTTCCTCAGCCCAGGATAGCCGCCCTGGCGGCGGTGGAGGCGGTTAATCCCGATATGCAGGCTACAATAGACGCCGCGGCCCTTGCCAAGATGAGCGACCGGGGCCAGATAAAAGGCTGTATAGTGGACGGCCCTCTAGCCCTGGACAACGCCATCAGCGCCGAGGCAGCAAAGATTAAGGGCATCGACTCTCCCGTGGCGGGCAACGCTCACATGCTCCTGGTTCCCGATATAGAGGCGGGAAATTTTGTAGGCAAGACCCTTCTGTACATGACCGGAGGAAATGGCGCTGGGCTCGTACTTGGCGCCGCGGCCCCCATAGTGCTTACAAGCCGGTTCGATTCGATGAAGACCAAACTGCTTTCAATTGCCCTCGGGGCCGTAACGGCCAGGGGCTGAGAATAAAATCATAATTTTTAGGAGGAATTTCGTATGGAACAGATCCGCTCTCTAACCCAGCTTCTTGAATTCGCAAAAAAAATAGGCGCAGAAAAGGGACCCAAAAAGCTATCGGTAGCCATGGCAGAGGAGGCCGGCCTGCTTTCAGCTATCGAGGAGGCCCGCCAGGCGGGTTTTGCCGAGGCTATCCTGGTGGGCAACAGCGACAAAATAAAGGCCGCCGCTGACCAGGCCGGGGTAAACCTCGCCAACTATGAGGTAATCGACGAAAAAGACGAGCCCGCCATGGGAATCACCGCCGTGAGCCAGGTTTCCTCGAAAAAGGCGGATATCTACATGAAGGGCCAGATTCACACGAACAACTTCCTCAGAGCCATGCTCCACAAGGAAGTGGGCCTCCGCAGAGGAAAGAACACCATCTCCCACTGCTACTTCCACAGCGTGGAGGGGTACGACAGGATCTTCTTCCTGGCCGACGCGGCCTTCAACATGTATCCCGATCTGGCCGCCAAAGCGGACATAACACAGAACACGGTGGACCTGGCCAGGGCCTTCGGCGTGGCCGAGCCCAAGGTAGCTGTGCTGGCCGCCGTTGAGGTAGTCAACCCCGATATGCCCGCCACCCTAGACGCCGCCGCCCTGACCCAGATGAACAGGCGGGGTCAGATAAAGAACTGCGTGGTGGACGGCCCCTTCGCCCTGGACAATGCCCTGAGCGAGGAATCCGCAAAAACCAAGGGCATAGTCTCTCCCGTGGCCGGCAAGGCCGACGTGTTCATCACCCCCAACATAGACTCCGGCAATATGCTGGCCAAGGCCATAGTCTATTGTTCGAAGAACGAGACCGCGGGCCTGATCCTTGGCGCCGCCGCCCCCATAGTGCTCACAAGCCGGGCGGACTCAGCCAGGGCAAAGCTTCTTTCCATCGCCGCGGCGGTGGCTCTGGCCGATTTCCAGGGCTAAAACGGCGGAATCGGGCATGAAGGTCCTGGCGCTCAACCCGGGCTCCACCAGCACCAAGATCGCCCTTTTTGAGGACGGCCGGGAGGTGTGGAGCGATACCCAGAGGTACGACGCGGACGCGCTGGCTGGATTTTCATCTATCCCCGAGCAAGAAGGCTTCCGCCTGGAGGAGATCCGCAAAAGCCTGAAGGCCCGCGGGACCGATTTAACGGAGCTGGACGGTGTAGTGGGCAGGGGCGGCCTGCTGAGGCCCATTGAAAGCGGTACTTACGAAGTAAACGACAAAATGCTCTCCGACGTCAAATTCTGCAAATGGGGGGCTCATGCCAGCAACCTGGGGGCTCCCCTGGCGGTGCGTCTTGCCGCCGAAGGGGGCTGCCGAAAGGCCTTCATAGTGGACCCGGTGGTAGTGGACGAACTGGGGCCCCTTGCCCGGTACTCGGGGCTGCCTGAGCTGGAGCGGCGGTCCATATTTCACGCCCTCAACCAGAAAATGATAGCCCGAAGAGCGGCCGCCGAACTGGGCAAGCCTTACGATCAATGCCGCCTCATAATTGCCCACATGGGGGGCGGAATTTCCGTGGGGGCTCACGATCTGGGCCGGGTTACAGACGTAAACAACGCCCTGGACGGCGACGGTCCCTTCTCCCCTGAAAGGGCGGGAAGCCTGCCCGCCGGAGAACTGGTCAGGCTTTACTACAGCGGCCGGTACGACCAGAGCGCGCTTCTGAAGATGATCACCGGCAGGGGAGGCCTTGTAGCTCACCTGGGGACGAACGACCTCCGGGAGGTGGAGCGACGCATGGCCGAAGGGGATGAAAAGGCAGACCTCGTCTTCGAGGCCATGGCCTACCATATCTCCAAGGAGATCGGCGCCTGCGCAGTCGTGCTGGAGGGGCGGGCGGAGGCCGTAATTCTTACGGGAGGCCTGGCCCACAGCGAAAAGTTTACCTCCCTCATCAAGGACAGAGTGTCCTTCATAGCCCCGGTAAAGATCTATCCCGGCGAGGACGAGATGCAGGCCCTGGCCGACGGAGCTTTCAGGGTGCTAAGGGGAGAAGAAGAAGCAAAGCGCTACGAGTGAAATTTAAAATTTACAAAAACAAAAATGGGGAGAGCGGCCGGAACCGCCTCCCCATTTTTTGTTTGCGGGGCGCGCTACATGAGCCCCACCAGTCGGGGCAGGAAGAAGGCCACGCTCGGGAACATGGCCACCACGAGGATGATGATCATCAGCGCGGAGATATAGGGCAGCACCCCTATGAAGGATCTCTCGATGGAGAGGTCTCCGATGGAGCTCGCAATCAGCAGGCACAGTCCGTAGGGGGGCGTAACGAGCCCCAGCGCCAGGGTCATTACCACCACCAGCCCCAGGTGCACCGACGTAATGCCCAGTTTAAGCGCGTAAGGGAGAATTACCGGCATGAAGAGGATCATGGCCGGAATGGCGTCCATGAAGGTGCCCACGAATAGGAAGAAGGCTATGACGATGAGCATGAACATCTCCGGGCTTCCCACGTGGGAGGCGAAGAATCCCGCCACATAGTCGGAGGCCTTGTAGTATCCCAGAAGTTCGCCCAGGGCGCTGGCCGTGGCCAGGGCGAAGAGGGAGAGGGAGCTGAGTTTCAGCGTCTCTCTGATGATCTCCGGCATGTCGCTTATCTTCAGCGTCTTGTAGTAGAAGATGCTTATCAGCATGGCGTAAACAGATGCGAAGGCCGCCGCCTCGGTGGGGGTGTACCAGCCGGTGGTAATGCCGCCGACTATGATGACGGGCGTCATAAGGGCGGGGAAGGACTCCCTGAAAAGCCTTCTGACCTCTCCGGGAGGGGCTTTCTCGTACCGGGGGAAGTTATGCCTCTCGCCCATCAAGTGGACTATCAGCATCATGACCAGACCGACCAGGATGCCCGGGATCATTCCGCCTATAAAAAGCGCCGCTACGGAGGCGTTGGTGAGGCCGGAATAGACCACCATGGGGATGCTCGGAGGAATGATTACTCCGATGGTGGACGACGCCGCCGTGACCCCTACCGTGTTTTCCTTGTCGTACCCGGTTTCGATCATGGCCGGGATGAGCATCTTTCCCACTCCGGCGGTATCGGCCTGAGAGGAGCCCGAAACCCCGGCGAAGATCATGGAGACCAGCACGTTGGCGTGGGCCAGCCCGCCCCGGACGTTTCCCGTGAGGGAGATGCAGAATTTGACCAGCATCTCGGTTATCTTGCCGTGGTTCATTATGTTGGCCGCCAGGATGAAGAGGGGGATGGCCAGCAGCACGAAGGAGTTGAGGCCGTTGAACATCTTCATGAAGACGGTCAGGTTGGGGATGAAGGAGATTGTGGAAATTCCTGCCAGGGATATGAGCCCGATAACGAAGGCGATGGGGACCCCAAGGGAGATTAGCAGCACGAAAAAAGCTATTATAAGAAAGGCTGTCATTATGCCGCCTCCTCCTTCTTAAGAGCTATGATGTTTTCGGCAATATGGCAGAGGAGATAAAGGGTCATGGCGCCTCCTGAAATGGGAAGGCATAGCCAGGTATAGCCCATCTTGACCCAGTTTAGCGTGATCCAGTTATAGTCCCAGAATTCCATAACCACCACCGCTCCGTACCATGTCATGGGAACAGTGAAGCAGAGCAGGATGACGGACAGGCAGATGTCGTACAGAGCCCGTTTTCTGCCGGTGAATTTATCAGAGATAAAGTTAAAGGCGAAGTGTCCCTTGTGATAAACCATTACAGAGGCTCCCATGAATACCGCCCATATAAAGGAATAATTGGCCAGCTCCTCCGTCCAGAGCAGGGGTATGGCCGCGTACCGGGCGATGATCTGGGCGAGGATGGCCAGAAAAAAGACGGTCAGCAGGCCCATTCCCAGGTTTTCCTGAAAGCGAACCATTCGTTCGATAGTTTTTTTCAAAATATTCCCCCCATTCGATACCCTTCCCCGGACGAAGTTCTCGTATCCAGGATACGAAGTTCCCCGCGCTCTCGGGGAGAAACGCGGGGAGCATACGTAATTATTCTGTTTCGTTAATTGCCGGCGGCCCTGACCTTTTCGACCAGCTCCTCGATTCCCAGATCCTTGGCCAGCTTGTCCTGGATGGGGACGGCGATGGCGATGAAGGGCGCCTTATCGATGGAGTTAACCGTGCCGCCGTCGGCGATGACCTTCTCCTTGGACTCGGAGAGCATGGCGTAGGTTATCTTGCGCTCCTCGGCGGTAGCCTGCTTAAGACCCTCGGAGATCCATTCCTTCTGCTGGTCTGTAAGGCTGTCAAATTTTTTGCCGTTCATAA
>CAZXOD010000013.1:0-15929 GCA_964642285.1 uncultured Synergistaceae bacterium
AGGGGCTGGAAGAAGGCGCGGAAGTGGTTTGATGACTTTATGCCTATAAGCCTGAACTCGTTAATATCGGCCCCCGTCATTAAAAATGCCCTGTCGTCCAAGGTCTGATATCTATTGGTGACCAAAATGCACTGTATGTTTCCCACTTTTATCCTGGCCGATCTGCCGTAGCTGAAGGGGATCCCCTTTCTCATGGGGGATGTGAAGATGATTTTTCCTTCAGAGAGATTTAAAACCTCAGCACCCTTGACTTCAAGGGGATTCCCATGAAATCCATCGGTCTTGCCTCCTATATGGAGGTCCACCTTTCCGTTAACGCCCGCCCTGTGGCAGATTTCAACCGACTCTGGGTCAACGATATATGCCATGATTGAACCTGGCAGATTTCTTTCTGCCAGCTCCCGCAGGAGATGGGTCCCATCACAGGGAGCTCCTCCACCGGGGTTGTCCGATGTTTCATTTATTACCACAAAACCATCCCGCAGCTTCTCCAGTGCTGAATCAACGGCCTCGGCAGCGGAGAGAGATTCCGGCACAAATTCAAAACGTCTCTCCCAAACATAGGACGCGAGACGAGCCGCCTCCTCCCCGGGCTCGTATCCATCGGCAATTACTACGACGGAAGCCCCTGTATCAGAGTGATCGCTGAAAGGAAAGCCGTGGAAGAAGGAGACGTCGACAAGTCCGTTTTCACGGCAAAAATTTGCAAAATATTCTTTGAGGCTCTTCATGGGCTCCAAAAAAGTGCTGCTTGTTCCGGGAGCAAGGAGCAGGGGCAGCTTGACAAGGGTGGTTACAGGATTCATCTCACCCTTTATTTTTTTTATGAGGCATTTCATCGCCATAAAACCGGCCTGGTCCATGTCTATGTGAGGATACTCTTTTATTCCAAAGAGACCGTCGGATTTTTCTAACATCTCGTCAGTAATATTCCCATGAAGGTCCAGGGAGACTGTGACTGGCTTATTCCCAATTACTTTGCGGACCTCTCCCAATACATAGCCTTCAAGATCGTCAATTCCCTCGGCGCAGCCCGCTCCGTGCAGAGCTAAAAATAAGCCGTCAATTTCGTCTTTAACCTTTTCCAATTCGGCACAAATCGCGCCCATTACATAGTCAACGCAACTTTTTAAAATAAGGGGCCCGGCAGCTCCGTAAAGACTCGGCAGAGGAACCGGTTCAACGCCGTACTCCTCTCCCGCTTTTATTGCCCCTCCAAGAAAGCTTGGCTTTCCACTGTGATTGGAGATTACTTCAGAAGCATCCTCCCAGCCGGCCTTTAAAGACTGAAAATCCGACCTTAAGGGGGAAAAAGTGTTTGTTTCGTGAGTAAAAAGACAGATGCCTATTTTCATCAGTTTCCTCCTGTGCAAAATTTTTTAATGCCTTTTCTGCAAGTCTCTTTTAAAAAGGCCCCGCCCGTAAATGAGCGGGGCTACATTGCCGCGGGCATTATCCTAAAAGGCTCAGAGGCCTAGAATACCATCAGGAACCCCCTGCATTTAAGAGTAAAGGTGGCACGCAACCTGATGGATTACATCCTGCCCGTCAGGATACTTTTGGGTTAAAAGCTGAGGCGTAACAGATCTGCAGATATCCATCGCCTGTTCGCACCGCGTCGCAAATCTGCAGCCGGGGGCCGGGTTTATGGGGTTGGTGACCTCCCCCATAATCAGCTTTATCTCCCTTGTCCTCATAGAGATATCGGGCATGGGAATGGCCGATAGCAGCGCTCTTGTGTAGGGATGCAGGGGATTTTCGAAGAGCAGATCAGAGGGCGCCCGCTCTACGCAGTGTCCGAGGTACATCACCACTATCTCGTCGGAGATGTGTTTTACCACCGACAGGTCATGAGTTATGAACATATAGGTGAGCCCCCTGTCCTGCTGGATATCCATCAGGAGGTTGAGTATCTGGGCCTGGATGGAAACGTCCAGGGCAGATACGGGCTCGTCGCAGACAATGAATTCGGGGCTGAGTGAAAGGGCGCGGGCTATGCCTATTCTCTGTCGTCTTCCTCCGTCCAGCTCATGAGGATAAGTATTAGCGTATCGTCTTGCGAGCCCCACAATGTCCATGAGCTCAGCAGCCTTCTGGAAGGCAGACCTTTTGTCGGGGTAGGTGTTGTGTATAATCATGTACTCGGCGATAATCTCGGCCACGGACATCCGCGGGTTAATGCTGGAGTACGGATCCTGGAAGATTATCTGCATCTTTTGGCGCATCTCTTTCATCTTTTTTGTGCCAAATTTCAGGATGTTTTCCCCGTTATAGAGCACCTCGCCGCCCGTCGCGTCGAGAAGTCGGAGGATAGTTCTGCCCAGGGTTGACTTTCCGCACCCTGATTCGCCCACGACGCCGAGAGTCTTTTTGCGGGGAATCTGGATGGTTATATCGTCCACGGCATGAAGCAAGCCTTCCTTGACTTTGAAGTATTTCTTTAAATTTCTCGTCTCCAGCAACGGGACGGCGCCAGCCATTTGTTCCATTTAGACTCCCTCCTTCCGCCAGCTGTCCAGGCCATTAAAAAGATGACAGGATATGAGGTGCGTTCCGTTTCTGAAAATGGCAGGAGATTCCACGTCGCAAATATCCATCTTCTTCGGGCACCGGGGGGCGAAGCTGCACCCCTTGGGGAGACTGGTTGGATCGGGCATCAGACCCGGGATGGGCGTCAGACGGCTCGTCTTTTTCTTAAGGTTGGGGATGGAGCCGAAGAGTCCCTCTGTGTAGGGATGGTGATCCGACGACGTATAGATGTCCTCCGCAGTTCCCGTTTCCACCAGGGCGCCCGCGTACATTACCCCCACATTGTCACACGTCTGAGCAACTATGCCCAGGTCGTGGGTGATCATGATCATGGCGGTGCCCAGCCTGTCCCGAAGGGTGCGGATCATGCTTATCACCTGGGCCTGAATGGTGACGTCCAGAGCCGTGGTGGGTTCGTCGGCGATAAGAAGCACCGGCTCGCAGGCAAGGGCCATGGCTATGACCACTCTCTGCTTCATGCCGCCGGAGAACTGGTGCGGGAAGTGATTTTTCCGGAAAGATGGAATGCCTACCATCGTAAGCACCTCATCGACGCGGTTCTGAATCTCTTCCTGGCTTTTGCCATCCCGGTTGTGAAGCTCCATGGCCTCGGCTATCTGTTCGGACACCGACATCACAGGGTTCAGGCTGGTCATGGGATCCTGAAAGATCATGGATATTCTCTCTCCCCGGATGGACCTCATGTCCGACTCGGGGAGTTCCAGGACGTTCCTGCCCTCAAACTCTATGGCGCCGCCAGTTACCCTGCCCGTTTCCGCGGGAAGCAGGCGCATTATGGTTAGGGCGGTGGTCGTCTTGCCCGCGCCCGTCTCGCCGACGAGGCCGAAGGTTTCTCCTTTCTTCAGGGAGAAGGAGATATCGTTCACGGCATATACCGTTTCAAGGTCGGTCTTATACTGAACCGACAAGTTTTTTACGCTGATAAGCTGCTCTGTCATAACGCCGGCCTCCCTAAACTCTCAGACGGGGATCAAGGGCATCCCGCAGTCCGTCGCCCAGGATGCTCATAGAAAAGGATGCGATGCATATCATGAGGCCCGGGAAGAGTATCAGATGGGGAGCGGTGCGCAGAAACTCCTTCCCCTCGCTGACCAGGGCGCCCCATTCCGGCTGGGGAGGATTTATTCCCATGCCGAGGAAACTGAGAGTGGCGGCGATCAATATCATGGAGGCCACGTTGGCGGTAGTCTGAACTATGATGGTTCCTACCGCATTCGGCAGAACGTGCTTGAAGAGTATGCGTATTATGGAAGCGCCCCCCGCCCGGGCCGCCTCTATATACTCCTGTTCGGCGATATTCAGCACCGATGACCGCACTATCCGCACAAACGCAGGTATGTTTGTCAAAGCAATGGCGATGCATATATTTACTATGCCGGACCCAAGGGCCGCCACCATAGCCATGGCAAACAAAATCGAGGGAATTGCGGAGAAAATGTCGAGGCCCCTCATAACTATGTCGTCCAGTCTGCCTCCGACATAGCCCACCAGGGCGCCGAAGAAGCTGCCGACGATCAGCGTAGCTATGGCCGTGGAAAAGGCGATGCTCAGTGAAACTCTGGAGCCGTGAACGCACCGGGCGAACAGATCGCGGCCGTAGCCGTCGCAGCCGAACCAGTGGGCGGCTGAGGGCAGAGCCAGTTTCTGGCGGAGGTTCATCTTCAGGGCTGTATCATAGGATGCGATAAAGTCTGCAAATATGGCTACGATGAGCATTATGCATATTACAGCCAGGGCAAACATGGCCAGCTTGTCTTTCTTTAGTCTGCGCCAGACCTCTTTCCAGCGGCTCTCTTTTTTGAATACCATAACCTCTCCGGCAACTTCAACTGTCGTGGAAGTCATGCTATCGCCTCCCCCCTGAGTATTTCGCCTTTATCCTGGGGTCGACCATGGCGTAGGAGAGGTCCACCGCCAAAATGACGAAGGCGAAGACCACGGCGAAGACTATGATGCCTCCCGTGACCACCGGCACATCTTTCTGCCTTATGCCCGCCACAATAAAAGACCCGAGCCCAGGAAGGCCGAAGAGAGTCTCCGTGGCTATGGCTCCTCCAATGAGGATGCCAAAGCTGTTGCCGGCTACTGTTATAACCGGGAGCAGGGCATTTTTCATGGCGTGCCTCCAGATAACAAGCCGTTCGCTGGCGCCCTTGGCCCTGGCCGTGCGGACGTAGTCCTGACGGATGGTCTCCAGCATGCTGGACCGGGTGAAACGGAGCTGCCGTCCTCCGTAGGGGAGTCCCAGGGCTATCATGGGCATTACGTAGCTCTTCCAGCTTTCAATTCCCGTGGCGGGGAACCAGCCGAGACGGAGCGAAAAAATAAGCATGAGGACCAATCCTATTAAAAAGGCCGGCTGGGATGCCATCAGCAGAGCTATTCCCGTGGGCACCCTGTCGAAGACAGTATTCTGCTTTACCGCCGACAGCACCCCCAGGGGCACTCCAAATACCAGAGAGAAGAGAATGGCGTTGAAAGCCACCTTAAGAGATACAGGCATCCGGTTGGCGATTTCGGCCAAAACAGGTTTCTTTGTGGCGTAGGATTTTCCGAAATCCAGCTTGAATACGGCGTTGTACATATAGGTAAGATATCGCTGGTAAAGCGGTTTATTGTAGCCCAACTGCTCGTTCATCATGTCGATATCTTCCTGATGGGCTCCGGCGCCCAGAAGGCTTGATCCGGGGTCGCCGGGAATCATGTCTATGATTACGAAGATCAGCAGGGACACACCTATCACGATGGGGACCATCATCATCAGGCGCTTAAGGATAAATCGATGCAAAGACGCACCCTCCCTTGAAAAGCACTTTTTTGCAGACAGATTTTACGCGCTACTTACGCGTAAAGACGGCGGAAGGGCGACCACGCCCTTCCGCCTGCGGTTAACTTGACTTACCCGTGGTCTTGCTCATCGTCCGCTTTTTTGACTATTTTGCCCAGGACCACTCGTAAACCCGGGGATAGTTGGGGTAGTTCACGGGTATGGAGACCGCGGGATTCCACACGTAGGGCTGCACCTTGTGGAAGACCGGGATCATGGTCGCGGTGTCGGAGAGCATGTCGGTAAGCTCGCGGTAGAGTTTCTGCCTCTCTTCCACTACGGGGGTGGCAATAGCCGCGTCCCAAAGTTCGTCCATCTTTTTGTAGTCGAACTTGTCGCCCTCGTACTTCACGTAGAAGGCACCCACCGACTTGGTGTAGTAGTAGGGTCTGGCGCTTTCATAGTCGCCGTTGGGGGCGAAGCCCGAGCACAGGAGGTTGAACTTCTGGGACCGGGACAACTCCAGGTTGGTGCCGGAGTCCAGGCGGTTGATGTCGCAGGTCAGGCCGATATCGGCGAGGTTCATCTGGAATACCTGGGCCATCTTTTCAAAGTAGCCGCCCGCAGAACAGTTGATGGCGCCAAGGTGAACGCCGTCGGGATAGGCTGACTTTTTAACGTACTCTCTTGCCTTCTCGGGATCGTAGTTGTAGACAAGTCCTTCCGTCGGAGCACCCGTGTTCTGGGGCTGGATCATGAAGTCCGCTTCTACGGCGTGGCCGTCGTAGCAGGCGATGTTCATGGCTTCCTTGTCGATGGAGTAGGCTATGGCCTTGCGGATATTGTCGTCGTCAAGGGGCTTGTTGAGGTAGTTGACCGCCACAAAGGAGATGTGGTTGGCGGGGACGAGCTCGGTCTTGAACTTGGGGTTCGACGTTAGAGCATCCCAGTTGGCGATGGGGGCTATGTACCAGTCAAGTTCGCCGGACTCGAAGGCGATCAGGCCCGCGGAGGCCTCTATGATGGGAACATAGTGAAGCTGCTTGATGGCGGCCTCTCCGAGGTAGTAGTCGGGGAAGGCCTTGCAGGTCCACTCCACGTCGTGGTTGAGGGACGTGAAGTAGTAGGGGCCCGTACCGGAGAGAGTGAGCTTGGTGCCGTACTCTTCGCCCTGCTCCTCCACTTCCTTCTGGCTGATCATCATCACAACGCTCTGGTTATTGAGGAAGGCTGCGTTGGCCTGGGCGAGTTTTACCTCAACCGTATACTCGTCCACTTCCACGGCGTCTTCCATAATGACGAGCCAGCTTCTCATCTTGGGGTTTGCCGCGGCCCGCTTCAGGGAGAAGACCACGTCGCTCGCCTTCACGTCCTCGCCGTTGTGGAATTTGGCGTTCTTTCTGATTTTGAAGGTGTAGAGAAGGCCGTCGTCGCTGATGGTATAGCTTTCCGCCACCCGGGGCTCGTACTCTCCCGTGGCCTCGTTCTGGTTCAGAAGGGGTTCGAAGACCTGGAAAATTACCATCTTGTCCTGGATATTGACCGTGGAATGGGGGTCCACGGTGGTAAGAGGCGCCAGGGTGCTCAGGCGAAGAACCTTCTCTTCCGCGAGCGCGCCGCCGCAGAAAGCCGCAATAACAATCAGAACCAGTATCGCAAGAATGGACTGCCTTTTCATGTTTCTCCTCCTTGTCGGATCAATGATATGAAACACTGAGAAAATGCCTTTTTTCACTGATTCGGAATCATTGGTTCGATCTGGAACAGCTGCCTCTACTTATACCACACTAATTTAAATTATTTCCGCCCCCCCCTCATTTTAAATTTGGCCGCCCGTCTCAGGGCAAAATCACCCGGGCGCGGTTGCCTGAAATATCAAGTTTAGTGCCAAAGGGTGCGGAAAGCTCCGCCAGCTGCTCCATGATGGAGGAATCCTTAGCCGGAGCGGGCCATCCGCTGCGGCTTCTGGGCAGGCCAAATCCCAGATCCACCGCCAGCAGGTCGATGCTCTTTACTTTACCCCCCTCCATCACCCAGTGGGGGATGAAGGTCTCGAAGGCCTCTCTCTTGGTCTGAAGTCCCCGGGTAAAGTTCGCTCCCCTGGCCTTGAAGAGGTCGTGCATGGTAGCGTCGGAGGAGAGGCCGTATTGTTCGAAGTACTCTGCCGGCTGTCTCCGGGTGTTCTCATTCTGAAGCACAAAGTCGCCCAGGGAGTAGAAGATGGGGCGGTCTTTGTAGATTTCAATAGCCCGGATTACGTGGGGGCCGTGGCCCACCACCGCATGGGCGCCGCAGTCGATGCACCTGCGGGCGAACTCCTCCAGGAACTCCGCCCCCTCCCGCTTGACGTCGGCCTTCATCTCATGGCCGTGATAGGAGACGACAATATAGTCCGCCTGAAGGCCTGCGTCGTAAATCGCCCGCTCCACCCTTGCCATGTCGGCGGGGTGGACGGTGGTCTTCTTGCCAATGCCCTCCCCTACCTCGAAATGAAGGGTGTCAAATTCAATAACGTTCTCAGGAAGAGAGGGCAGATACCCTTCTGCACGGGTTACTTCCCGCTGGGCGTTGATGTTGGTAAGGGCGGCGATTTTTTTAAGGGCCTCGGCGCTCTCCTTGTCCAGGTAGAAGGTTCTGTTGTGGCGAAGGCCGTTTACTCCGGGCCGGCCAATGATGGAGTGAGAAGCGGCGCCGGCCATGGCGGCCGGGTTGAAGGAGGAAGTTACGGCGATGAGGGCAACTCTTCCGTTATCGCAGTCCAGGTAGGCGGGGGCGGAAGCCTGTTCCAGGTTCATCCCCACTCCCGCGTGGGGGAAGTCGGCCTTGCGGAGGTGGTGAAGGGTTTTTTCCACTCCACCGTAGGAAAAGTCCAGCGTATGGTTGTTGGCGAAGGAGGTTATATTGAATCCGAAGCGTCTTGCGTCGTCCAGCACTTCGGGAGGGGCGCAGAGGTAGCTGCCGCCGTTGTATTGGGAACCATAAGTTTCATAGTCGTGAAGGGTTGTCTCCAGGTTAAAAAAGCGGAATTCTCCCTTCTGAATCTGTGCCGCTATCTCCTCGAAACCCGGATAGCTTCCTGGCAGGCGTCTTTGTACCAGCATATCTCCGGCTGCTGTAAAAGACATCTTTGTCGTCACGATGATTACCTCCCGTAATGTAGTTTGAACCCGGCCGTCCTTTTCGAAAGGTGGCGCAGTAACGCCTGACCGGGATGGGACATGCCTTTCCGACGAATGTGGGGCCGCACGGCATACCGCAGAGGAGGTAAAGTTTTCATAAGGCCTCGGGCTCAAAGGCGGATCCTTCCCTGCGGTTAGTATAACAAAAAAAGGATTTTGCAGCGCCTTCTTATATACAGGATATTACATCAACAAAATAATTTCGTCTACAAAATCGTCATAGCCCTCCGGAACAAACTGCCCCGTCTCGCGCCTCAATATTATGCCATTATGCGGACGCCCGGGCCATGAGCCAAAAGTCGGGACTCTGAACTGGGAGAGTTACGTATAATATTATTTGTCCTCCGGCGGACAGGTATGTTCCGTTTACTCCCTTAACAGCGCGGAAGGAGGGGATTTTTAAGAAAAAGACATTTATGATTTTTGGGGAAAGGCCGGCTTCCAGGCGCCGTCCACGGCAGCTCCGGTCATGGAGCGTCGGTCTCCCGAGCGTCGAAATAGACCATGCTGGTTTTTTTAAGCTCTTCACGGCTGAAAAGAACCTCATAGCTCTCCACGGAGTTTTCAGAGGCAAAGGCCTCCGCGAAGGCTGAAATCTCCTCTTCTGTTTTGCCGTGGATCATGGCGTAAAGGGTGTAGGGCCACGAGGGGGCGGGGGCTCTTTCATAACAGTGGCTGACCATGGGGCTTTCCGCCAGTTTTTGCCCAAGCTCGGCCGTTTCCCCTTCCGGGGGCAGGAAGACTGCCAGACCGTTGGCGGTAAAACCCGAATTCTGGTGCCTGAGCACGGCTCCCACCCTTTTAAGTTTTCCCGAGGCCTTCAGGGCCTTCAACCGCGCGACGACTTCATCCTCGGAGATCCCCAGCGTTTCGGCCAAAGCAAGCCACGGGTTCTCCCCCGGAGGCAGATTGCCCTGCAGCGCCCTTACCATTTCCCTGCTCATTCTGTCCACGGCTGTCACTCTCCCTCCATGTCGAAGAAAACCCTTAGCTTGAAGTGAGCCGTCCTGGGAAAAGGGTGGACGGAGGCAAGGCCAAATCTCTCCTTCAGCGTCTCCAGCAATCTTTCAATTTCCCCGGGATTTCTGGACACGATGGTGAACCACATGTTAAGCGCGCCGGAGCGGCGGTAGTTGTGGGTCACACCGGAAAAAGAGTTCACAAACTCCGCCGCCTCGGCGAAAATCTCCTCCGGAACCGCGGCCCCCACCAGCAGGCTCTCGCACCCCATGGCGGCGGAATCAAAGACTCCGCCAAGCCTTCGGATGACCCCCCTGTCTTTAAGGGCGTCGATTCGCCCTGACACCTCGCCCCTTGGAATGTCCAGCCTGCGGGCCAGAATGCCGTAGGGATCCCTCTCCAGAGGAAGGCCCTGCTGGAGGAGGTTGAGCAGTTTTCTACTGACGGCGTCCAGGGCTACCTCAGGAAGCACCATGGTTCCTCCTCCATATAGTTCCCCGTATAATAAAAGGCCCTGGCCCTGCACCCGCCGCAGATCGACCAGTGATCGCACTTACCGCAGGCGCCCCCGTAAGCCGAAGAGTCCCTCAGTTTGAGGAACGGCTCGCTCTCCGCCCAAATGGTTTCGAAAGGAGTTTCCCTCACGTTTCCCGCCTTCACGGGCAGGTAGGGGCAGACGTGCACGTCTCCGCCGGGAAGAATGCAGCAGTAGGATATCCCCGCCAGACACCCCCGAGTAAATCTCTGGGGGATTCCCATCTCCGCGGCCATAGGCATAAACTGGGGAGCACAGGTGGGCTTCAGCTCCAGGCCGGTTTCCCCCTGTTTTTCGAGAACCGCCCTGATCATGGAAAAGTACGCCCCGGACGTCAGCTCCTCCTCCGCCATGGAAAGGGCTCTTCCTGTAGGAACGAGAAAGAAGGGGTGAACCGCATGGACGCCCAGTCCTTCGTAAAAATCCACCATGGGGCCGAACTGTTCCAGGTTGCGGTCAGTCAGGGTGAGGTTGATCTGGACCCGCAGCCCCGCCGCGAGGGCATTCTGAATGCCCTCCCCGGCCCTGTCGAAGGCCCCTTCCACACCTCTGAAGGCGTCGTGGTACTCTCTGTCCATACTGTCCACGCTGATGGCAATTCCCCTGAGGCCGCTGTCCGCAAGCCTCCGGGCAACCTCCGGCGTGATGAGGGTGCCGTTGCTGCCCATGGCGGGAACAAGCCCTTCATCCCGGGCGGCGGCGACCAGGTCGAAGATATCCTCCCTCAGGAGAGGTTCCCCGCCGCTGAAGATCAGCAGACGGAATCCGGCCCTTTTTATGGAGGCGATAAGCTCCCGGCCTTCCCTTTCAGTCAGCTCCCCCGACCTGTCGGCGTCGGGGCCCGATTCCCGGTAGCAGTGCCTGCAAAACAAATTGCATTTAGTAGTCGTATTCCAGGAAATTAGCATCAATTCACCCCTGCGGCCCAATCTCGCCGTCGGTGAGGCAACACCCGGGATCCGGCCCCCAGAAATCGCCTGCGGCCATTGCCCTGGCGCGGAGGTTTCCGTTGCACTGGTCCAGCCAGCGACAATCCCCGCACCTTCCCGTGATATGCCTCTTTCTGTCCCGCAGGCGGGCGAGAAATTCGTCTCCCTCTCCCCGCCAGATTTCGCCGAAATCCCTCTCCCTGACATTGCCCAGAATAATGGAGCGGGTAAACTGGTCTATGGTAACGTTACCGGCCCAATCCACGGCCCCTATGGCGACGCCGGAGCGGTTTCCCCCGCTCCGGGACAGCAGGCTGAAGATCCGCTCCGCCCTCCCGGGATCTCTGTCCCTCATCTTCAGGAAGACGTAGACGCCGTCGGAGTGGTTGTCCACCGTGAGGATCTCCGTTTCCACGCCCCGGGCGCCGAAATCAAGGGTTTTTTCCATCAGGAAGTCCAGGGCTTCCCGGCGTTCTTCCATGGAAAGATCCTCCTCCTGGATTTCTTCTCCTCTTCCCGCGGACACAAGGTGGTAGAGGCATACCCTGGAGATCCCCTCCTCCTCGATGAGGCGGAAGATGGCCGGAAGCTCCCTGGCGGTGCTCCGGGTTAGGGAGAGCCTCAGTCCGGCCTTCTGTCCGGCGGCCCGGCAGTGACGGAAGGCGGCGAGGGCTTTTTCAAAGGCGCCCTTCACTCCCCGGAAGGAATCGTTGACCTCTTCCAGGCCGTCGAGGCTGATGCCGGCGTAGCTCACGCCCGCGGCCCGAAGCCGGGCTGCCACTGCAGAGTCAATAAGAGTGCCGTTGGTGGATAGCACCATGCGGAGCCCGAGAGAAGCGCCGTATTCCAGAAGCTCGAATATGTCCTCCCTCATGAGGGGCTCCCCTCCGGACATCAGCACGGCGGGAACCCGGAGCCGGGCCAGGGATTCAAGAAAGGTCCGCCCCTCCTCCGTGGTAAGTTCATCCTCCGCCCTGCCCGCCGAGGCGGAGGCGTAGCAGTGGCGGCACGCCAGATTGCAGGCCCTGGTGCTGTTCCAGACCACCACGGGCCCCATGCCGGGAGCGGCGCCCGCGGGGGCGGAACCGCCTCGCCCGTAACGGAGTCTGTCGCCGAAATGCTCCCGGTCCAACAACAATTTTGTAAAGCTGATCACAAAACTACCCCCTCCGGGCCGGCCGGCGGTTAAAAAACGGGGCGGCCCCGTCCAAGGGCGCGCCCCCCGTCAAAGAAAGGCGAAGCCCTATTCTGCTTCCTCCGGCGAAATCCCGAGCGCGGCGGCCACTCCCCGGCCGTAGGCGGGATCCGCCTTCATGCAGTTGCCTATATGGCGCAGCTTGATCATCTTGGGCGCGTCGCCCATGTTTCTTGCCGTATTTTCGAAAAGGACCTTCTGCTGTTCGGGGCTCATAAGCCGGAAAAGTTTTCCCGGCTGGGTATAGTAGTCGTCATCGTCCTCCCTGAAATTCCACTGCCAGGCCGGTCCGGAAAGATTGAGAGGAGGATCCCTGAACTCCGGCTGCTCCTGCCACTTGCCGTAGCTGTTGGGCTCGTAGCCGATGGTGCTCCCCGCGTTGGCGTCCACCCGCATCTGTCCGTCCCTGTGATAGCTGTTTACCGGGCACCGGGGCGCGTTGACCGGAATCTGGTGGTGGTTCACGCCAAGGCGGTATCTCTGGGCGTCGCCGTAGGAAAAGAGCCTTCCCTGGAGCATCTTGTCGGGGGAGAAGCTGATTCCCGGCACCACGCTGGCGGGGTTGAAGGCCGCCTGCTCCACGTCCCTGAAGTAGTTGTCGGGGTTCCTGTTCAGTTCTAGCTGCCCCACCTCTATCAGCGGGAAGTCCTTTTTATACCACACTTTGGTAAGGTCGAAGGGGTTGTAGGGCATGTTATTCGCCTGCTCCTCGGTCATCACCTGGATGAACAGGGTCCACCGGGGAAAGTCTCCCCGCTCGATGGCGTCGTACAGGTCCCGCTGGTGGCTTTCGCGGCATTTGCCGACGATCTCCTCCGCTTCCTGGTCAGTCATATTTTTTATGCCCTGCTGCGAATGGAAGTGGAACTTCACCCAGATCCTTTCGTTTGCCTCGTTGATCATGCTGTAGGCATGGCTTCCGAAGCCGTGCATGTGGCGGTAGGACAGGGGTATGCCCCGGTCGCTCATGGTGATGGTCACCTGATGAAGCGCCTCCGGTAGAGACGACCAGAAATCCCAGTTGTTTTTAGCGCTCCGCAGATTGGTGCGGGGATCACGCTTAACAGCGTGATTCAGATCAGGAAACTTAAGAGGGTCCCTCAGGAAAAAGACGGGAGTATTGTTTCCCACCAGGTCCCAGTTGCCCTCTTCCGTGTAGAACTTAATTGCAAATCCGCGGATGTCCCGTTCCGCATCGGCGGCGCCCCTCTCCCCCGCCACGGTGGAGAACCGGACAAAGGTCTCTGTCTTCTTGCCTACCTCTGAAAAAATCTTGGCCTTGGTATACTTCGTTATGTCGTGGGTTACGGTGAACGCGCCGAAGGCTCCCGAGCCCTTGGCGTGCATCCGTCTCTCGGGAATTACTTCCCGGTCAAAGTGGGCAAGCTTCTCCAGAAACCACACGTCCTGGAGGAGCATGGGCCCCCTGGGTCCCGCCGTCACGGCGTTCTGGTTGTCCGGCACAGGAGCGCCGGTAACTGTGGTGAGCTTCTCCTTCATGACTTTTTCTTCTTTCTCGCTCATCTTTCGTACCTCCTTTTCTGCCTGTGAAAAGTAGCGATCGACTCCTAAAAAGCCATTAAAAGCATTCCTAATTTGATAGCCATTTAATTTTTTAAAATCTTACATATAACGACGCCCCCCGTCAAGACGCATTTCCGAATTAAAGCACGCTCCGGTTAAAACGGCGCTCCGTCGCCCGCGCAGCATAGTGACAGAGCGACTCTAATTATGTAAACTAATGCGTACAAGCATAGATAATAAGACGCACGGAAGATGCAGCCGCCCATGTCAAGCCGGGGCCGCCCCGGGAGCGGTTGCGCCGCGGCCGGAGCAGATGTGCGTTAAATTTCCCAGGAAAGAGAGGCGCGCCATGAATACTCTTCTTGAAACCATCGTCAGGGAGTGCGAAGATGTATGGAAACAGGGGCGGGTGGCCACCTACATACCGGAGCTAGGCAAGGGGAGGCCCGACGCGTCGGGACTGGCCGTCTTTGATCTGGCCTCGGGGCCCGCTTCCGCCGGAGATACCAAAAGCCCTTTCACCATGCAGTCCGTTTCAAAGGTGGTATCCCTTGCCCTGGCTCTGGATACGCTGGGGGAGGAAAAAGTTTTTTCGGCAGTGGGCATGTCCGCTCTAGCCGACCCCTTCAACTCCATCATGCGTCTTGAGATGGACGCGCCCCACAGGCCCCACAACCCCCTGATCAACTCAGGCGCCATCGCGGTGCTCTCCCTCCTGCCATGGAAAGAGGGAGCGGAGAAGTTTGCGGCGGTGCAGGAAATGGCCGCCAGGCTCATGGGCAAAAAATCTGCGGAGATAGACACCGCTGTCTACCTGTCTGAAAAGGAGACGGGGAACAGAAACAGGGCATTGGCGTGGTTTTTGAAGAGCGTAGGAAACCTGGAGAGCGACGTGGATGAGATTCTGGACGTCTACTTCCGGCAGTGCAGCCTGCTGGTGGACTGCGAAGACCTGGCAGTCCTGGGCGCCACTCTGGCTGCCGACGGGAAAAACCCCCTCACCGGCGAGCAGACGGTTGCCCCTCCTGTAGCCCGGGTGGTGCGCACCATCATGGCAACCTGCGGGATGTACGATGGCTCAGGAGAGTTCGCCGTCTCAGTGGGAATCCCCGCCAAGAGCGGCGTGGGCGGCGGCATCTCGGCGGCGGTCCCCGGAAGGATGGGCGTGGGCGCATGGGGTCCCTCCCTGGACAAGCGGGGAAACTCCGCGGCGGGCCTTGCCATGATGAAGCGGCTTAGCGAAGAGCTGAGTCTTCGGATTTACTGAGGGGCGGACTATCTTTCGAACGCTTCAACGGGCTGCATCCGTTCGATTTGAAAAATGCTGTGGCTTATGGAGAGCTCTCCCGCTATACCCAGCTCCACCAGAGGGGCGAAAAAATTGGCGCCTCCGTAGACGAGCATGTAGCCCCTGTTCCTGTCTTTATAGGTCATCAGATAGGACTGGGGAATCTGGGCCTTGAGCTCCACCGCTCCAGCCAGAAACCCAACTTCTGTATTCTCAAGGATTTGAGCCACCTCGTCGAAGAAGACGGAGGGAAAGGTTTTTATCGCCGCCGTAACAAGGCCGCTTCCCGTGTTGGCCGCACTCCACACGGAGGTGTACTTTCCTCTTATAAGAAGTTCGCCGGGGCTCAGAGTAGTGCCGGAATGGGAGATTATATCGGCGATACCCCTGGGAACCCTCTTTTCCATCCTCAGAAGCACCGTCGCGCTGGTCTCGGTGGGTATGCGGGCCTGCTGAAGCAGGATGTCGTAGTTCCGGCTTGACACCCCGATCAGGGCTTTTTTGCCCTCGGGAACGTCGTAATTCCACATCCTCTGGCCGGGGTTAAGAAGCCCCATTCTGGGAGAGAGCACTGCCCCGCTTTCGGAGACCGCCCGCAGAATTTCAAGCGCCCCGGGCACCCTGGCCTCGTCAACCATTAGGGTGTTGACCATTATATTACCCCTTCCCGAAGCCCGGGAGTAGTCGCACTCCAGGGAAAGCCTCTCCGTCTCCATGGCCAGCCCGCCCACCCTGTCGAAAACAAAGAGCATCTTTGCCTCGGCAACGCCCCTGTCTGTCAGGGCGGCCCCCCGGTTTCCGTACCGTCGGGCAAGGCCTCTTTTTTCCAGGTTGGTAATATGGTACCTGATGGTCCTGGGCTCTACGGCCACCCCTCTTTTTTCAAGGGCGCTCCTAAGATCTGCGGAAGCCTGAAGCTTGCCGCTGAAGTACAGGGCCCGCAGTATTTCGATCATAGTCTCGGAGTAACCTTCCCCATTAAACACTTTTACGCCTCCCTGA
>CAZXOD010000013.1:16029-17797 GCA_964642285.1 uncultured Synergistaceae bacterium
ATAGATCTTGATAGATCTTGGGCAAGCCCTGACGCGGAAGCAGATTTCCGCTTGCTTTCTTTTCTTATAAATCAGACCTCAATGCAAGCTTAACATAAATTCCCGGCAAAGACTGAAACTGTCCATGATTTTATACCATCTGCCCTTCGCCTTGACAAGAGAAGGCCGATACAGGTATCATGGAGCCGGTAACAATTCGGCAATCAATTACCGTAGTCAGTCTTTTGCGACCGTACAATATAACCACGGAAGGAGACGTATCCATGAGGAAAGTTTCTCTGCTGGTTTCGACGGGCAACCTGGGCGACAATATTATTGAAAAAGGCACCTTTTACGAGGGCGTTAAGAGGGATATCGACTGTTTTGGGGCCGACGCGGGCACAGCCGACGCGGGCCCCACTTTTTTGGGCGCCGATATGCCTCACAACCCCATCGAATGGGAGCGCCACGACCTTGAAATAACCCTGTTGGAGGCCCGTAAAAAGAAGGTTCCCATGATCGTGGGATCCTGCAGCACCACCGGAACGGACAGGGGCGTCGACCTGTACGCCGACATTATCAGGTCAGTAGCCAAAGAGCGGAAGATGGAGCCCTTCAAGATGGCCCTTATCTACTCCCAGATACCCATTGACACTATCAGGGAGCGGGTCAGAAGGGGAGAGAGCGAACCTCTCGGGGCCTCTTTCCCCCTGACCGACGAAGTTCTTGACAACACTACCAACGTAACCGCAAGCATGGGAATCGAGCAGTTTGTCCACGCCCTGAAGGAAGGCGCCGACGTAATTATCGCCGGACGGGCCTGCGACGACGCAGTGCTGGCCTCCTACCCCATTTTCAAGGGCTTTGACCCGGGCATAAGCCTTCACATGGGCAAGGCGGCGGAGTGCGCCTCCCTGGTCTGCTGGCCCCAGAAGGTAAAGGAGTCCATTGTGGCCACAGTGTACGACGACCACTTCACTATCGAGCCCATGCACCCCGACCAGCAGGCCACTCCTCACAGCGTGGCGGCTCACTCCATGTACGAGCGGACCAATCCCTTCGTCCAGGCCCTCCCAGGCGGCATCCTCGACATGCACGCCAGCAAGTACGAGGCCCAGACGGACAGGATATGCAAGGTATCGGGCAGCCTCTTCGTCCCGTCCCCCGACGGAAGCTACAAGGTCAAGCTTGAGGGAGCGGGGGAGGCGGGCCACAGGGTATATCACCTGGTGGGCATCCGGGACACCAGGGCCATCGCCCATCTCGACCAGATCCTGGCGGACACCAGGGCCAAGGTCTCGGACATCATCGGCCCCGCCAGGGACGACCAGTACGAGCTCTTCTTCCATCCCTACGGCAAAAACGCCGTCATGAGGGAGAACGAGCCCGTGGAGATCACCCAGTCCCACGAGGTGGCCGTCGTCATCGAGGTCATCTCCAAGGATCTTGAGCTTGCCACCTCAGTAGCCAAGTGCGCCAAGTTCCGCTTCTTCTATATGAGCTACCCCGGACAGATGAACTCCTCGGGAGGCTCGGTGGCCCTTTTGACCGACGAACCCCTTTTCCCGAAGAACAAGTGCTACCAGTGGACTGTAGACCATCTCATTACACTTAAAGATCATCTGGACCCGGAGATCTTCCGCTATACCTTCGAGACAGTTTCGGGAGTTTAGCGCCGTGGAGATCAATCCGGAAAAAACTCTGCTCACAAAACAGGCCGACTTCTACGCCTCCCTCAGGACGGAGGACATCCCCGCGGAGGTAATGGAAAAAGCCCGACGGGTGCTGA
>CAZXOD010000013.1:17807-20851 GCA_964642285.1 uncultured Synergistaceae bacterium
TACAAAGAGGGGGAAGTGGCCTCCATCTCCATCGACTACGTCAAAGAGACAGGGGGCAGACAGGAGGCCACCATACTCTGCGACGGCGCCAAATTGCCGGCGCCCTGGGCCGCCCTCGCCATAGGAATCATGGCCCACTCCATCGAGCTTGACGACGGCCACCGGTGGGGAACTTCCCACCCGGCGGTAGCGGTCATCCCGGCGGTGCTGGCCATGGCGGAGAAAAAAAACTCGTCCTTCCCTGAGATCTTAAAGGGAATAGTCATAGCCTACGACGCCATGCTCCGGGCAGCGAGAGCCATTAATCCCTCCCACCTGAAGCGGGGCTTCCACTCCACAGGCACCTGCGGAACCATAGGAGCGGCGGCAGGCTGCGCCTCCATTATGGGACTGCCCGCCGATAAGTTTGCTTATGCCATGTCCATGGGGGGCCTTCAGAGCGCGGGTCTCCAGGAGATGCTCCACGACCACCCGGGGATAAAGCCCCTGCAGCCGGGCAAGGCGGCTCTGGCGGGAGTGCTTTCAGCGGAGTTTGCCCTTCGGGGCGCAAAATCTCCCCGCACCCTCTTCGAGGGGCAGCACGGCTGGCTCAAGGCCATGTGCGACGGAGAATACTCCGAGGAGGGGCTGGTCGGAGACCTTGGCAAGAGGTGGGAAATTCTGCTTACCTACACCAAGCTTTACCCCACCTGCAGACACTGTCACGCCGCCATCGACCTGGCCCGGGAGGCTAAAGCCGTCCTGGGCTGCACCGAGAGCGACGTTAAATCAATCCATGTAAAAACTTACAGACTGGGCATTGTGGAGGTGGGACAGATCTTCCTGCCCGCCACCTTTGAGGAGGCCATGTTCAGCATGCCCTTCTCCCTCGCCCTGGCCCTCCGCAAGGGCAACGTCACCCTGCAGGACTACACCCCCGAGCTTCTGGCTGACGAAGAGCTGCGGCGGGTTGCGTCGTCGGTCACCATAGAGGAAGACGAACAAATGAACGCCATCTACCCCGAGGAGCGGGGCGCCTGGATGCGCCTGGCGCTGAAGGACGGCAGGACCTTCGAGAAGGCCATCCCCGTCGCGAAGGGCGAGCCGGAAAACCCCGTAAACGATCCCGACCTCATGGAAAAACTTACGGCTATGCTGGCGCCCTACTACCCGGAGGAGTTCGTCACGGAACTTTGGAAGATCTGCGTGGAGTCCGATGCCCGGACTGTGGGCTACAAGGAGATACTTGACCATTTCGGGAGGTTTCATAAGTCATGAAAACTAAAAACATCTGCGACCTGGCGCGAACTATCAGAAGCAAGAATGCAGGGAGCTTTATGATCACCCTGGAGATAATCTTCGCCGAGCGGGAGACTTACGAGAAAGTTAAAAAAACCGGCGTGGTGACCCAAAAGGCCATCGCCGACGCCTACGGCCTCCCCGAAGAGAAGATTCTTGATTTTATGTTTTTCGACCCCGGCATGGGGATAAAGGCGAATATCCAGCGCACCAGCCCCAGCGGCGGCCCCGGCGAAACGGACGTCTACGGGTGCCAGCAGTACGCTCCCCTCTTCGCCCTGGAAGTCCCCTGGGAGGATTGAGGCGTCCATGGCTACCCTGACCGAAAAACTTTCGGCCTTTTCCCACTCCCTCTCTTATGATTCACTGCCCGGGGACGTAGTCTCTCAGGCAAGGCGGTGCCTCATGGACACCGTGGGAGCGCTGCTGGCAGGAAGCAGGCTCTCCCTGAGCGGCAGAGCGGGCCGCCGATTCGCCGAGAGGCTGGATGAAAAAGGCCTGTCCGTCGTGGCGGGGAGCAGCCTTAAAAAATCCCCCATGACCGCGGCCTTCGTCAACGGCATGGCCGCCCACGCCCTGGAGCTTGACGACGGAACAAAATACGCCACTTATCACCCGGGGGCATCCATAGTGCCGGCAGCTCTTGCCCTGGGGGAGGCGGAGGGCATTGACGGCAAAAAACTGATCGAGGCTATCGTCGCGGGGTACGAGGTATCCCTGCGCATCGGCACGGCCATAAACCCGGGCCACTATCTTAAAGGCTTTCACCCCACAGGCACCATCGCCACCTTCGGGACCACCGCCGCGGCGGCCAAAATACTTGGCCTGACGCCGGAGCTTACCGTAAACGCCCTGGGCATTGCGGGAAGCATGGCCTCGGGGATCAACCAGTACGAGATCGACGGCGCCGTGTCAAAGCACGTCCACCCGGGCAACGCCGCCAAAAACGGCATCATGGCCGCCATGCTCGCCCGGGACGGAATGACGGGGCCCGCTGAAATTCTGGAGGGCCGGCTGGGCTTCTTCCACTGCTTCGCCGACGATGTCAGGGAAGAAATAGTAGACGCCGACCTCGGCAAGGACTGGCACATTCTGCGGATCTACTTCAAGCCCTACTGCTCCTGCCGGTACGTCCACTATGCCATTGAGGCCACCCAGAAGGACCTTGAACAACACCCCTTTACCCCGGAAAACATCGAGTCCATAGTGGTGAGGACCCACCGCAACGCCAAGCAGGGCTCCGACATCCCCGACTACCGCTCCCCCCTTCACGCAAGGCTGAGCATACAGTACGGCATCGCGTCCATACTGGTGCGGGGAAAGGCGGGAATCCGGGAGTACGAGGAGGAGGCCATCGCCGACCAGGAGGTCAGGCGGGTCTCAGACCTGGTCAGGATAGAGGTGGACGAGGAGATTCAAAAAGTTTACCCCAATCCCCGTTCCATGGTAGTGGAGATAAGGGACAAACAGGGCAACGCAGCGTCTACCAGAATAGACCACGCCAAAGGCGACGCGGAAAATCCCATGTCCAACGAGGAGCTGGCCGAAAAATTCCGGGACGTCACCGGAGGGGTAATAGACGGCGAAAAGGCAGAAAAAATCATGGCCGCGGCCATGTCCATAGAAAACCGCGAGGAAATAGCTTCCTTCGCGGAGATGCTCCACATCCAATAGGGAGGAATAGGTCGTGATGGACACAATCAACGCGAGATTGTCAAAGTTTTCGTCGGAGTACCGGTATGAGGACATACCCACAGAGGTGCTGG
>CAZXOD010000014.1:0-19836 GCA_964642285.1 uncultured Synergistaceae bacterium
ACGCTCTTCCGATCTGTAGCGCATGGACATGGCGCTGCACTCTATGTGCCAGCCCGGGCGGCCGTCCCCCCACGGGCTGGGCCAGAAGGGCTCTCCCTCCTTGGCCGCCTTCCAGAGGGCGAAGTCCAGAGGATGCCGCTTGTTTTCGGTGACGTCCACCCTGGCGCCCGACTGAAGCTCGTCCAGGGTCTGCTTCGACAGAGAGCCGTACGGGGGGAAGCTTTTTACGTCAAAATAGACGTCCCCCTCCGATTCGTAGGCGTGGCCCTTTTTTACGAGGGAGGAGACCAGTTCGATGATTTCTTCCATGTGCTCCGTGGCCAGGGGGTTGTGGGTGGCCCGTCTTACGCCCAGGGCGTCGGCGTCCTTGTAGTACTCCTCGATGAAGCGGTCCGCCAACTGCCGGACGGTGATGCCCTCCCGGTTGGCCCTTGCTATCATCTTGTCCTCGATGTCGGTGAAGTTCTGCACGAAAGTAACTTCATACCCGCTGAACTCCAGATATCTTCTGAGTACGTCGAAGACGATGAAGGGACGGGCGTTTCCTATGTGAAAATAGTCGTAGACCGTGGGCCCGCAGCTGTAGAAGCCTACATGGCCTTCCCTTACGGGAACGAAAGGCTCTTTCGTCCGGGTCAGGTCGTTATAAAGTACAAGACTCATTTGTTTTTGCACCTCCGCTAGCTTTCTAATTTTGAATTATAACGTAAAATATCTATTATGGAATCATCCCGGACAGAAAAGGAGAACGATGTGTCAGGCGACAGACTTGCGCCCCTTATAAAAAAATTCCCGGACAAACCCGGCGTGTACCTGATGAGGGACGGCGAGGGCGCCGTAATCTACGTGGGGAAAGCCAAATCCCTCAGGAAGAGAGTATCATCCTACTTCCGCCACGGGTCGTTCGCCTCCCCGAGGCTGAGAAAGCTTGTGCAGTCCATTGAGGATATTTCCATCATCCGGACAGAGTCCGAGGTGGAGGCCCTTATCCTTGAGGCCAAGCTGATAAAAAAATACAGTCCCTTCTTCAACGTGGATCTGAAGATGGCCGACCGTTACCCTTATATAAAAATCACTTCCGATCTTTTTCCGAGGATAGTGGTTACCCGGCAGAAGGGACGGGACGACGCCCTGTATTTCGGTCCCTACGTGAGCGCCGGGGACGTGCGGTCCTTGCTGCGGCTCATTGAAAGGTACTTTCCGCTCCGCATCTGCGCCAGGGAGATCGACGGCTCGGAAGGAACGAAAAAAGTCAGGCCCTGCCTTCACTACTCTCTGGGCAGATGCCTGGGACCCTGCGCGGGGCTGGTGACTCCCTCGGAGTACAGAGAGAGAGTGGACGACGTGATTTTGTTGCTCCAGGGGCAGGCCTCTGAGGTGGTGGAAAGGCTCCGGAAGAGGATGGACCAGGCCGCCGGCGCTTTGAAATTTGAGGAGGCGGCCAGGGTGCGGGATACTATAAGGGCGATATGGAGAATCACCCGGCAGCGGATTACATCCCCTCTTAGAGAGGATTTCGACGGGGATATGTGGCAGTGCCTCAACCAGCTTCAGCAGGTTCTCGGTCTGCCGGTCCTCCCCTGGAGGATCGACGGCTTCGATATCTCCCATATGTCGGGCAGGGAGACCTACGGTGTGGTGACCGTCTTCGAGCAGGGTTCTCCCAACCCCTCCCTCTACAGAAGGTTTAAAATCAAAACGGTGGAGGGAGTGGACGACTTCCGCTCCATAGAGGAGACGGTCTCGCGGCGATACAGCCAGACCCTGAAGGGGAACGAACCTCTGCCTCAGCTCGCGCTCATCGACGGCGGGCCCGTGCAGCTGGAGTTTGCGAGGAAGGCTCTGGACGCCCTTGGGTTGAAGGATTTGCCTGCCGTGTCACTGGCAAAAGAGGAGGAACTGATATACCATACTCCTGGAGAGGAACCTCTGCGGCTCGATTTCAGCGATTCAGCCCTTCGCCTTCTTCAGAGGGTAAGGGACGAGTCGCACCGGTTTGCCATTGAGAGCCACAGGTCTTCCCGTTCGGCAAGGCTCAGGCGTTCTGTGCTGGAAGACATCCCAGGAATTGGGAAGCACCGGGCGGCCCAGCTGCTTGGCAAGTTCGGCAGCGCGAGGAATATAGCCTCCCTTTCGGCCCTGGAACTGATGAGCGCGCCGGGTATCGGGCCCGCCATGGCGGAAAGAATTTTATCGGCGCTGAAGGAGAACTACGGTGGGAATGAGCCGCAGGAGAACTGACGAATACTTTATGAGAAGGGCTATAAGCCTTGCCATGAGAGGTACGGGGAGGACTTCTCCGAATCCCATGGTGGGATGCGTAGTGGTGAAGGACGGCTCCGTGCTCGGCGACGGCTTTCATGCCTGCTGCGGCGGGGAGCATGCCGAACAGGCCGCCCTTTCGAAGATCGCCGATGCCGCGGGAGCGGACCTTTACGTCAACCTGGAACCCTGCGCCCACTTCGGCAGGACTCCCCCCTGCGCGCCCCTCATCGCCGACAGGGGCATAGCCAGGGTGGTGGCGGGAATGACAGATCCCGACGAGCGGGTCGCCGGGAAGGGATTCGAGATCCTCAGACAGTCGGGCATCGAGGTGGTCACTGGCGTCCTGGAGGAAGAATGTCGCCAACTTAACCGGGGGTACATCCGCAGGACTTCCCTGGGGAGGCCCTGGGTTACAATAAAGGGGGCCGTAAGCCTGGACGGAGGCATGGCTCTTGTAAGCGGCGAAAGCAAGTGGATCACCGGGTATGACGCCAGAACCGCCGCCCACCGGATGAGGTCCGAGCACGACGCCGTGCTTGTGGGCTCAGGTACGGTACTGGCCGACGACCCGGAGCTCACGGTCAGGCACGCCTGCGGAACCTCTCCCCTCAGGGTGGTTCTTGATTCCAGGCTGTCCACCCCGCCCCATTCAAAAGTTTTTCGGGAGGGCACGGTGTTTTTTATATCGGGAGAAGCTCCTCCCATGAATATTGCCCGGGCGGCAGCGGCGGGGGCGGAAGTGATCTCAGTGCCGTCTAAATCCGGGGAGCTTTCCATCTCACAGGTGCTATCGGTCCTGGCGTCCCGGGGCGTATGCAGTCTGCTGGTGGAGGGAGGACCGTCGGTAATCGGCTCCTTTTTCAGGGAAGGTTCAGTAGACTGGCTCTCCCTCTTCATCTCGCCCCGCATTATGGGGAAAAACCGCCCCTTCTCGGGCGCCCTGTCGTTTATGGCCATGGATGAAACCGTAAAAATCGCCTCTCCCGCATTCAGAGCCGTGGGGGGAGATTTTCTGATCGAGGGGGCGCCGGAATGTTCACCGGCCTTATAGAGACGGTAGGGACGGTAGTCTCCCTCAGGCGGGGCGAGGAGGGAGCTATTTTGACCGTAAAAGCCCCCCTTTACGAGGGAGAGCTGTCCATAGGCCAGTCCGTGGCCGTGGCCGGGGCGTGCCTTACGGTGGTCTCCCGGGAGGGCGCCATCTTTTCGACGGACGTTATGCCCGGAACGCTGGGAAAAACAGTATTGGGCAACCTTCGGCCGGGAAGCGCCGTGAACCTTGAGAGGGCGCTTCGGGCGGACGGAAGGCTTGACGGCCACATTGTCACGGGCCATATCGACGGAATGGCGACGGTGCGGGAGATAAGAACCGGCAGGGAAGGATACCTGATGGCCCTCGCCCTGGAGGAAGAGACCGCCTCTCTCGTAGTGCCAAGGGGCTCTGTGGCAGTGGACGGAGTGAGCCTTACCATAGCCTCCGCGGAAGGGGACTCATGCACCGTGGGGCTTATACCGGCTACCCTTGAGGCCACTACCCTTGGCAGGCTTCGCGCCGGAGACCGGGTCAACATCGAGACGGATATTCTTGGGAAATATGTAAAAAAATTTCTCACGGGAGAAACTCTAAAAACTTCAAATAACGGCGCCCCATCTCTCACCCGGAAAGATTTGCTGGATGCAGGGTGGCTTTAGGCGCAAACAGGAGGCTGCTTCATGACCGCGATCTGCAGCGGAGGCCGGGCGGAGGCCGGTATCTTCAGCTCCATTGAAGACGCCGTGGAGGATATCCGGAACGGCCGTATGGTAATTGTGGTGGACGACGACTGTCGCGAGAACGAGGGTGATCTGGTCGCGGCGGCATCTCTTGCCACGACTGAGACCGTGAATTTTATGGTAAGTTGCGGCAGGGGGTTGGTCTGCGTCCCCCTGGAAAGGGATGCGGCCAGGAGGCTGAATCTTGAGCCCATGGTGCGGGAGGGGACGGATAAACACGGTACCGCTTTCCTCGTGTCAGTGGACGCTAAGGACGGGTGCTCCACGGGAATTTCTGCCGGTGAGAGAGCCGTTACCGCCCGCGCCCTGGCGGATCCCGCCGCTGCGGCGGATGATTTTTACCGACCCGGCCACGTATTTCCCCTGGAAGCACGGCAGGGAGGAGTCTTGAAGCGCGCGGGACACACAGAGGCGTCGGTGGATCTTGCCCGCCTCGCCGGCCTGCCTCCGGCGGGGCTTATCTGCGAGATTATGAACGAAGACGGCTCCATGGCCCGCCTGCCGGATCTGGAAAAGTTTGCGGAGACCCACCAGCTGAAAATAATATCCATAGAAGACCTCATTGCCTGGCGTAGCAGGAGAGAGAAGCTTGTGGAGAAGATCGCAGTGGTGGAGCTTCCCACCTCCCGGGGCTTCTTCATGGCTCACGCCTACAGGGATGTGAACGATGAAAACCAGGACCATGTCCATATAGCCCTGGTAAAGGGCGATATCAGAGATAAAAAAAACATCCTCGTGAGAGTTCACTCCGAGTGCCTCACCGGGGACGTTTTCGGATCTCTCCGGTGCGACTGCGGCGCCCAGCTGGCTGAGGCCATGGAGATGATCGAAAGGGAGGGGCTCGGCGCACTGCTCTACATGCGCCAGGAGGGCAGGGGAATAGGCATCGGCGAAAAGCTGAAGGCCTACAGGCTCCAGGAAGAGGGCATGGATACGGTGGAGGCCAACGAAGCTCTCGGCTTCCCCGCCGACCTGCGGGACTACGGCATAGGAGCCCAGATTCTTCAGGACCTGGGAGCGGGCAGCATCCGCCTGATCACCAACAATCCCCGCAAGGTGGTAGGTCTGCAGGGGTACGGGCTGGAGATAGTAGAGCGGGTGCCCCTTGTTATTCCCTCCAATCCGTATAACGAGCGTTATCTGGACGTCAAGGAAGAAAAGCTCGGCCATATGCTTCACAACATGGGCAAAGAAAGAAATTTTACCGGGAGGTGCGGCTGCAAGTGAAGATAATAGAGGGTAATCTGACCGGCTCGGGCCTCAGATTTTGCGTCATCGTATCGAGATTCAACAGCCTTTTCAGCGAGAAGCTGCTGGAAGGAGCAAAGGATATGCTTCTGCGCCACGATGTAAGCCATCGCTCCATTGATGTGATAAAAGTCCCCGGCGCCTGGGAACTGCCTCTGATCGCCAAGGAGGCTGCCCTCAGCGGCAAGTATGACGCCATCATAGCCCTTGGCGCCGTCATCAGGGGAGACACGCCCCACTTTGAATACGTCTCCGCGGAGATGTCCAAGGGCCTTGCCTCGGTAGCCATGACCCAGAGGGTCCCCGTTTCCTTCGGAGTACTGACCACCGACACCATGGAACAGGCTGTGGCGCGGTCAGGGAGCAAGGCGGGGAACAAGGGGGCGGAGGCGGCGCTGGCGGCAATAGAAACTGCTAATGTACTTAAAGAGCTTCGCTCTGGAAAGGAGACAGAAGATAATGCTTGACATCAGGTGGATTCGCTCTGAGCCGGAAGAGGTAAAACGGTATTTGGCCAACAGGAACAGCGATGTGGACATTGGCCCCCTTCTTGAAATGGACGAGTCAAGGAGGGAGCTTGTAACCCGGACAGAGGAACTGAAAGCCCAAAGAAACGAGGGCTCCAAAAAAGTGGGCGCCGCCAGGGCCAGAGGCGACGACGCCGACGGCCTCATGGAGGAGATGCGGGTTATCGGCGAGCAGATCCGGGAAATAGACGGAAGGATTTCCGAAATCGACGAAAAAATGTCCGGGATCCTCCTCAACATGCCCAACCGGCCTCACGATTCCGTGCCGGTGGGGAAGGACGAGAACGACAATGTGGAGGTAAGGCGCTGGGGAGAACCCAGAGATTTCGGATTTGAACCGAAGCCTCACTGGGATATCGGAGAAGCCCTGGGCATCCTTGATTTCGAGAAAGGGGCCTCACTGGCCCAGAGCCGCTTCACTGTGCTGAGGGGAATGGGCGCCAGGCTTGAGCGCGCCCTGATGAACTTTATGGTAGATCTGCATACTGAAAAACACGGCTACCTCGAAATGCAGACCCCCTTCATGGTCAACTCCAGAACCATGCAGGGGACGGGAAACCTTCCCAAGTTCGCCGATGATCTTTACAAGTGCGAAAACGACGACCTCTGGCTCATTCCCACCGCCGAGGTGCCCCTGACCAACCTTCACGCCGGGGAGATCCTGGAAGAAAAGCAGCTCCCCCTCTACTACACTGCCTACTCGCCCTGCTTCCGCAGGGAGGCGGGGGCCCACGGGAGAGACGTGAGAGGAATGCTCCGGCAGCACCAGTTCGACAAGGTGGAGATGGTAAAGCTCTCAACGCCTGAGAAGAGCTACGACGAACTGGAGACCATGACGGACAACGCCGAGGAAGTGCTGAGGACGCTGGGGATACCCTACAGGACTATCTGCCTTTGCACAGGAGATATGGGCTTCGGGGCCAGCAAGACTTTCGACGTGGAGGTTTGGCTGCCCTCCCAGTACAAGTACAGGGAGATAAGCTCATGCAGCAACTGCGAAGATTTCCAGGCAAGAAGAATGAACACCCGCTATCGTCCCGAAGACGGAGGCAGGCCCAGATTCGTTCATACTCTTAACGGGTCGGGCATAGCGGTAGGCAGGACTCTGATCGCCGTTCTTGAGAACTACCAGCGGGAAGACGGCACAGTGGTGATTCCTGACGCACTGATTTCATACATGGGCGGCGCTACCGAAATCAGCTTAAGATAAAAATTCAGGGCAAGTAGTGGAAAAATAGCCGTCTGACTGGTAAAATCAAAAGCTGAATATAAATTATACGGGATGGCGACCATGGTAAAGCTAGCGATTTTTGTACCTGCTGCAGTTCTGATAAGCATTGCGCTGCAGCGCTTCTGCAGAAAACGGATGGAGACCAGCCAGTACAACTACTTCAGGGATCTGCTGGTAGTAGCGGTGTGGCTTCTCGCCGCCCTTTGGGCGGGGAGTCCTTCATCCCGCTTCATCATTGCCATGGCGGTGGCGGCTTCTCTCGTGGGTACATGTCAGCAGATCAAGCCCCACTGGGCCTGGAAGACCGCCTACCTGGCCATAGGCCTGATGTTCGCCCTATTCGGGCCAAACATCAGCTTTATCGGCCTGTCCGGTGAACAGTATCACTATCTGTCTCCCGAGGCGTCCATAACGCTTACCGCCCTTTGGGTGGGAATTTTCCCGGTTCTTCTGCAGCAGCTGGACAATATCCCCGGCATGGCCGGACACCTTCTGGCGGTCAGCTTCTCGCTGCTGCTTCTTGCCACTGCCTTCTCCGGACAGCTCCTTCCAGACGCCTTTTTCATGTCCCTTTGCGGCGTGTGCTTCCTGGGAGCCTTCTGGAGCAGGCACGGCCATATGTTCCGGCGCATGGGGGATTCCCTGTCCGCCCTCTGGGGCGTGCTGGTGGCGGGGACGTCAGTCCTTGGCGTCAGCAAGGGGATAACTTTCAGCACCCTGATGCTCCTTCCCCTGGGGCTTTTCGCTATACCCATCGCGGAGGCCTCCCTCCACTTCGTCGGCCTGGCCCTGACGTCCAGGCCCTACGGGGCGGCGGCCCTCTACAGGAGACTTATCACCCGGGGCCTTGATCACCCCAGCGCGGTCAGGTTTATAACGTCCCTGTGCGCCCTCGGCGGCGCCATTGTCGCCATTACCCAACTGGGCAGCTCTGTCTCTATGATGTTCTGGATCAGCGCCACCATTATTTTTACCGGCCTTGCCATCATACCTTTCATCATAAAAATGAAGGAGAGCGTGGAAATGCACAAAAGACCTGCAATCTGGAGCACGAGGGTTGACGATGTGTCTATGGACTACGCCCTCGCGAAGACCGGAGCCGCGGCCACGTCCGGCCGGGGCGTCTCCCTTGTGTGCACGGTGAATGCGCTCTCCGTAATGGACGCGGAAAAAAACCCGGCTTACGCCAAGGCCCTCCGGGAATCCTTCCTCACCCTTGCCGACGGCGCGGGGCTTGTATGGGCGCTTCGCTTCCTGGGGAGACCGGTACAGGAGCGGGTGGCTGGGATCGACTTCATGACACGCCTTGTCAGGACGGCCGCCGCCGGCGGGCTTCCCGTCTATCTGCTCGGTGCCAGGGAAGAGGCGGTGAAGGGAGCGGCGGAGGCCCTTAAAGCCCGTCACCCCGGCCTGAGGATTGCCGGATGGCGCAACGGCTACTTCGACCCATCGGACTCATCCGTAGCGGAGGAGATCCGCAGCAGCGGGGCAAAAATCCTCTTCGTGGCCATGGGCGTGCCCAGGCAGGAAGTCTGGATCATGGAAAACGCCCCTCTTCTGGGCGATATGGTGGCGGTTGGGGTTGGCGGAGCCTTTGACGTAGTCTCAGGAGGCTTGAAAAGAGCGCCCCGCACCTGGCAGAAACTCGGCCTTGAATGGCTTTTTCGTCTGATCCAGGAGCCCTGGAGATGGAAGAGGGATCTTGATCTCTTCCTGTTCGTCTTCAGAGTGCTGCTGACCAGGGTCGGATTTTATCCTTACGGGAAAGAAAGGAACGCCTGATGAAGAAGACTTCTGCAAAGGACATCATGGATCCGGACCTCACCTCTGTTACGGAAAATGATCTTGTCCACGATGCGGTTCACGTATTATACAGCCATAACCTGCACGGAATTCACGTACTGGACGACGAATGGAACCTTGTGGGCTTTTTTTCTGAGGCGGACGTCCTCAAGGCCGCCGTCCCCACCTACCTGGAGGTACTGGCGGGGTCGTCCTTCCTGGAGGACGAAGAGGAGCTGCTGATCTCCAGATTCAGGGCCTTTGGCAAAAAGAGAGTGGGAGAGTTTATGTCCAGGGACCTTGTGTTTGTGGAGCCGGACACTGATCTGATGGTGGTGGCGGACCTCATGATAAGAAAATCGGTGGAGTGCCTTCCAGTTGTGGAGGACGGCAAGCTGGCCGGCATGATCAGCCGGGAGGCTTTCTGCGAGTTTTTGATGGAAGAAAGCGCAGGAGGAGCCGATGGCTAAGGAAAAAAATTCTCCGCCTTCAGGAGAGTTCAATGAAATTGAAAAAGAGCTGCGGGTCTATTCCACGGAGCTTGAGGCCGAATTTGAAGAAATAAAAAGGGAGTGCCGTCTTGCGGAAGAAAAGGCGCTCCTTCGTCTTTCGGAAATGGAAAAAGAGACCCTCAAACAGGTGGGAGAAGAGTGGCATTCCCGGGAAGAGGCGCTGGCTCTTCTTTCAGAAGAAATGGACAAAGAAATACTATCCCTTGAGAAGAAGCTTTCAGGAGACCCGGCTGAAGAAGACCGGCTGAAAGCCCTCCTGGATGAAGCCTTTACCATGCTGCTGGGAGAAAAGGCCCCATGATTCAGCCCATGGTGAGGCTCGCCCTGTGGGGGGTGTCGGCCATACAGAAAGATGTAATCCAGGAGATGCACAACCTGGGGGTACTTCATATCGGACAGGGAGAGCGCCAGAAAGAAGAAGATTCAGCGGGACTCGCTTCTCTGCGACTGCTGAGAAGCAAAATCCTGGGCCTGGTTGAATCCCTTGAGTGGAACGACTGGGGCTCCATAACCGAGGAGAGGGTAGAAAGCCTTGAGGGCCGTATGTCAGGGCTTGGTCCCGAAGAGTTTACCGCAGAAATAGATAAAAGCCTTGAAGAGTTTGCAGACCGCCTTGCCTCCCTGATAACGGAGAAAAATTCCTCGGAAGATCTGCTGTCCAGGCTTAAAAAGGGCAAGGAAACCCTGGACAGATTCGCTGCCTTTTTCAGGCTGAACCGCAGCAAAGAGGCTACTGCCCTGTGGCTTATCAGTGAAGAGAACGCAAACTCTGCCATGACAGCTCTTAAGGTCGTATACTCCGCCAGAGGGCGGGGGTGGGACGGGAGGGCGCACTTCGTCCCTGGCAGGGACTCCTTCGGGGTTCTGGGAGTCAGGATACCCCGGGGCCTTGAGGGTGAAACAGGCAAAATCCTTTCAGAGCGGAAGGCCCTGCCCTGGGATCTGTCAGAACTATGTCCCGGGGTATCGGCGGATTGCCGTCTCGAGGCCGTGGAAAAAAGAATAGAAGAACTCTCTTCAAGGCTTGAGGCCATAGCCCGGGACTTGAAAAGAACCTCTCTGGAATGGGGACCGCGGCTGGGGACTCTCTTCATGTTCCTGGACGGAAAAACGGAGCAGGCTTCTGTAGAGGCTAGCCTTAGTCTGTCGGCCAACTCCTTCGGCCTCTTCGGGTGGATACCGGAGGACTCTCTGGAATCCACGGTGGCCGCCCTGAGGGAAAAATTCGGCGATGAAGTTCTTATTCAGTGGAGGCGCCCTGAGGAGGGAGAATGGGGAAAAGTTCCCACATCCCTTAAAAACTCACGCCTGGCGGCTCCTTTTGAGCTCTTCCTCAAGCTTTTAAGTCCCCCCTCCTATTCGGGAGTGGACCCTACGGGCGCCATCGCCCTGTTTTTTCCCTTCTTTTCAGGCTGCATGGTCGGAGACATAGGCTATGGGGCCATCCTATTTTTAATCGCCCTTAAGCTGAAAAAAAGCGCGGGGCCAGTTATCAGAAGCGTGGGCTCCATCCTTACCGCCGTCTCCCTGTGGAGCATGGCCTGGGGCGTGGCATGGGGCGAATTTTTCGGCGATACGGGTCACAGGCTTTTTAACCTTCACCCCCTCTGGGTGGAGAGGTCGGAAAGCGTTACGCCCGTAATGGCATTTACCGTTGCCCTGGGAGCAGGCCACGTGATGCTGGGCCTTTTAATCGGAGTCTGGCAGGGAGTCAGAAACAGGCGCAGACATCAATGGATGGAAAAGTCGGGAAACTTTATAATCCTGTTCAGCTTTATCATCGGGCTGATGGTCCTGAAGGCGGAGCTTCACGGGGCCTTTTTCTCAATTCCGGTAATCCTGCTTATCGTGGGTTTGGTCCTGCTGATCGGAGGGGGCGGGATAGGGGGGATCATTGAGGCCTTCGGCAGCTTCGGGAATATCATAAGCTATGTCAGAATCGCGGCCATAGGCCTGTCTTCGGCCATTCTGGCCATGGTGGCGTCGAGCTTCATGGACGTATTCGGGCTGTCGGTTCTTGGCATAACTCTGGCGGTGATGATCCATCTCCTGAACTTTGTGCTCGCCATAGGCGGTTCGAGCCTGCACGCGGCAAGGCTTCACTACGTAGAGTTTTTTGGAAAATTTTACTCCGGCAACGGAGAGGAATACAAACCATTTCAGAGAAGGAGCGGATCTTCTTGGAAAAAGCGATCATAGCAATAGCGGCGGCCCTTGCGGTAGGAATACCGGCAATCGCCACGGCCTACGCCCAGGCAAAAATAGGCACGGCGGGAGCGGGCACCGTGGCGGAAAAGCCGGAGACCGGCGGAACCATCATCATTCTTGAGGCGCTCCCGGAGACCATGGTAATTCTGGGCTTCGTGGTGGCCATTATGCTCATTCTGAGATTTGCCTGAGGCGCAAAGGGCGATGCAGGGCGACAGGGATCTGAAATCCTTCAAGGAGGCCCTGAGGAGAGAGCACCTGGCCGGGATTAAGCGGCTGGAGCAGGAGCGGGACGAAAAAATAACGGGGCTCGTCGCCGACGGCAGGATGGCCGTTCAAAAAAAGGTGAGCGCCCTCAGAAAAGAACAGGAGGCCCGGTTCAGCAGGCTGGCGGCGGAAAAGAGAAAAGAAGGCTTGTCTGCGGCGAAAAATGTCTTTCTTGAGGAGTTCTCCAGGCTTCAGGCGAGGGCGGAAGAGGAGCTGAAACAAAAAGTCTCCGACCTTAAAGCCTCTGACGGGACCAGATATGGCGCCGCAATGGCCGCCCTTGTAAAAGAAACCCTTGAAGCCTGCGGGAGGCCCGCGGTTCTTATGGTTGAAAAAGGCGACGGAGAGCTCGTCAGAAAGGCTCTTGGCAGAGAGGAAGAAAACCTTTTAGCGGGCGTGGAACTAAAAGAGGCAAATCTTGAAGGATGGGGTGGTTGCCGGGCAGAGACGGAAAACGAGATCATCGACAACACGCTCCTCGCGCGATGGGGGAGGATGAAGACCGTTTTTTCACTCAAACTTTCCCGGCTTATGAATGATTCTTTCACAGAAATCAGCGGACGAATCTCCGAACTATGAATATGTGAACGCCGTAGTCCGGGCTAGGGGCGCCAGGCTTATGGGGCGGGATGTCTTTGTCCGGCTTGCGTCGGGCTCCCTTGAGGACATGGAGCTCTTTCTTCTGGAAAGCCAGTACGGCGCGAGGTATCGGGAGCAGCTTGCCACCGGGGGCGGCTCTCTTCTGGGACGAATCGAAAACGCCCTCGCCGCCGGAGCGGCCGACCTTCTGGTGGATACGGCCCTCCTGACGAAGGGCGAGACTTTTGTTTTTTTCTCTCTTATCCTTTCCATGGGCGATTTATATAACGGACGGATTCTTCTCCGAGCCTCTCCGGGATCCCTCCGTCAGAAAAACTCACCCTCATGGCACAGATACGCTCTGGCCGACATCTCCTTTTATGACGATCTTTGGACAAAACACCCCGCTCCCGCGGGAGGGGCGATCCGCTGTCATCAGGAGGACAACGATATCGCCCGGATTCTCGGGGCCGCCTACGTAACCCTCCATGAGACGGGAGACCTTTTCAGGGCGGAGCGGTCTTTCTATTCCGGGTGGGCCCAGTGGTGGAGAAAGCAGACGGCGGGGCGCAAAAACCAAAACGGCCGCAGAATGACCGAATATCTGGGACGACTGACTGATCTGTGGAACTTCAGCATCTGGCTTCGCCGCGGAGCAAAGGGGGAAGGGGAGCCCGACTATTTCCCCGGCGGATGGGGATTTTCAAAAGAAGTCCTTGATTCATCCGGAAGTATGGAGGCTCTCTTCGGAAATTCAAAGTGGGAATTTGTCCCCGGATCGGCGGAAGGAAGAACGGAGTCGGAGATATTCCGCTCCTTCCAGAGGAATCTTTACGAATGGCAGAGGGGCCTTTTCAGAAAAGACCTCCTGGGTATAGACGTGCTTCTGGGCTACTCCGCCCGGGCGGTGCAGGAATGGAAGAATCTCTCCCTCATAGCGGTGGGAGCTTCTTTAAAAATGCCCCCGGCAGAGATTGAGGAGCATCTCTTCCTGCCCGGGGAGAGGCCGGTGAAATACCGTGTCTGAAGAAGGAAGGGCCTTTGCGGTGGGAAGCCAGATTTTCGTCGACCTCTGGTCGCTGCTCGGCTTGATCCCCCTCCCCTGCGAATCCCCCGGGGACTGCCTCTCAGTGCTCTCCATTCTGGCAAAAGAGAGGCCGGCCTTCGTCGCGGTGGAAAAGGAGTGGTTCGACGGCCTCCAGGAATCAGTAAGAAAACGGCTCGAAAAATCTTCCGATCCTGTTTGGATCGTGTTTCCTTCCTGTGAGAGCGGGGAGACGAGGTGAACTGTCATATGGTTAAAAAAGGATTAGTGACGGGAGTATCCGGGCCGGTGGTAACCGTAATTCCCGAAAAGCCTGTCGCCATGTTCGAGGTGGCGAGAGTGGGAAGGGAAGGGCTTCTGGGGGAAGTGATCCGGATTGAGAGGGACTGCGTTCGCATCCAGGTTTACGAGGACACCGACGGGGTGGAGTCAGGAGCGCCCGTTGTTTTCGAGGACGATCTCCTTTCCATGGATCTCGGTCCGGGCCTTCTCGGCGGGGTGTTTGACGGCATTGGCCGCTCTCTTGAAGTTCTTGGCGAGGAGGGCATTTTTCTAGCCAGGGGCGCCACGGCGAAAATTCAAAAGGAGGGGAGGATCTTCCCCTTTACTCCTACAGCCTTATCGGGCGGCCTTCTGTCTCCCGGCGACGTCATAGGTACCGTAAAGGAGAACCCTACCTTCACTCATACCATCATGGTCCCGCCGGGACAGTCGCCGGGGAAAGCGGTCTGGGTGGCCCCGGAAGGGGAATATGCCCCTGAAGAGGCCCTGGTAAGGCTTGACGACGGCCGGGAGTTTACCATGATACAGAAGTGGCGGGTACGAATCCCCCGCCCGGTAAAAAAAAGGCTGCCCTTCGAAATGCCCCTCCTCACGGGACAGAGAGTGCTTGACACCCTTTTTCCCATCCCGCTGGGAGGAGCGGCGGTACTTCCCGGGGGCTTCGGCACCGGTAAGACCGTCACCCAGCAGTCACTGGCTAAGTGGAGCTCCGCCGATCTCATAATTTATATCGGGTGCGGCGAAAGAGGAAACGAGATGACGGAAGTCCTCGAAGAGTTTCCCGGACTTTCCGACCCCATGACCGGCGGTCCCCTCATGGACAGGACCATCCTCGTCGCCAACACTTCCAATATGCCCGTGGCCGCCAGGGAGGCCAGCATATACCTCGGGATGACCCTTGGCGAGTACTTCAGGGATATGGGGTATAACGCGGCAATCATGGCCGACTCCACGTCCCGGTGGGCGGAGGCGCTCAGGGAGATCAGCGGCCGGCTGGAGGAGATGCCCGGCGAGGAGGGCTACCCCGCCTACCTGGGTTCGAGGCTGGCTCAGTACTACGAACGGGCGGGCAGAGCCGAAGCTCTGGGATCCCCTTCAAGAACAGGCTCCATAACGGTGGTAAACGCCGTTTCCCCGGCGGGGGGAGACTTCTCCGAGCCGGTAACCCAGGCCAGCCTACGCATGTCGGGCGCCTTCTGGGCCCTGGATAAAACCCTGGCCCAGCAGCGTCACTTTCCGGCGATAAACTGGAGGCAGAGCTACACTCTTTACTCCTCCATGCTAAGTCCCTGGTTCAGGGAAAATCTGGGCGAAGACTGGTTTCATCACAGGGATTATCTGAAGAGCATGCTCGAAAAGGAGCAGACGCTGCTGGAGCTTGTTCAGCTCGTGGGCAGAGACGGACTCTCAGAGGAGGACAAGTGGAATCTCTACATGGCGGAGCTGGCCAGAGTTCTCTTTCTGCAGCAGAATGCCTTTTCGACCGTCGACGCCTCCTTCGCCCCCGGGCTTCAGAAGCTTTACCTGTCTCTGCTCATCGGGTGCGACGTCGCCGTAAAAAAAGCTATCGCCAGTGGCGCACTCTTTGAACAGGTCGCGGCACTTTCCATAAGGCCGGCCCTCCTGCGGCTCAGAGAGCTTCCCGAAGAAGAGATGAGGGCCGGGGGGGAAGAGTGGCATAAAACCCTGGCCGGAGAGCTGGACGAGATCGAGGTGATGTTCCGGTGACAGTTTTGCGCCGGGAGGGGTTTAGAAAGATCGAGAGCATGAGCGGCCCCCTGCTTTTTGTCAGAGGAGTGTCCAGACCCGCCTGCGGCGAGCTGGTAACGGTGGAATCCTCCTCGGGGATCAGAGGAGGCAGAATCCTGCAGATCGACGGGGACATTTCGGTAATCCAGGTTTTTGAGGGGACCATGGGACTTGCCCGGGAGGGGGTCACAGTCTGGCTCGAAAGGGACGTGCTCAGAATCCCCGTAGGAGAAGGCCTCACAGGAAGGATCTTCGACGGACGAGGGACGCCCCGTGACGGGCTTACGGCTGACTTCGCAGAGGATTTTATCCCCGTGGGATCCGCTCCGATCAACCCGGTAAGAAGGTCGAGCCCCGATGTCTTTGTGGAAACAGGAGTTTCCGCCCTGGATCTCCTTAATACGCTGGTAAGAGGACAGAAGCTCCCCGTCTTTTCAGGCGCCGGGCTGCCCGCCGCCGAGCTGGCCGTCCAAATAGTCAGCGGCGCCAGAATTCCCGGGTCGGATGAACCCTTTCTGGTAGTGTTTGCCGCCATGGGCATCACCCGGCGGGAGGCCCAATTTTTCATGGACTCCTTCCGGGAATCGGGAGCGCTCCGGAACGGGATCTTCTACCTAAACCTGGCGGAAGACTCTACTGTGGAGCGACTGCTCACTCCAAGAGCCGCCCTGGCGGCGGCGGAGTATTTCGCATTTACAAAGGGGTATAACGTCCTGGTGGTGATGACGGACATGCTGGCCTACTGCGACGCCCTCAGGGAAGTGGCGGCGGCCAGGGAGGAAGTGCCCGGCAGGCGGGGCTACCCCGGCTATATGTACTCGGACCTGGCGGAGATTTATGAAAGAGCCGGGTGCATCGCCGGCGCCCCCGGAAGCGTTACCCAGATTCCCATCATAACCATGCCCGACGACGACATGACCCATCCGGTGGCAGATCTGTCGGGGTATATCACCGAGGGACAGATCGTCCTTGAGAGAAGGCTTCAGGAGAGGGGGATCTACCCTCCCATAGACGTCCTTCCCTGCCTGAGCAGGCTGATGAACAAGGGCATCGGCAGGGGGAAGACCTTCCCCGAACATCGGGCGCTTGCCGACCAGCTTTACGCTTCCTACGCCAGGGCCAGGGAAGTGGAGCGGATGCGGCTTATTGTGGGCGACGACGGCCTTACCGATGTGGAAAAGCAGTACCTCGACTTCGGAAAAGTCTTTGAAGGAACTTTCCTGAACCAGGGTCCGGGCCGAAGAAGCCTGGGAGAATCGGAGAACGTCTCCCTGAAATGCCTTGAAACTCTGCCGGCCGATGAGCTGTACAGGCTTCCCGGGAACTACCGCGCGGAAAAAATCGGCGGCGGGACCGCGCGGGGAGAGTCATGAACGCAAAATCGTCAGGGCCTCCGACAAGGGAACATCTTCTAAATACAAGACGCCGGATCGGGGCGGTGAGCCACGGAAAAAAGCTTCTTGAGAGAAAGCGGGACGCCCTGGTGCGGGCGGCGGACGAGGAGAGGCGGCTCTTCAGGGAGACTGAAAGAGCTTTTATGGCGGCGACAAAAACTATCACTTTCTTTTATTCTATGGTAAGGCTTTTTGAGGGAGACGGCGCCATTCGCTTTCTTTCCGCCGGAAGCGGTCCCCTGGGGATAAAGATAGATAAAAAGTCGGTGATGGGATGCAGATACTCTCATTTTTCCGCCGCTCCGGAGGACAAGAGGCGGCTTTCATGGAAGCTGCCCTTCGACCCGGCTGTTACTACCCTTTCGGTGGAAGATCTGCTTAAATCTTTAGGGGATAATGAGGAATGCATCTGGCAGTATATTAATCTGAAGACTAAAATAGGGGCAATCGAAAGGGAGCTTTCGAAAACAACCCTGAAAATAAACACCCTTGAACATGTAATTCTTCCCTCTCTGGAAGGAGACGCCCGGCGGATTGAGGATCTTCTGTCAGAGAGGGAGCGGCAGGAGAAGTTTGTGGCCAAGAGAGTGGCCCGAAGAAGAAGAACCGCACAAAAAAAGTAAAAATACGCTGGACATATACTTTAAAAATTCGTATTCTTATGAGCGACGGGGAGAACTTTATGCCTCCGATTTACGGGAAAGAACGGGAGTGGTTCGATTGAACATGGATAAAATCATGAAACAGGCCCAAAAGATGCAGGCCCAGATGGCCAGGGTGCAGGAAGACCTCGCCGGCGAGACAGTGGAGGGAAGCTCGGGAGGCGGCATGGTTACAGTGACGGCTAATGGGCAGGGAGACATCACAGGCGTCAGGATCGATCCTGAAGTGCTTGGGGACGACGACGTGGAGATGCTTGAAGATCTTGTCCTGGCGGCGGTAAACGAAGCCCTCCGCAGAAGCAAGGAGTTGGCCGCGGAAAAAATGGGCAGGGTCACCGGGGGCCTGGGCTCCCTGGGTCTGTTTTAAGGAGGGGCCGTGTACCTTCCTGAACCCTTCGAAAGACTCACCGTTTTGTTCAGAAAGCTGCCGGGCGTAGGGGCAAAGACCGCCCGCAGAATGGCTTTTTTTATTCTGCAGCAGCCCCGCTCTTACGCTGAAGAGCTTGCGGCCGTACTTTCCGGCCTGAGGGACAAGATTTTAATCTGCGGGGAGTGCGGCAATATAACCGACAGGCAGCCTTGCGGCATCTGTTCTGACATGCTGAGGGACAGGCATACCATCTGCGCGGTGGAGACTGTGGAGGATCTTATTGCCATTGAAGGGGCAGGGATTTATACCGGCCTTTATCACGTGCTGGGGGGGAGAGTATCTCCCCTTGACGGAGAGGATCTCGACGAAGAGTCCCTCTCCAGGCTTGAACGCCGCATCGACGAGGAAGACACAGCGGAGGTGATAGTCGCCGTAAATCCGAGACTTGAAGGAGATCTTACATTCCATGCCATTGTGGATAGGCTCCGGGACAAAGACATCGCTATCTCCAGGCCCGCTTACGGCCTCCCGGTGGGGGGAAGCATAGAGTTTGCCGACAGGACCACTCTTCTTGCGTCCCTTGAATCCCGGGTGACCGTGAGGGATAAGAAGCCGCGGAGCTTTTCCGGCTGATATTTAATTGAAACGAGGTGAGATTATGAGCGACGGCTTCGGGAAGATTGTTAAAATAGTCTTCTCCGGCATTGTTTTACTCCTGAGCGGCATGATTGGCGCTCAGACGGCGCAGCTTCTTTTCCCGCTGCTTCCCGAGGGATGTTTTACCGACGGAAGGACCTGGATTACCCTTTGGCTGCCGTGCAAATTTTTCATAACGATTATATCCTCCATCTCTTTCGCTCTTATCGGTTTGATGCTTTCTCCCGTGTTTTTACGTCTTCTTGGTCTTATAGGTACTCTTTTTGAAACCCATCTTAAAAACACAAGCTGGTCGGAGATTACTTCGGCTACCATAGGAATGATTGTTGGGCTCATAATAGCGAATTTAATGGCCCTGCCCTTTTCAGACCTGCTGTTCGGCAGCTATTTCGCCATACTGCTCAATGTTATTCTGGGCTACCTCGGCGCCAGAATAATGCTGAAGCGGCAGAATGACCTTAAACAGGTCCTTGGCCCAATTCAGGGCCTGAAGGAGAGGCTGGCGCTGATGAAGGGCGCCAGAGAGCGGCAGATCGAGGATAAACTCCTTGATTCCGGAGGCGAAGAACAGTGCGCCGGCGACAGAAAAATCCTGGACACCAGCGTGATAATCGACGGGAGAATTCTTGACGTGGCGAGGACCGGCTTTCTTGAAGGGCTGATAGTAATTCCCCAGTTTGTGCTGCTGGAACTGCAGGCCGTGGCGGACTCCACGGACCCGGCCCGAAGGACCAGGGGCAGAAGGGGGCTTGACGTTCTTAACGACCTTCAGCATCTGCAGGGGCTCAAAATCGAGATCGACGGAGAGACTCTGAAAAACCTGGAGGTGGAGTCGGTGGACAGCGGCCTTGTGGCGCTTGCTGCCAAGCTTGACGCCCAGATTCTTACCACTGACTATAACCTTAACAAGCTGGCCCAGATTCAGGGAATCTCGGTGCTCAACGTAAATGACCTGGCCAACGCCCTTAAACCCATGCTCCTCCCCGGGGAGACGATAGTCATAGACGTCATCAGGGAGGGCAAGGAGCCCCACCAGGGCGTGGGTTATCTCGACGACGGCACCATGTTCGTGGTGGAAGACGGTGAAAAGTTCATTGGCAAGAGGGTGGAGGTTGTGGTCACCTCCATGCTTCAGACGTCGGCGGGAAGGATGGTCTTCGGGAGATTCAGGAAGGAAGTAAAATACTGATGAGAACCTTCTCCCTGGTAGTGGCGGCGGCGGGCAGGGGAGAAAGGGCGGGAAGCGGACTTCCCAAGCAGTACAGGACTCTCGGAGGAAGGATGC
>CAZXOD010000015.1:0-3059 GCA_964642285.1 uncultured Synergistaceae bacterium
GGAACGGCATACACGTCAGACTTAGGATCTGATGCCTCAGGGCTTGGGGGTTCGAGTCCCCCCTCTCGCACCATCAAAACAGCCCGGAGCAGAGTGGGCGCGGCGGGATTCCAGTATTTGGCGCCCTGAAGCGCACCTAGAATAGCTGAGAAAACGAAGAATTGCTATAATGAAACAAAATTTTCACCCTCTCCGGCAGTGCGTCTGTCTGCAGAAAGGAGAAACACAGATGAGAATCAGACCGGTACCTTTTATTATATTAGGCGTTTTTTGCGCTCTTGCAATATTGACTTCCAATGCGCAAGCGTCGTTCGCCGAACCCTTCTCAACCAGCCAGGCCTTTCATAATATGCGCAACCACCGCTCTAAAACCGAGCAAACCAACAGGCTCAAAGCAATAGAGGCATACTTCAGGAAAAAAAACCCTAAAATCTCCTCTCAAAATATTTCCTTCTATGCACAACTTATTGAGGAAAGCGCCGCTCAGTACGGCCTGGACCCCTTTCTCGTGGCCTCCATAATGGTCAAAGAGTCAACCGTGAAGGAGAAGGCCGTCAGCAAGGGCAACTATGGACTAATGCAGGTCAACTGGAAAGCCAACAGGCCCTGGATTATCAAAACATTTCCCGTACGGTCCACAAAGGAACTCCTGTCGCCTTCCAACAACGTACGCATCGGCTCCCATATTCTTGCCTCAAATATAAAAAAGTGCAAGGGAGACGTGGATAAAGGGCTCGACAGATACCGGGGACGGCCTCTTGCCTCCTACAGAAACTCGGTCCACAAGCACTATATGGGCATATCGGAGATTTTTAGAAAACTTCAGGCCTCAACATAATATCCGCAGGATGGGAATTGCGAGCTTCAGGGCGGGGGAGTCCGTCTGCAGAACTCCCCCGCCCTGAAGGAAGTTTTTATGGCGCCTATAAGGTCTGCTCTTCGGACTCTATGGTTATAGTAAGGGCTGCTCTGGCCCAGGGAAACTTTGCCTTAATCCCATCAAACCGGGGCCCTTCCTTTTCAAGGGCGCCCGTCCCCTCTATGAGGAAGCCCGTCCCTTTATAGGTTTTGCCCTCCACTTCCCTGTTCGTGATAGTCAGTTTGACCTTGTTGTTCGCCGCGATGTTTTTTTCCGTCTCGAACATCCTCCCGGCGGGTATCACCAGCTTCCCGTCGTCCGTTACCTGAACGTAGCTGTTCCAGGAATTTACCACGTGGGGACCGTCCTCTCCCCTGGTTATAATGGCAAGAGCCGAATCGGGCGGAGTAGACAGAACCTCCCTGAGTTTATCTCCGATCATTTCCATTCCTCCTCTTTTGCTGATTTAGCCCCCGTCTTACTAAAGACTGTGCGGCTTGAGATATACTATATTACAATAAGATGGAGCTTAAAAAACAGGAATCATTCCGGAAATATCAAATCAACGGGGGAGCGCAAATCCACACTTGACAGAAAAGACTTTCTCGAATATCATCGTCTAGTTGACAGGCGCCGTCAGCAAAAAGCGAACAAATTTAGGAGGAACAATTTTGACAACCGAAGGAACAGTTAAGTGGTTCAATGCGACCAAAGGCTATGGTTTTCTTACCAGCGATGATGGAAGGGACGTATTTGTCCACTTCAGCGCCATCCAGGGCGAAGGCTTCAAGACTCTTGACGAGGGACAGAGGGTTTCTTTCGAGATAACCCAGGGAGCCAAGGGAGACCAGGCCGCCGACGTCGTAAAGATATAGCCCTTTTCTAAAAAGAACAAACTCAGGGGCAGCGGTTTCTACCGCTGCCTTTTTATTATTTTGCATTCATCTCTTTTCCGTGTAAAATACTTACCGCATATTTTCTCTTCCCTCCGGGGAGGGAAATAAACTATAAAGGAAGCGCCGGTAAAAATTACGGCATTAAGGCGTCGAGTCGAAAGGGGTTGCAGTGTTATGAGATCTGAGATGGTTTCCCAGGAGAATAATTTTATCAACATAAAAGTGGAGTTTGAGCCGGGAGAATTTTCCAGAAACATCGATAAAGCCGCAAGAGAACTCGCCGCTAAAGCCAATATTCCCGGGTTCAGAAAAGGACGCACACCCAGAAAAGTCCTTGAGATGAGATTCGGAAAACAGAGCCTTTACGCTGAAGCTCTGGAGCTAATGCTCCCTGACGCCATTGAAGAGATTGTCAGAGATTACGCCCTTGATCTTATCGACGAACCCGCGGTGAAAATAGAAAAAATGGAGGAGAGTCTCCCCCTGGAATTAAATCTTACTTTTGAAGTCACTCCGCAGATCACCCTTCCCGACCTTGGCGATATTTCTGTTGAAAGAGCGGAGGCCTCCGTCTCCGATGAAACAGTGGAGGGGACTTTCCGGGAGATCCTACGGCAGAACTCCACTCTCAGCCCTGTGGAGGACCGCCAGATTTCAAATCTTGATACAGTTAATATAAGCTACTACACAGTGATTCAGGCCGAAGACGGAGAAGAACAGAGGCACGGTCCGGACGAGGCTCCCCTTGACCTGTCCGACATCTCAGTAAGAGCTGAGATAAAAGACGCCCTTATAGGGAAATCCCTTAACGGAGAAGCCGTGGCGGAAGTAGTCGTCGACGAAAACTACCCCGATAAAGAGCTGGTGGGGAAGACCCTTAAATACGAGATGACCGTCACCGCCATTAAAGAACGGGTTCCGCCGGAGCTGGACCCTGAATTTTTCAAGAAGATCCTCGGCCAGGACTGCGATTCTGAGGAAAACTTCCGCCAGGAGCTAAGAAACAGGATCCTGAAAAATGAAGAGGCTGAAAATCAGTCGAAGGCGGAGCACGACGCCGTGGAACAGATCTCCGAAAAATCGGAGCTCCTGGTACCCGAGACACTGATTTCCCGTCAGGCGGAGTCCATGAAAAAGAGCGATGAGGAAAGTTGTGTAAAATTCAAAAAACCTTTGACTTATCCACAGCTTACCCCTTGCATACGAATTTAAAAATTTGTGGTATAATAAAACCAGAAAAATAAACAAAAAAAGATTTGAACTCGGTTAAACAAACCCAATCTTTGGTGGAGGTTTAACAGGAG
>CAZXOD010000015.1:3069-19769 GCA_964642285.1 uncultured Synergistaceae bacterium
AAGGACATAACTATGGATGAGTACCTGGAAGGCATCGGCTCCTCGAGGGAGAAGTACGAGGAGGATATTTTAAACAGGGCCAGGGCCATTGTTCGCAGGTCCCTCGTTCTTGATAAAATTGCGGACGACATGAAAATCACAGTCGAAAAAGAAGACTTCGAGGCCGAAATGGCTTCCATGGCCTCCGTTTATGGCATAGACGCGGATCACCTCGTCAACAGCCTTTTTAAAGATGAGAAAAACCTTATTGAGATGGCCAACAGGATAAAATACAAAAAAACGGTAAAGGCCATCATGAATGAAGTGCGGGTCAACGAGGGCGGCGCTCAGGAGGCCGTGAGCGGCCCATCGGAAGACTGATTCGCCCGAAAGGAGGGCCAGTATGCTGATACCATACGTTGTTGAGCAGACGGGCAGGGGAGAGCGAACTTACGATATCTACAGCCGCCTCCTCAAGGACAGGATAATTTTTATGGGTCAGGAGATCGACGATCATACGGGAAACCTGGTGGTCGCGCAGCTTCTCTTTCTGGAGAGCGAGGCCCCGGAGAAGGACATCCACATCTACCTTAACAGCCCCGGGGGATATGTCACCGCCGGTCTTGCTATCTATGACACCATGCAGTACATTAAATGTCCCGTATCCACCATATGCATAGGGCAGGCAAGCAGCATGGCGGCCCTGCTTCTTGCGGGGGGAACGGAGGGAAAGAGGCTGGCCCTTCCCAATTCCAGGATAATGATCCATCAGCCCCTGGGAGGAGCCCGCGGACAGGCAACGGAAGTAGAAATTCACGCGCGTGAAATACTTAAGCTCAGGGACCGCCTGAATGATATACTTGTAAAACATACAGGGCAAACAAAAAAGAAGATCGCAGCGGACACTGAGAGAGATTATTTCATGTCCCCAGACGAAGCTCAAAAATACGGGATAATAGATAAAGTCATCCATTCGAGATAGTAGCCTGCTGAGGCAAGGTCTCTCCGACAGGACTTAAAGGGAGCCCGTATGGAGCTCCCTTATTGCTGTGTCTTTGGAAGACTCCAGGGAGGGATAGATTCGTGTTTAAATATGAAGACAATAAAAAAAGCGGCCGCGGAAAGGGCGGGAGTCCGAGATGTTCTTTCTGCGGTAAGGGACAGGATGAAGTACAAAAGCTCATTGCCGGCCCGAACGTATCCATATGCGATGAGTGCATCCATCTCTGCAATCTCATTTTAAACGAGGAAACAGAAGAAATTATTGCGGAGGAGGACAGCTCTCTTCTGCTGGACAACGCGCCCAGGCCAAAGGAAATAAAGGCCTTCCTGGACCAGTATGTTATCGGCCAGGACTGGGCAAAAAAGTGCGTTTCAGTGGCAGTCTACAACCACTTCAAGCGACTCGGCCATTTTATTGATTCCGACGACGACGTAGAGCTTCACAAAAGTAACGTCCTCCTTCTTGGCCCCACGGGGTGCGGCAAGACGCTGATCGCCCAGACCCTTGCCAGGAGGCTGAATGTGCCCTTCGCCATCGCCGACGCCACTACCCTTACCGAGGCGGGTTATGTCGGGGAAGATGTTGAAAATATCCTGGTCAAACTTCTCCAGGCGGCGGACTACGATGTAAAAGCAGCCCAGCGGGGGATTATTTATATCGACGAAATCGACAAGCTAACCAGAAAATCCGAGTCCGCCTCCATAACCCGGGATGTATCGGGAGAGGGAGTTCAGCAGGCTCTTTTAAAAATCCTGGAGGGCGCCGTCTCCAATGTACCGCCAAAAGGGGGCCGGAAACACCCCTATCAGGATTTTATCCAGCTTGATACCACCAATATACTCTTTATCTGCGGAGGCGCCTTCGACGGGATAGAGGATATCATCGGGAGAAGGGTAAACGAAAAATTAATCGGCTTCGGCGGCGAGGTGCTTGGAAAGAAGGACGTACGGCGGTTCGAGATAATGCGGCAGATCCAGCCGGAAGACCTCATGGCTTACGGTTTTATTCCCGAGCTGGTAGGCCGTCTTCCCGTCGTAGTTCCCCTGGAGGAGCTTGACGTGGACGCTCTTTCCAGAATCCTGTCCGAGCCTAAAAACGCCCTGCTCCGCCAGTACCGAAAGACCTTTTCCATGGAAGGCGTTGATCTTGAGTTTACCGGCGAGGCCGTACGAAGGATCGCCGAAAAAGCCGGCGAGAAAAATACCGGCGCCAGGGGTCTTCGTTCCATTCTTGAAAACCTTATGATGGAGCTGATGTACGATATTCCCTCAAGGGCGGGGGAAATCGGCAGAATCATCATAACGGAAGAGACGGTGGAAGGCCTGGCCGCTCCGGTAATGGAGAAGAGAAGCTCCAAGGAGGTTGCCTGAGCGATGGAAGACAGGCGGCACAGCTACGTACTGCCCATCAGGGACATTGTGGTCTTTCCCGGGATTATAGTCCCTCTCTTCGTAGGGAGGCCCAGGTCGTTGAAAACCATCGAAATGGCCATGCTGGAGGACAGGAGCATCACGGTAGTAGCCCAGAAGGAGATGGACACTGACGACCCGGGGGTGGAAGATCTTCATTCTGTAGGAGTGCTATGCACAATTCTCCAGATGGTAAGGATACCCGACGGAACAACAAAAATCCTTATCGAGGGAGTGGAAAAGGTAAGGCTCGAATCCATCAAAAGAGGCAAGGAATCCCTGGAGGCCGAGATCTATCCTCTTCCCTGGGAGGAGAACCAGTCTGAAAACCTCGAAGCGCTCAGACGGGCGGTGCTGGAGCAGTTTGAAAAATACGTGACTCTTCATCCAAGGATTCCCGCGGAAGTGCTGGTCACGGTTATGAACGTGGACGACCCCAAACAGATCTCTGACCTGGTCAGCTCCCATCTTTCGGTAAAAGTAGAGAGGAAGCAGCGCCTCCTGGAGATGATAGACCCTGAAGTAAGCCTGAAATACATACTGAAGCTTCTTCTGGAGGAGATCGACATCCTCCAGCTGGAGCACGACATTCAGGATAAGGTCAGGCAGGAGGTTGAACGGGGGCACAAGGAGTTTTATCTCAGGGAGCAGCTGAAGATAATACAGAACGAACTTGGCCATGACGGCGCTCCGCCAGAAATGGAAGAGCTCAGAAACAAGATTGAAGAGGCGGAGATGCCGGAGGTTCCAAAGGCCAAGGCCCTTCACGAACTGGACCGCCTGTCCAAAATGCCTGTAATGTCCGCCGAGGCCACAGTGGTGAGGACCTACATCGACTGGCTTGTAACCATGCCCTGGAATAAGTTCTCCCCCGATAATCTCGATATAGCAAGGGCGGAAAAAGTACTCGAAGAGGACCATTACGGTCTGGAAAAGGTCAAGGAACGGATTCTTGAATTCCTGGCCGTCCGTAAGCTCGCCTCGGGAAAGATGAAGGGACAGGTTCTTTGTTTCGTCGGCCCTCCCGGCGTGGGAAAGACCTCCCTGGGCAAATCCGTAGCCCGGGCGCTGGAGAGAAAGTTCGTCAGCATGTCCCTGGGAGGTATGAGGGATGAGGCTGAAATCAGAGGACACAGGCGGACATACGTGGGCGCCATGCCGGGCAGGATAGTTCAGAGACTGACCCAGGCGGGCGTCAGAAATCCGGTTCTCCTCATGGACGAAATCGACAAGATGGGACAGGACTTCCGGGGCGACCCTTCAGCGGCGCTCCTTGAAGTGCTTGATCCGGAGCAGAACAGCTCTTTTACAGACCATTTCATGGAGGTAGCGGTGGATCTCAGCGAGGTTATTTTTATAACTACCGCCAACGTCACTCACAGCATTCCCAAGCCCCTCCTGGACAGAATGGAAGTAATTAAAATACCGGGCTACGTATGGCAGGAAAAAGCCAGGATAGCCAAAAGGCACCTCTTCCCGAGGATCCTCCACGAGCACGGGCTGGAGCCGAAACAGGTGAAGATAACCCCCAGAGCCCTTGAGAAGATCATCTCGGAGTACACCAGAGAGGCGGGAGTCCGGGGGCTGGAACGGGAGCTGTCGACCATTTGCAGAAAGATAGTCAGAAAGCTGGTCGAGGATGGAGAGGCTTCCGACAGAACAGTAACAGTTGGGACAAAGGATCTGAAGGAGTATCTGGGGCCGCCCCGGCTGTACGACCTGCGTCTTCCCAGAGTGAAGGAGACAGGCACAGTCGTTGGTCTTGCCTGGACGGAGACAGGAGGCGACGTGCTGGTTATTGAGGCGGTTACCATGAAGGGCAGAGGAGACGTTACCCTGACAGGAAACCTGGGAAATGTGATGCAGGAATCTGCTCAGACGGCCCTTGGTTTTCTTAGGGCAAACGCCGATGAGCTTGGAATCGGAGAGATCGACTGGAAGGCGATTGATGTTCATCTGCACGTCCCGGAGGGCGCCATCCCCAAAGACGGCCCGTCGGCCGGAATAACTATGGCTCTGGCCATGCTTTCCGCGGTTAAAAATGCGGCTGTTCTGCCCGGCATTGCTATGACCGGAGAGATCTCCCTTCAGGGAAAAGTGCTGCCCGTCGGCGGCATAAGAGACAAAATTCTTGCCGCGAAGCGTCAGGGAATTAAGGACATCATCCTCCCCGCCGCAAACAGGCCAGATGTGGAGGAGATCCCCGAGTGGTCCAGGGAGGGGCTTACGTTCACTTACGCCAACAAAGTCTCGGAGGTTTTTGATTTCTCCCTGGAGAAAAGAGCGGCTGAATGACGGAAAAGTGGAAGGTCCGCCTTGACGCCACGGCATTCAATCCGGGCCAGTTTCCAGAGCCCGGCGTTCCTGAATTCGCCGTGGCCGGAAGGTCCAACGTGGGTAAGTCAAGCCTGGTGAACCGCCTTCTTGGAGCAAAACTTGCCCACGTGGGCGCCAAGCCAGGAAAGACCAGAAGCATCAATTTTTATTATGTGGAAAGTCCCTCCGGTCCCTTCAGGCTGGTAGATCTTCCGGGCTACGGCTACGCCTCAAGGAGTAAGGGAGAGAGAAGGCAGTGGTCCTCCCTTATCGAGACCTATGTAGCTTCAAGGCCCGCTTTGGCCCTTGTCCTTCACCTGGCGGACTTCCGCCACGGGTTGATGGCAAGCGACGAGGCTCTACAGGAGTGGCTGATCGGCCAGGGGCTCTCCATGCTTGTAGTTTTTACCAAAGGAGATAAAATTTCAAAGGGAGCCAGAAAAGGGGCCCTGTACAAATATATAAAATCCGGACTTAAGTCCGTAAACGTCCCCATAGTAACGTCGGCGGAAAAAGGGGACGGGATTGCCGAACTGAGGGGTTTTTTGGAGGGCTTTCTTTCCTCCCTTTCAGAGCCGGCGGGAAACTAAGTATTTTTCGCATCGGAGGTGCGCGTCGCAATGCAGGATTTTCAGGAAAAAATGGCAAAAACTTACGACCCCAAACCCATCGAGGATAAGTGGTACTCATCGTGGATGGAAAGAGGGCTATTCAAATCCTGTCCGGACGAAGACAAGTCAAAAGCTTTTACCATCGTAATCCCTCCTCCGAACGTGACCGGCTCCCTGCATATGGGACATGCGTTCAACCACACCTTCCAGGATATTCTGTGCAGGTACAAGAGAATGAGGGGCTTCAACGTCCTGTGGCTCCCCGGCACCGACCACGCGGGAATAGCCACCCAGAACGTGGTGGAAAGGATGCTCGCCGAAGAGGGAAAGAGCAGGCACGATCTGGGAAGGGAAGAGTTCGTCAAGAAGGTCTGGGAATGGAAAGAAGTATACGGCGGCCGGATAACCAACCAGATGAAAAAGCTGGGCAACTCATGCGACTGGTCCAGGGAGAGATTCACCCTGGACGAGGGCCTTTCCAGGGCCGTCAGAACCGTCTTTGTCCGTCTTTATGAAAAAGGTCTCATATTCAGAGGGAAGTATATTATCAACTGGTGTCCCCGGTGCCATACCGCCCTGTCCGATATCGAAGTAGAGCACGAGGAGAGAGCCGGAAAACTATACTACGTCAGATACCCCTTCACCGACGGCGAAGGATATCTGGTGGTGGCCACTACCAGGCCCGAGACCATCTGGGGCGACGTGGCGGTGGCTGTGCATCCCCGGTCGGCCAAGGCCGGTTTTGCCGGAAGAAGAGTCAGAGTACCGCTGGGCGGACGGGAAGCGCCGATTATCGAAGATGTCATGGTGGACCCGGAGTTCGGCACAGGCTGCGTGAAGATCACCCCCGCCCACGACCCCAACGACTTTCTCGTCGGCCTCAGGCACGACCTGGAGCAGATTCAGGTAATCGATGAAAACGGCCTGATGAACGATCTGGCCCCCGGCTACGAAGGACTGTCTCTGGTTGAGGCCAGAAAAAAGGCGGAGGAAGACCTTCTCAACGCCGGCCTTCTCGAAAAAGTCGAGGAGATGACTCACTCGGTGGGGCAGTGCTACCGATGCCGCACTACGGTGGAACCCTACCTGTCAGAACAGTGGTTCGTAAAGGCCGGGCCTCTTGCGGAAGCGGGAGTAAAGGCAGTCAAAGAGGGCAAAATAAAATGGACCCCCCCTCAGTGGGAAAAGGTTTACTTCCAGTGGATGGAGAACATCCGGGACTGGTGCATCTCCCGGCAGCTTTGGTGGGGGCACAGAATTCCCGCCTGGACCTGCGGAGATTGCGGCCATATTACCGTCTCCGAGACAGACCCGACGAAGTGTGAAAAGTGCGGCTCCGGCGCCATAGTTCAGGACGAGGACGTTCTGGACACCTGGTTCAGCAGCGCCCTGTGGCCCTTTTCCACCCTGGGCTGGCCCGACGACACCAAAGATTTAGCTTACTACTATCCCACGTCCGTCATGGTAACAGGCTTCGATATTATCTTTTTCTGGGTCGCCCGGATGATCATGATGGGTCTGGAGTTCATGGACGAAATCCCCTTTAGCGACGTCTATATCCACGCCCTCATCAGGGACGAGAAGGGACAGAAGATGAGCAAGTCCAGCGGCAATGTAATCGACCCGCTGGACATGATAGAGAAGTATGGCGCCGACGCCCTCAGGATGACCCTGGCCGCACTTACCGTTCAGGGACGGGATATTCTGCTCAGCGCGGGTAAGATTGAGACATACAGATTTTTCATGAACAAAATATGGAATGCCTCCCGGTTTGCTCTCATGAACCTGGAGGAAGGCGTTCAGACGGAAGAAGACCTCTCAACTATGCCCCTTTCCCTTCATGACCAGTGGATCCTCCAGAGGGACAAGGACGTCTGTCTTGAAGTCACCAGAATGCTCGACTCCTTCAACACCGGCGAGGCGGCAAGGCTACTGTATGATTTTGTATGGGGCGACCTCTGCGACTGGTATCTGGAGCTCTCTAAACCGGCCCTCAGGGGAGACGAGGGAGAGGAGAGAAAACAGGCCGCGAGGACGGTAATCTCCCTCGTTTTCAGGGACGTCCTCCTGCTTCTTCACCCCTTTATCCCCTTTGTAACCGACGAGCTTTGGAATATCTTCGGCTTCGGCGGAGAATTCATAGAGCTGAACAGCTGGCCCGAGGCGGAAGCAAGGCCCGACTATCCCGGAGCGGTCGAAAAGATGACCCTGCTCCAGGATATGGTCCGCATACTGAGAAATCTCAGGGCAGAAGCGGGAATTCCTCCCCAGACCAAGGCAAACAGGGCTTTTGTCCAGACCGGCGGCTCTTCTCTGTCCGCGGATGTGGTGAGAGAGAACAAAGCGCTCATGGAGGGGCTGGCCAAAATCGGCGAGATCGCTCTTCTGTCCCCCGATGAAGAAAAACCGGCGGGAGTTCTCTCATCCCAGGCTGAAGAGGGAGAAGTCAGCCTTCTGGTTGGAGACATTCTGGACATACCCTCGGAAATCGAAAGGCTGGAAGTCGAGATGGCCGGCGTGAACAAAAATATCGAGGGCTGCCGCAGGAAGCTGGCCAACGAAGAGTTTGTGAATAAAGCTCCCGCTGAAGTAGTGGAAAAAGAGAAGACGAGGCTTGCGGAGAGCGAGGCTCGCCTCCTGAGGATAAAAGAGAATATTGAAAGCCTGAGGCGGGCCTAAAATTATGAAAGCAAGCCCGAAATCCTTTGCCGAACTGGAAGACTATATATCGTCCCTGGCAAGCCCGGGAATAAAGCCGGGCCTTGAGCGGATGGGGCGACTGCTGGACAGGCTGGGCAACCCTGAGAAAGATTTCCCCTCCGTTCATATTGTAGGCACCAACGGCAAGGGTTCCACTGCCGCCTACTCGGCCTCAATCCTCAGGGAAGCGGGATACAGAACGGCCCTTTACACCAGTCCTCACCTTGAATCGCCTGACGAGCGGCTTCTGCTGGACGGAGCTCCTCTTCCCCTGGAGGACTGGGTCCGGGCCTGCGAAAAAATCGGCAAAGCTATTGAGGACGACCCCGTACTGGCCTCCGATCCGCCTACATACTTCGAACTTGTAACGGCGGCGGCCTTCCTGCTCTGTTCAGAGCGCTCCGTCCATATCGCCGTGACGGAGGCGGGCCTCGGCGGCAGACTTGACGGCACAAACCTGCTGGGCGATGTGGCTCTTACCCTTATTGCGTCCATATCCATGGATCACAGCGACTTTCTCGGCGACACCTTGGAAGAAATCGCCGGCGAGAAATTCGCTGTCATGCGAAAAGGGATTCCCGCCATATTCTCCGGCAATCCTAAAGAACTCGTGCCTCTTTTCAAGGAAAAAGCTCATATCCTTGGCGCGATTCCGGCAGTCCTTTATGAAGAGGTTCAGGCTGAAGACGTATTTATAACGGAAGAGGGAGTTTCGTTTACCTTCAGGAGCAGGGACAGATGTCTTAAGCTTAAAACCCCCCTCCACGGATCCTTTCAGGTGGAAAACTGCTCCCTCGCTGTGGCGGGCATGATCGCCCTTTCAGCAGAATTCCCCCAAATTACCGACTCCGCCCTTGCAGACGGAGTCGCAAAGGCCCGCTGGCCGGGAAGATTTGAGATCCTGAGGCCCGTCCCGCCCCTGATCCTCGACGGCGCCCATAATCCTGACGGAATGAGAAGGCTGGTGGAGAGCCTCCTGATAATTTACGGCCAAAAGAGGCCCGCGGCTCTTTTCGCATCTATGAAGGATAAGGATTTTTCAAAAGGGCTCTCCATGCTTAAAGAAGGAGCGGAAAGCCTGATATGCACTTCTATACCGGATAACGCCAGGTCTGCTGACCCTACGACCCTCGCCGACGCCGCCGTTAAGGTCGGGTGGGACAAAGACAGGGTCAGGGCAGTAACCGATCCCTGGGAGGCCCTGATGGAGGCTGAAAGACACAACAGAGGGACCATCTGCTGCGGAAGCCTCTATTTTGTGGGCTATATGAGGACCCTGCTTTTTTCCCGGAGGAAGGAGCTCGGGTTTTGAAAGCCCCGGGGCCGGGATACAAATTCGAAAGCGAGGGGGCAAACCGCTCCCTCATTTTTATACCTCCCCAGGGAGAGAACTCCATGTTTATCAGACTGTTCATGAGAGGCCCTGCCATGGACGAAGCCAGGGGAGATCCATCCCTGAGCAGGGCGCTTCTGGCGGACGATTTTCCGCCGTCGGGCAACCTGATCGCGCCCCAACAGATTCACGGGACTGAAGTCATTGCGGCTTCAGAGGGAACCGTTCTTCCCGCCCGGCCCAAGGCCGACGGAGTTTATCTAAAAAAAACTGGAACAGAAGCCTCCCTCAGATTTGCCGACTGCTTCCCTGTAGTGGTTGCTTCCAACTTTCCATCGCCATGGATAACCCTTCTTCATTCAGGCTACAAAGGTGTAGTGCAAAACATAGCGGGAAAAACCTGCCGCGAACTTTTCGAGCGGGCCGGGGCAGAACCCTCCAGGACATGGGCCTGGATAGGACCGGGAATTTCACAAAAGCACTACTTCAGAAAAAAAGGAGAACCTTGGACCGACCGGGGAGTGAAGACCTTTCACGGTGACAACTTAAAAGAAGAAGGGGAGGCCATCTATTTTGACCTCGGGTCGGAAATCAGAAGGCAGCTTCAGGATGCCGGACTAGAAAAAGGCATGATCAGCACCATTCCGTTGTGCACTTTTCAGGATTATGATGTATGCTATTCATACAGAAAAGGAGACAGGGAGAGCAGAATGTTCCTCCTTGCCCGGCTGGATTAAATTTAAAATACCACTTTTTTAACTCATTATGTGAGAATTAGTATATGGAAAGGTTTTTAAAGTTTCTAAAGGAGATGATCCGTTCATGGAGCTGAAACGGCTTGGGGTTATTGGAGTTGGACATCTCGGCCAGCATCATGCAAGGGTTTATACTGAACTGCTTGGAACCCAGCTTGTGGGAGTGGTTGATCTTAACGAAAGCAGAGCAGCCGCCATAGGAGAAAACCTGGGCGTCCCCTGGTATACCGATGCCGACGACTTTATCCGGCGGGCGAGGCCGGATGCCGTAAGCGTGGTGGTGCCCACGAGCCTCCATTACGAGATAGCCGGCAAAGCCCTCAGCAACGGCATTCACGTTCTTATTGAAAAACCCGTTACCACAACCGTAAGCGAAGCAGAAAGTCTGCTGAAAATGGCGGCCGACTCCGACCTGGTTCTCCAGGTGGGGCACGTAGAGCGGTTCAACAGCGCCGTTCAGTATATTTCAAAAATAGTTCACGAGCCTTTATTTCTTCAATCCCGCAGACTAGGACCCTTCTCACCCCGCATCAGCGACGTGGGAGTCGTATTGGACCTTATGATCCACGATATAGACATTATCCTCTCCCTTGTCCGGTCGGATATAACCGCGATTTCAGCCACGGGCAAGTGCATCCGGTCCAATCACGAGGATATTGCGTCAGCTCAGATCTCCTTTGAAAACGGGGCCATGGCCCACATACTGGTAAGCAGGGTATCGGAGAGACGACTCAGACAGCTTGAGATCATGGAGCCCGAACGATATGTCACGGTAAACTACGAGACTCAGGACGTGTCAATCAACAGGTGCGTCCGGCAGAGCAACAGCAGCCTCATGGAGATAATAGAGCATCCTGTCTTTCCCAAGAGCGAGCCCCTGAAGCTGGAGCTGCAGCACTTTGTATCCTGCGTAAGAGAAGGGAAGCAGCCGCTGGTAGGAATTTCAGACGGAAAGCGGGCCCTTGAGGTGGCTATTTCGGTTCTCAAACAGATTCACATCAGTGAAGAAGGCTCCAATGAAGAAGAAGGGGTAGAGGTTTCCTGAAAAAACGGGTCCTTTAATCATCTCATCTTTAAAAATAATGTTATATTAGAAGCCTGGAACATGCTCCCGGGCTTCTTTTTTGTAGGAAACAATTATTATCTTTTTTATCTCATTTAAAGGTCCTAAAAATAATTTTTTTTACTGGCGTTCACGTTTTTTCTGAGTTATTCTATTTTGTGTTATCACCATTCTAGGGAAAGATGGGTGAAGAATGCCTATAGTAAATGTCCAGGCGCTTATCGCCCTGGCGATGTTTATCACTTCCCTTTTTGTCGCAAGGGTAGTGGTGCGGATAAGGGAAGGCTCTTTGCCCGGCGGCGCGATGTGGGTTCTCTACCTCAGAATGCTCCTCGGCTTTCTTCTTGCGGGAGCGGTCATTTTAGGCCTGTATTCTTTCGCCGGAATAGATATAATATCAAAACATTTATGAAACCCCTGACGGCGGGTCAGATGGAGAGGAGAGACGACCAGGAGATGATGCGCTCCATGAACAGACATCCCCTTATATGTTTTTGCGTGTGCTGTCTCCTCTTTTTTGCTTCACCACCCCTCCGCGCCGCCGCGCAAATGCCCACGGCAAACAGGGAAGCGGCGGAGAAGTATTTCGGCAGGGCCTATGAACAGTACTGCTCAAGGGACTATGAGGGAGCCCTTTTTAACCTGGAAAGAGCTATTGAGCAGAACACTTTCCTGGTGGACTACTACCTTATGAAGGGACTGGTCCTTCACAGAACCGGCAGAACCGACGAGGCCGCCAAAGCCATTTCCCATTTCCTTGAAGTCCGGCCGGGCGACAAAGCAGCTCCGAGGATCCTTTCAAGATTCAGACAGGAGAACGTCTTCCTTGAGACCGTTCTTTCAGGGGCGGCGCCTTTGACCAGGACGTCGTCCAATGCCAGGGACATAAATTCGGCCCTTGACATTTCACTTTTGCAGAACCGGGGATTCAAAGGACTCGGCAAAGCGAGGTCGTCTCCCCACGGAGGGCTCGCGCTGGCGGACTTGCTGGGAAACAGGCTTCTAATCAGGAGTCCCGGCGAACGAACCTTTGCCGAGCTGAATATTGAAGCTCCGGCGGTCTTTCTTTTCGAAGGGGCAAAAGGTGGAGTAGTCCTTGCCGAAAGCGGCAGAGTTTACAGATTTGACGGCGACTACGAAGGGTTTACAGAGCTTGGAAGGCTTCCCTTCGCACCCTCCGACGGAGCCATGGCCAGGAAGGGCCTCTTTATGGCGGTGAGCGCCGCGGCCCGCAGGGGAGCACTTTTTTCACTGGAAGATATGTCCATAGCGGCTGAAATTGAATTTCCCGGAACACCCGCGCCCTTTGAGCCCTCCTCCGTAGCGGTATACGGGGAATGGGCGGCGGTGGCCGACAGAAACAACGGCCTTATATTCATAGTCTCCCTTCATGAAAAAAATACGGTCCTCACCATGGAGGCGGATTCGCCAAGAGATATTGCCTGGTCTCCCCTGGGCGAACTATACATTGTTAATGACTCCGGATCAATCACTAAGGCATCCCTTGATCTTGGAAAGCCTGAGGTAATTCGTTCAGAGGTAGTTCTGCGGGACGCCGTCGGCGCCTGGAGCCTGTTCTTTTACGAGGACAGAGCATACTGTATAGACATAGGCGGATTCTCTCTGTGGGAACTTTTTCCCTACCCTGAAGCTGATTCCCCCGGTTTTTTCTCCCTTGACTCTCCTGCGGTATCGAGAGAGGCCGACAGGGAGAGCTTTCTGCTGGAGGCCTCTTTCGCCGGTCCTTTTAAGACCTATATGTCAAAGAATTTAGCAGTAGCCGTCACGGCCTGGAACGACAGAATGCTCACCGCGTCCTTCAGCCGGGACGAACAGGATAATCAGCCCGTTTCCCCTGAATTTTTCGTTCCTCCGGGAGCTATAAAGAAAGAAAATGTCCATGAGGCGGCCTCGGGCAAAGAAGCCCTCAAAATCCTTCCGGAGCTGTGGAAAAAAGAAGGCGGAGGATTGCGGGATATAGCGGTATCGGCGTCCATACCCTTTTCCCGGGATGAGATTCATCGTCTGGCGGGGTTTTGCCTGCAAAACGGTATCCGTCTTTCGGTCTACGCCGACGCTTTCCCCGGGATACCTCTGATGAGGGCTTCGGCCCTTACGGGAGGGACGACGCTTTTTTCCCTCAGGGAAAGCCCGCCGGCCCCGTCTCTTTCTTCCACGGGGCAGATCAGAATCCCGCTTCCCGCGGATGAAACATCATCGGGCTTCCCAAGCCGCTCCGTCATATCTGTGTATCTGGACATGGGTTTAGTATCTATGAGGGATTGGATGCCCCTGTGGCCTGATCTTCTATAATACTTAAAAAAACAGTCGTCAATCGCAAATTTCCTGAGGAGGGGATGTACTTATGAGTACGGAATACAAAGACGCCAGGGCAAAATTTGAGGCAAACGTAGCCAAGGTTCTTCAAAGAAACAAAGAGAGAAAAGAAAACTTCACCACGGGGGGAGGCCTGCCCCTGGAAAGATTTTATGGGCCCGACAGCCTGCCCTCATCAGACTACGTAAAGGACGTCGGATTTCCCGGAGAGTATCCTTTCACGAGGGGCGTCCAGCCCACTATGTACCGGGGCAGATTCTGGACCATGCGTCAATACGCAGGCTTCGCCACGGCGGAGGAGTCCAACGAAAGATACCGCTATCTTCTGTCCCAGGGCACCACGGGGCTTTCAGTAGCCTTCGACCTGCCTACTCAGATAGGCTACGACTCTGACGACCCAATGGCTCAGGGCGAATGCGGCAAAGTCGGCGTGGCCATCGACAGCCTGAGGGATATGGAAATTCTGTTCGACCAGATACCCCTTGACAAAGTTTCCACCTCCATGACCATCAATGCCCCGGCGAGCGTCCTGCTGGCCATGTACATCTGCGTGGGCGAAAAACAGGGAGTCCCCATGGACGCCCTTTCCGGTACAATTCAGAACGACATCCTCAAGGAATATATCGCAAGGGGCACTTACATCTTCCCGCCCAAGCCCTCCATGAGGCTGATCACGGATATCTTCGGATTCTGCAGCGACAACGTGCCCAAGTGGAACACCATCTCCATCTCGGGCTACCACATAAGAGAAGCAGGCAGTACCGCCGCCCAGGAAGTTGCTTTCACCCTGGCAGACGGCATCGCCTACGTAGAGGCGGCCAAGCAGAAGGGGCTCGACCCCAACGTCTTCGGCGAAAGGCTTTCCTTCTTCTTCAACGCCCACAACGACTTCCTTGAGGAAGTGGCCAAATTCAGGGCGGCCAGGCGCATGTGGGCAAGGATAATGAAGGACCGTTTCGGGGTAACGAACCCCAAGGCCCAGATGCTGCGCTTCCACACTCAGACCGGCGGGAGCACCCTTACCGCCCAGCAGCCGGAAAACAACATTGTCAGGGTAACCATACAGGCCCTGGCGGCGGTCCTTGGAGGAACCCAGTCCCTCCACACAAACAGCATGGACGAAGCCCTCGCCCTTCCGTCGGAAAAGAGCGTCGGCATTGCCCTCAAGACGCAGCAGATCATTGCCTACGAATCCGGCGCCGCCAACACGGTGGATCCTCTTGGAGGCTCTTACGTCATCGAAAGCCTCACTGGTGAAATAGAAAAGAAGGCCTTTGAGTACATCGGCCAGATCGACGACATGGGAGGCATGCTCGTCGCCATTGAAAAAGGCTACGTGCAGAAGCATATCCAGGACGCCGCCTACGAATATCAGCGCTCCGTCGAGTCGAAACAGTCCATCGTCGTGGGAGTGAACCAGTTCCAGGTCGAAGAGGACAGGGGAGAGATGAACCTTCTGACCGTGGATTCTTCCGTGGGCGAACGGCAGATCGCGAAGCTGCATCAGCTTAAGGAGTCAAGGGACAACATCGCCGTCAAAAACTCGCTGGACGACATCAAAAAAGCGGCGGGCGACGACTCCGAAAACCTTATGCCCCATATCATAAAAGCCGTACGGAACTACGCGACAGAGGGTGAAATCTGCGGAGTGCTCCGGAACGTTTTCGGGGAGTACACCGAAAACATCGTGCTTTAAAGCGGCCATCCGCATAAATAGTTTTTAAAATATTGGAGGGATATTCCGTGGACGAGAGAAAGATTAGGGTAGTGGTGGCAAAGCCGGGACTTGACGGTCATGACAGAGGAGCGAAGGTCGTGGCCAGAGCCCTTAGGGACGCCGGAATGGAAGTCATCTATACCGGCCTCAGGCAGACGCCGGAGCAAATTGTGGAAACAGTTATCCAGGAGGACGCCGATGCCGTTGGAATCAGCATTCTGTCCGGCGCCCACACTTTTTATTTCAATAAAATAATTGATCTGCTTAAAGAAAAGGACGCCTCCGACGTTATCGTTTTCGGAGGGGGAGTAATCCCCGACGCGGATATCCCGGGACTTCTGGAGGCGGGCGCCGGAGCGGTCTTCGGACCGGGAACCCCGACTCCCGACTGCGTTGAGTGGCTTGAGAAGGCCGTGGTCGAGAAAAGGGCAAAAGAATAGCTGCCGCCGTGGATATACTTATAGACAAGGCTCTTGCGGGCGACACCAGAGCTATCGCCCGCATTATAAGCCTTATTGAGAACGGCGATCCGGTTTCAGACGCGGTCATGCGCCGCATATATCCAATGACCGGCAGGGCCGTTGTCATTGGAATTACGGGAAGCCCGGGCGCCGGAAAGAGTACCCTTACCGACAAAGTCATCGAATCCTTCAGGAAAAAAGGGAAATCGGTGGGAATTATCGCCATCGACCCGTCAAGCCCCTTTTCCGGGGGAGCGATTCTTGCCGACCGCATCAGGATGCAGCGTCACACCGGAGACGAGGGTGTCTATATCAGAAGCATGGGTACCAGGGGATCCCTCGGCGGCCTTAGCCGGGGCACTAGAGAAGCGGTTCTGCTGCTGGATGCCTGCGGCAAGGATGTCATAATAATAGAAACAGTAGGGGTAGGCCAATCCGAGGTAGATATAATAAAGCTTGCAGACACAGTCTGCGTTGTTCTGGTGCCTGGAATGGGGGACGACATCCAGATAATGAAGGCGGGCATCATGGAGATCGCCGATGTTTTTGCAATCAACAAGGCGGACAAGCCAGGAGTGGACAGGGTAGCCGCCGAAGTGCGCCTCATGCTTGACCTGGTAAAAAACAGACCCTGGACGCCGCCCGTACATCTAACCATCGCGGAAAACGGCACGGGTGTAGACGAATTCTCGGAAAGCATTTTAAAACACCACGACTTTATCAAAAACAGCCCCGAGGGCGCCAAGGTTGAACAAAGAAGACTTTCGTCGGAAGTAGAGGACATACTTCTTAAAAACCTTTCAAGAAGAACTGAGAAAATCTGGAAAAATCACATGGACGAGGAGCTGATGAAAAAGCTTGCAGCCAGAGAGACGAACCCCTATTTAGTAGCTGCGGACATTCTGAAAAAACTTTTCCCCCAGACGTAAAGGCGGGAAACTAAAAGGAGGAAAACGATAAGCATGACACATCGAACGATCGACGAGCTCTGCGAGGAGCTTCAGCGTCATCATGAG
>CAZXOD010000016.1:0-19613 GCA_964642285.1 uncultured Synergistaceae bacterium
CTCATGATGACGCTGAAGCTCCTCGCAGAGCTCGTCGATCGTTCGATGTGTCATGGGCTACTCCTGCCTTTCGCTAAGCTCAAGCAGAATGCCGCCCGTTGACTTGGGATGGACGAAGGCAATTTTAGCCCCGCCTGCGCCGTATCGGGGCGTTTCATCGATCAGCCTTACTCCTTTTTCTTTCAGCTCGGCAAGGGCCGTCTCAAGATTTTCGACTCTTATAGCGAGGTGGTGAATCCCCTCTCCCTTTTTCTCGATGAACTTTGCTACGGGGCTTTCCTCCGACGTGGCCTCCAGGAGCTCTACCTCCGTATCTCCGATGGGCAGGAATGCAGTTTTCACTTTCTGCTCCTCCACTTCCTCCACTCCGGTACATTTAATTCCAAGGGTGGACTCCCAGAATCCAAGAGCTTCGTCGATGGATTTTACCGCAATGCCAATGTGATCAACTACCGTAGGCTTCATTCTCTTTTCTCCTTTCAGATTTCCATGAAATATAATCAACCATGTAATATCTTATCAGAAAAGAAGGGAACAGTGTTTTAAAATACGTCATCTTCCGCGGAGGATTCAGGTTCTTCCCGACGGACCGCTTAATGATAAATATCTTTATGGGCAAGAGAAAAAATGATATAGTTGTTGCTGACTGAAGGAGGGATAAATCCAATGAACCTGATAACGTGCAAACTGTGCGGACGACTGTTCAGTGCCAACCGGGGAAAGATGTGCTCGACCTGCCTCGACGACCTTGACGATCTCTATCCAAAAGTGAGAGAGTTTCTCCGGGATCACTCAAAAGAGGCTTTCAACGTGGAGGGGATCGCCGAGGGCATGGACATAGACATACGCCAGGTCCAGGCCCTGGTTGAACTTGGCTACCTTGACCGCGATGTGGGAAACGATGGAGGCGGAGACGAAGACAGAAGGCGGAAAGAAGAGTTGGCCCGGCAGCTTCAGGCATCCCTTGACAGCTCCCTGTCCTCCAGGCCATCCGAGAGCGCCGTCAGAACCTACGGACAGGAGCGGTACGGTTCGGGAAGAAAAAAATAACGGGAAAGCGGCGTTTTCCGCTTTCCCGTTTATGTCAAAAAACCTGGAGGCCAGGCCTGTAAATAAGAACAGAACAGTGAGCGTACCTGGCCACGTTGGCGGCGGTACTGCCGACTACCAGTCTTTCAATAGTGCTCTGCCCTCTGTATCCTATGACTATCAGGTTAAAATTGTTCTCTTTCGCGTAGCTCATGATAACGTCGGAGGGGTTGCCCTCCTTCACCACCATCTCGTACTTTGTGGAATCCAGCTCGGGATGCTTTTCTTTCGCTTTCTTGAAGTAGTAGGCAAGTTTTTTTGAGGCGATCTCCGCGACCTCCGCGTCTATTTCGGGAGGAAGCCACGGCTCATAGCCCCTCCAAAGCATGGGATGGGGCAGGACGTGAATGAATGCGGCTTCTACCTGAAGTCGCATCGAAAGGAAGCATCCATAATAGAACACCTCTTCTGACATCTTGCTCATATCAACCGCAACCAGAATTTTTCCAGACATGGCATTCCCTCCCCGCAGATATAATTCTTGTAAGATGGTTTTTGTTCATGTAGAATTATACAATATTACCTGGCAGTTGTCCCGCTTGTAATTATATTTGATTCTCAGCATATACCGGGGGTGGCGGCGGAGTGGAATTATGGATCATCGTCTTTTTTACGATTTTGGGCGCCTCCCTCGGCTCTTTTCTTAACGTGGTAGCGGGCCGGACAGTTTCCGGCGCCCCCTGGTGGGGGGGAGCCCGGTCAAAATGCCCGGAGTGCGGCGCAGTCCTCGGATGGAAGGATCTCATCCCCGTGGTCTCATGGCTTGTCCTTGGAGGCAAGTGTCGGAGGTGCGGAAAACCGGTTCACCCAAGGTATCTGGCGGTAGAGCTCTTGGGCGCCGCGGCGGGAGGTCTTCTGGCGTGGCGGTGGGGACTTGCTTCCGCCCTTCCTGCGGCCATGATAGCCGTATTCGGTCTCTTCCTCAACGCCCTTACCGATCTGGAAGAGGGCTATGTCTTCGATGTTTTTCCCATAACTATGGGAGTATGCGGTTTTATTTTAAGACTTTTCCCTGGCGGAGGCTCGCTTCTTGACGGAGTTTTAGGGGGGGCGGCCGGTTTTTTGGCCATAGCCCTGATAATCTTTCTCTCGAAAGGGGGCATGGGGTGGGGAGACGCCACCCTGGCGGCAGGAACCGGCGTAATTATGGGATGGAAATTCGCTCTGCTTACCCTCTATCTGGGCTTCATGACGGGAGGCGTGTTCTCCCTGACTCTTCTTGCCGCAGGCAGGATCAAGCGGAAAGACTCCCTGCCTCTCGTCCCCTTCCTTGCGCTGGGAGGGCTCCTGACCCTCCTGTTCGGCCCCGGGATTCTGGCTTTTTTTAATATCTCCCCAGGACGGCCCTGGCTTTAGCAAGCATTTCCTCCAGGGGCGCCCTGGAGGCGACGCCGTTTTTTTTGCGGAAGGCGTGATCCGCCCCCTCTACGATATGGAATTCCTTACGGCAGTCCTCCAGGGGCAGCCGGTCGAAGATTCTCCTTGAAGAGGCCTCGGTAAAAGATTCGTCGCCGCTTCCGTAAAAAAAGAGGGCGAAGTCAACGTCCGCCACGGACGCGGCAGAGTGGAGCTCGCTCTTGTCGCAGAGCGAATCAAGAATCGGCAACAGAAGGCCCCGTTCGGCCTCGGGCCTGAGCTCGTCCCCGCTTCCGGAGACTATTATCCCGGCAAGCTTTGCCCCCTCTTCCCCGGCGATAAGCACGGAGATGAGTCCTCCCAGTGAAAAACCCCACAGCACCGCCGGACTGCCGGGGAATTCTTTTCGGAAACCTTCCAGAGCCGAGCGGGCGTCGTCCATCTCCATGGCAAATGTCTTTCCCCTGAAGGCAGCCTTCGCCCAGTCTCCGCTATCGTCAAAGGCCTCCCTGTCCCTCCTGAGGCGCGAACTTTCGGCGATGCATACGCCGTACCCTGCCGCGGAGAGCTCCCTGGCAAGGAACCCGTACTTGTTGCCCTCCTGGGGGGCGGCCCATCCGTGGACTCCGTGCAGCAGCAAAACTGCCGGGGCTCCGCCGGCCTTTTCAGGAGTGAAGAAATGAAGAAGGACCTCTTTGTCCCCAAAGCTTCCAGGCGCCTTCCCGGCCATGTACGTCATTTTTTACGCCCCCTCTCTTTCCTCAATAATTATTATCCCCGTTTTTCCTCCCTATTTCAAACAGGCCCGTTTCGCTGAATCAAACCTTTGATATGACGGCGAAAATGGTTTTGACAAACTCCCGCCGAAAGTGTATTTTAATCATAAGAGCAACTGGGGGAGTCGGCGAAGATCGACTGAGAGGGGGCTTGCAGGCTCCGACCCCTGGAACCTGATCCGGGTAATGCCGGCGAAGGGAAGTGCGCGTCCGGCAAAGAATTTCTTAGCTGGAAAACCTTCCTCTCCCGGCCCGCGGCCGGGAATTTTTTTTCGCCGGGCGCCTACCCTGACGCCTTTTAAGGCCGCCCCCCAAGGAGGAAGTCATGTAATGAAAATCCCGCTTAAAAAGGACAGAAAACTTCGGCTGAGAAGGATGACCATGGCGGGCCTCCTGGTTGCCGCGTCCCTGCTTCTTTCAGGCGTATCCTTTCCCATGGGACCAACCAGATGCTACCCCTTTCAGCACACGGCAAACGTTCTGGCGGGGGCGGCTCTCGGCCCCTGGCAGGCCGCCGCCGCGGCCTTTACAACCAGCCTCCTGCGGAATATGACCGGAACGGGCACTATCTTCGCCTTTCCGGGAAGCATCCCCGGAGCCATCACCGCCGGACTGGCCTTCAGGCTTTTGAAAAAACCCCGGGCAGCCCTGGCTGAACCGCTGGGGACCGGCATTGTAGGCGCCGCCCTCTCAGCCTGGATTCTGGGCCCGGCTATGGGGAAAACAGCGGGATTGCTGGCCCTGTCAGGCGCCTTTCTGGCAAGCAGCATTCCCGGAGCCCTCATAGGCATGGGGCTGGTGCACATCCTGGCAAAAACGCCACTGGCCGGGATGTTCGAAGTTTATGACAAAGATGGACGAACCTCCCCGGAGTAAATTTGGAAAGGCTTGCCCCTCTAAATTACTCCGCGGACGCCGGTTTTTCTAAAAGGCCGAGACTATGCGGGCCAGTCTTCCCGCGGCGGCGGCGATATCATCCTTGCCCACCACTGCCGAGGCTGCGCAGATGCCCTCCACGCCGGTTGCCATAACTTTGGCGGCGTTTTCCTCGCTGATCCCCCCGATGGCCGCCGAGGGGATGGATAAGACCGACCGGACGGCCCGCACTCCCTCAAGGCCGATTATAAGTGCGCCGTCCTTTGTCCCTGTCGGAAAGACCGCTCCTATCCCCGCATAGTCGGCCCCCTCCGCCTCCGCCATCCGCCCCTCCTCCGGCAGATGAGCTGAAGCGCCGATTATGAAGCCCTCCGGAACAAGCGCCCGGGCCGCCCTCACGGGAAGATCTTTCGTTCCCAGATGGACGCCGTCGGCTCCCGATGCCAGGGCTATATCAAGGCGGTCGTTTACTATGAAAACCGTCCCCGCCTTTTTGCATAGGCCCGAAAGTTTCAGGGCGGTTTCATAAAGCTCCCGGCCCTCCATCTCCTTATCCCTAAGCTGGATCATGGTAGCGCCGCCCTCCAGAGCGAACCGGGCCTGTTCCTCAAGGGTGCGGGGCGCGCCTCCCCTTCTGTCCAGAATTACGTAAAGCCTCAAAGCCTCCCGCAGATTCATGCTTTTTCTCCTCCTTCCGGCGTTTTAACTACGCGCCATCCCTGGTTCAATAAGTCTTCAGGGGCGACGGCAGCCAATTCGTCCAACAGATGAACAGTGAAAGATCCCGGCCCCGAAGCCTTCTTCTCAGCCCTCTCCCCCGCCAGCCTGAGGATAACCGAGGCGGCTGTCGCCCCGGCCGCGGCTCCCGCGGGGATAAGAGCGCCCATAAGGGACCCCAGCAGGCACCCGCCGCCGGAAATTCTTCTCATAAATTGGCTGCCTCCCGAAATGCAAAGAGCCGTCTCTCCGTCGCAGAATATATCCGCCTCCCCCGTGGCGCAAATCAGGGCTCCCGTTCGACGGGCAAGGTCTTTCATGAGCGAAGTCCGCGGCGGAGTTTTTACGGAAGAATCAACTCCTCTGTCTGCCCCTTCCCCGCCGGAAAGCAGGCCGATCTCTCCGTAGTTTCCCTTTATTACGGCGAGAGACGCCATGGACAGAAGTCCGTCTATGACGGCCCTCCTGTGGGATGAAGCGCCATAGCCTACCGGGTCAAAGACGATATTCCTGCCCGCGCAGAGGGCTCTTTCCATGGCCAGGATTCCTTCTTTATCGGGAGTTCCCGTGTTTATTACGAGGGATGAGGCCGCCCCGGCCAGCTCCTCCGCCTCGCCGGAGTGTCTTGACATTACGGGAGAAGCTCCGATAGCCACGATCCCGTTAGCCTGTAAGGCGGCGGAGACAAAATTGGTTATTGTATATACCAGCGGGCCGGTTTTCTTTACCCTGTCCAGGGCCTCCGACCACATTTCCGGAAGAATTGACCGAAGGGCTACTCCGGAAGCCATGGCGCCCTCACAGCGTGGCCCAGGGGCCCCCACTGGGAGCCGGGACGGAAGGACGCCTCCAGAGCCAGGCGAAGGTACTGCCTTCCCCGTTCCACGGCCTTTGTAAGCCCCTCCCCCGCCGCCAGCTCGGCGGTGATGGCGGCGCTCAGGGTGCAGCCCGTACCATGGGTGTTCTCGGTAAAAATTCGGGAATCTGTGTACCTTACAGTGTTCCCTTCATAGTAAAAAACATCTGTCGCCGTATCAGGCTGCAACATGTGCCCCCCTTTAAGAAGAACTGCCCGGGGGCCGGAGCGCCCCAGAATTTGGGCGGCTCTTTCCATATCCTCCAGGGATTTTATTTCTATCCCCGAAAGTTTTTCAGCCTCGGGAATATTGGGCGTCAGAAGAAAGGTGAGGGGCAACAGCTCTTTTTGGAGCGCTTCCACAGCCTCTTCGCTTATGAGGACGGCGCCGCTTTGAGCAACCATCACCGGATCTACCACCAGATTTTCTATCTTCCACCGCCTGACTCCTTCCGCCACCTCCATAATAGTCTCCGGAAGGGAGAGCATTCCCGTCTTGGCCGCTCCGACGGGAAAATCCGACCAAATGGCGTCCATCTGCGCCCGTACCATCTCCCGGGGCGTATTCCAAACCGCGCTCACCTCCCGGCTGTTTTGAGCCGTGAGAGCAGTTATGGCGGTCATCCCGAAAACTTTTAATGCCGCGCAGGTCTTTAGATCCGCCTGGATCCCCGCTCCGCCGCCAGAATCGCTGCCTGCGATAGAAACCGCAATTCCTCTGTAAATGCTCACTGCCGCACCTCCGTAAAAATAGCAGGAGACCCGCTAATCTGCGGGTCTCCTGCTGCTTATTCCGGCCAGACCCAAAATTTATTCAGGTCTGGACGCTCCCTACGCCGGCATTACCCGGATCAGGTCAGGGGTCGAGGGCAAAAACCCTCCTCTCAGCCCGCATGAGCTCCCCCGATATTCTGTTGTAAGTCAGAAAAACTGCTTTCAGATTTTTTTGCCCGCCGTCTCCCCTTTTTCCCTGGAAAGCCATTTTCCCCAGTCAAACCCCAGGGGACCGCTGAACACATATACCGTTATTGCTGCAAGAGGCGCCCCCGATTTCAGGACTACAAATCCAGCCGCAAGGATCCCTCCCAGAAGGAGGGATCTCTTTTTATCCGCTCCGCCGCCCTCAATGCCCTTAAGATTACCATAGGGTACGCTGGAGATCATAAGCGAGCCAGCGGTAAAACACAGGAAAGCTGCCGCTCCGGGGTGCAGAGGGACGCCCGCCAGGATAAAGGACGCCAGGAAAAGTCCTCCCGCAGGGATAGGAAGGCCCTGAAAAGGGCCGGGCGTGTTGACAACATTGAAACGGGCAAGCCTTAAAGCCCCGCAAAGGGCGAAATAAGCCCCCGCCAGAGCGCCCCATACTCCCAGGGCTCCTGCGTAGACCGAGAATATGAGCATGGCGGGCGCCACCCCGAAACTCACCAGGTCCGCCAGGCTGTCGTATTCCAGACCGAAGCGGGTGCCCCCGCCCAGACTTCTGGCAACCTTGCCGTCCAGCATGTCAAAGAAGACCGCCATAAAAATCAGCCATGCCGCCGGAATAGACCGCCCACTGAAAAGAAGCATCAGCGCCATCATGCCGCACAGCAGATTGCCGCTTGTAACCATATTCGGGGCTATCTTCCTGAACGGAAGACGGCTCCGCTTCCTGCTACTTTTCAACCGCCATCCCTCCCAGAACCGTTCTTCCGGCGAAAACCCTTTCGCCCAATTTTACTTCCGCCCGTACCTCCGGGGGCAGGTAGACATCCACCCTGGATCCCAGTTTTATCATGCCGAACCGCTCGCCCCGCCCAAGCTCTTCTCCCCTGCGAAGGCGGCACACTATCCGCCTTGCCAGAAATCCCGCTATCTGGACCAGCAGAAGGGGCCCGTGTTCCGTATCAAGCCCCACGTACATTCTTTCGTTTAGCTCGGATGCCTTGGGCCTGAAGGCGGGAAGTCTTTTCCCGGGGACATATTCAAGCCAGCGTACCGTACCAGCCGCAGGAGCCCGGTTGACATGGACGTCCAGCGGATTCATGAAGATGCCGATTCTGAGCGCCTCCCCGGTGAAAGGATGGCTGGTTTTCAAGATCTCCACTACTCTTCCGTCGGCGGGAGAGAGAAAGCCCGGTCCGTCGGGGACCCTTTCCGGGTCCCGGAAAAACCACACCATCAGGCCCAGCAGAGGCGCAAGTACAAACCCCACGGGAGGGGAGAAGAAGAGGCTTCCGATGAACATGAAGAAGACGAAGCCAATCAGAGGGTAGCCATCATGGGCAATCTTCAATGTTATTTATTCCTCCGCGCATTCGCCGGGGCTTACCACACTGACGTCCGCTACGGAATCGCCCTCGTCAAGCCGCACCGTAATGCTTCCCATGGCGGTCCTGCTCAGAATGGGGATTTCCTTTACCGCCACCCTGATAATGCGCCCTCTTGAAGTAATGGCCATGATCTCCTCATCTTCGGCCACCGCCCGGCAGCCCACAAGCAGGCCCGTTCTATTCCCTACATTCATGGCCCTGACGCCCATTCCCCCCCTGTGACGGAGGGTGAACTCGTCGAACCTGGTTCTCTTTGCCACTCCCCGCTCGCTGATTACAAGGGCCAGCCTGTCGTCCGTTACCACCTCGCAGCTGATAACCCTGTCTCCCTCGGAGAGCCTTATGCCTATCACGCCCCGGGCGGCCCGGCCCATGGGACGAAATTCCTTCTCTGAGACTCGGAGTCCCTGGCCCCCGGCCGTGGTTATGAGAAGCTCGTCTTCGCCGGTAGTTATCCTGACCTGGGCAATTTCGTCGCCCTGATCAAGATTTAAAACCCGCCTGCCCGCCCGGGTCAGGCGCTCGATCTCGGACAGGGGGAGTCGCTTGGAGATGCCCTTCCTCGTTATGAAGAAGACGTAGCTCATGCCCTCCAGGCCTCTTCCGTACATGGAGACGACCTGCTCTCCCTCATCCAGGGGGATCAGTCTTCCGACAAGCCGGCCCTTTCCGGTTCTGGATTCAGGGATCATGTGCCCCCTGATGGCCAGTGCCCGGCCTGTGGTCGTGAAGAGATAGATGTCCTTGTGGGTGTTGGTTACGGCCACCAGGGAAATTTCATCTTCGCTCTGGAGCCCCGCTCCCTTCCTGCCCTTGCCGCCCCGGCCCTGGGTGGAGTATTCGTCGAGGTCCTTTCTTCTCATATAGCCGTCCTTCGACAGCATGACCACTATATCGTTTTCCGGGATGAGATCCTCCGCCATGACTTCCTCGTAATTGTCCAGGATCTCTGTCTTGCGTTCGTCTCCGAATTTACGCTTTACCTCCGAGAGCTCCTCGCTTATTACGCCGTCGAGGGCAAGGCGGTTTCCAAGAATAGTCCTGTAGCGCTCAATATCGGCGAAGAGGACTGCCAGTTCCGCCTCCAGCTTCTCCCGCTCAAGGCCTGTAAGGCGCTGAAGCCTCATGTCCAGTATCGCCTGGGCCTGGATGTCGGTAAAGCCCAGCACGGCAACAAGCCCTTCCCTGGCCTCCTGGGCGGTCTGAGCTCCCCTGATAAGGGCTATTACCTCGTCGATAATATCGAGGGCCTTAACAAGCCCCTCCACAATATGAGCCCGGGCAAGGGCCTTGTCCAGCCTGAACTGGGTTCTGCGGCGAACCACTTCCCTCCGGTGGTCCAGGAAGTGGGAGAGCATATCCGTAATGGGCAGTTCCACCGGGTGGTTGTTCACAAGGGCCAGGTTGATTACGCCGAAAGTGGTCTGGAGCTGCGTCCTTCGGTAGAGCTGCCTTGTCACCAGTTCAGGGTCACCGTCCCTGGTAAGCTCCAGGACTATGCGCAGGCCGTCCCTGTCCGACTCGTCCCTGATATCCGCCACGCCGTCAATATGCTTTTCCTGAACGCAGGACGCCATATTCTCCAGCAGGGAGGTTTTGTTCACCATATAAGGAATCTCGGTAACGACCACCGAGGTCTTTCCCCTCTTGCCCTCCTCTGTGACGATCTTTCCCCGGAGGGTGATCTTTCCTCGCCCAGTGCGGTAGGCGTCGATTATTCCGTCCCTGCCTAAAATAATTCCGCCCGTGGGGAAGTCGGGGCCGGGAAGCCTGGCGAAGATTTCGCCAAACTCCCAGTTTCCGTCTGAATCAATCATATATTTAAGGGCGTCCGCCACTTCCGAAAGGTTGTGGGGCGGGATGTTAGTGGCCATTCCCACCGCGATTCCCGAGCTTCCGTTTACGAGAAGGTTGGGTACCAGCGAGGGAAGGCACAGAGGCTCCCTGAGGGATTCGTCGAAGTTGGGCCCCCAATCCACCGTATCTTCGTCGATGTCGGCCAGCATGAACTCCCCCGTCTCCCGCAGCTTGGCCTCGGTGTACCTCATGGCCGCTGCCGGATCTCCGTCGATGGAGCCGAAGTTTCCCTGTCCGTCCACGAGAGGGTATCTCATGCTGAAGTTCTGGGCCATCCTGACCATGGTCTCATAAATTGCCGAGTCTCCGTGGGGGTGATACTTGCCCATGGTCTCTCCGACAACCCTGGCGGACTTCTTGTAAGAAGATCCGGAGCGCAGGCCCAGCTCCATCATCGCGAATAAAATTCTCCGCTGCACCGGCTTCAGTCCGTCCCGGACGTCCGGCAGCGCCCTTCCCACGATCACGCTCATGGCGTAATCAAGATAGCTGTTCTTTATCTCCTCTACCAGGGGAAGGGGCAGTACCTTACCGAAGAGAAGTTCTCCCTGTTTTCCATCCATATGTATAAATTACCTCCAAGACCGGCCGAAATTCGTCTTCGGCCAAACAGTACTATTGTATCACGCTCCGGCCCCTGATGGAGAGGATTCCACTGCCGTGGGAGCAATTTACCAGCGGTTGAAATGAATTTTTCCTTCGTCCTTCCCCACGTGAGGCGGTTTGCTTTCGGCGGGCCTCCCCAGGGCGGCAATGGCGACCACTTCCACGGAAGGGGGTACGGCCAGTATGGGTCTGATCTTTTCGTTTCTGGGGTGTCTGTCCATCACCTTCAGCCAGACTCCTTCGAGCCCCAGGGCCCTGGCGGCGATAAGGATGTTCTCCATGGCGGCGGCGCAGTCCTCCACCCACGCCCGGTCGCCCTCAGGGTATTTTTCAGTCTGGGCGCAGACGGCGATGGCCAGAGGCGACTGACGAAGCATTTTCCCCGAATCGTGGGCTTCGGCAAGATCGTCAAGCACCGCACGGTCCTCGATGACTATAAATTCGCAGGGCTTTCGTCCATGGGCGGTCGGAGCGGCAAAGGCGCACTCAAGAAGGACGTTTTTCTCCTCCTCTGAAACCGGATCGCTGGTAAACTTGCGGATGCTCCGCCTTCCAAGGATTGCGGTTATAATTTGATTGTCTCTTAACATCAAGGATTGTCTCCTCCCAGCTGATTTATAATTTTATGCTAGACTTTACGGGAGCTCCCCTCAGGAGAAGCTCAGACTATTGAAAAAGGAGTGAGTTTTAAATGTCTGAAAAGATCGCTGTTCTCGTGGAAGAGAACGTTCATGACTTCGAGTTCTGGTATCCCTTCTACCGCCTCCAGGAGGCGGGCTTCGAACCGGTAGCCGTTGGCCCCGAGGCCGGGCGGACCTACATGGGCAAGATGGGAAATCCCATTAAAGCCTCCCATTCCCCTGAAGTTCTGCCTCCCTCCGCCGTAGCGGGAGTGGTGGTACCCGGAGGCTGGGCGCCGGACAGGCTCCGCACCCATAAGTCCATTGTGGATTTCGTCAGCTCCGTCCACGGAGCGGGGGGCGTGGTGGCCGCCATCTGTCATGGAGGCAGCGTCCTGGTCTCGGCGGGAATTCTTGAGGGAAGAAAAGCCACTTCCTTCATAAGCATAAGGGACGACATGATCCTGGCGGGCGCCGACTGGGTGGACGAGCCAGTGGTAGTCTCCGGGAACCTTGTTACCAGCAGAACTCCCGCAGACCTGCCTTTTTTCGGCAAAGCCCTGGTGGAAGCCCTTAAGGCAAAAAAGGGTTAGGCCTTTAAACCGGCAGCTTTCTGTCGATGGAAAAAAGGGGCCCGGAGGCCCCTTTTTTACGACTCTTACCTGAAAATGGCGCCTCTGGACCCGGAGGTGACAAAGGAGCGGTATCTCTCCAGAAAGGAGCTGTCGGCGGCCGTCTCCGAGGGCTTCCATCCCTCCCGCCTCTTTTCCAGCTCTCCGTCCGGCACGGCAAGGCGCAGGGAACGCGCCGGGATATCTATCTCGATGGTATCCCCTTCCTTTACGAGACCGATGTTCCCTCCCGCCGCCGCCTCGGGGGAGACGTGCCCGATGGACGCTCCTCTGGACGCGCCAGAGAACCGTCCGTCGGTGATGAGGGCCACGGTCTTGTCCATGCCCATGCCGGCGAGGGCGGAGGTGGGGCCAAGCATCTCCCTCATTCCTGGGCCGCCCTTGGGGCCTTCGTATCTGATTACTATAACGTCCCCGTCGTTGATCCTGCGGCCCAAAATGGCCTCGCTCGCTGCCTCCTCGCTGTCGAAGACCCGGGCGGGCCCGGAGTGAACGAGCATGGAGGGGTCTACCGCCGACTGCTTCACCACGCTGCCCTCGGGGGCCAGGTTGCCCTTAAGGACGGCCAGGCCTCCCTGGACGTGGTAGGGGTTGTTAAGGGGGCGTATTACGTCTCCGTTCAGAACTCTTACTCCCTCCAGATTTTCCGCCACGGTGCGCCCCGTGGCAGTAATGGGCGAGCCGTCCACAAGCCCTCCGCCCATAAGGACCGACATCACTGCCTGGACTCCTCCCGCCGCCCACAGATCTTGAATATAGTGCTTCCCTCCGGGGCTCATGCTGCAGATGTGAGGAGTTTTTACGCTTGCCTCCTCAAAGTCGTCCAGGGTAAGGCTTATCCCCGCCGAATGGGCCAGGGCGGGAAGATGCAGGGCAGTGTTGGTGGACCCGCCGAGGGCCATATCCACCGCCACGGCGTTGGCAAAGGCTTTTTCCGTCATGATGTCCCTGGGACGGATGTTTTTCTCAAGCAGCGTCATTACGAGCCGTCCCGCCTCTTTGGCCAGCCTGTCCCTCGCCGAATAGACGGCGGGAATAGTTCCGTTGCCGGGGAGGGCGAGGCCAAGAGCCTCCATCATGCAGTTCATGGTGTTGGCGGTGAACATGCCGGCGCAGGAGCCGCAGGTGGGACAGGTCAGATCCTCCACCTCCCGGAGCTCATCGTCGGTGATAATCCCCGCGACCCGCTTGCCTACGGCCTCGAAAATATCGCTCAGGTCCACGCCCCGCCCTCCGGCAACCCCCGCCAGCATGGGACCGCCGCTGACCATTACAGCTGGGATGTTGAGAGAGAGGGCCGCCATGGCCATGCCCGGGATTATCTTGTCGCAGTTGGTCACCAGCACGAGGGCGTCCAGGGCGTGGGCCCTTACCATGACCTCGATGGAGTCCATTATAAGCTCTCTGCTGGGGAGGGAGAACTTCATTCCCTCGTGGTTCATGGCAATGCCGTCGCATACGCCTATTACCGGGAATTCCAGGGGGAATCCGCCGAAAGCGTAAACCGCCGCCTTCACTCCCTCCGTAATTCTGTTTAAATGAACGTGGCCGGGAATAATGGCGTTATAGGGATTGACCACTCCCACCCATGGACGGCTGATCTCCCAGTCGGCGTATCCCGAGGCCTTCAGCAGGGACCTGTGGGGCGCCCTCTCAGGACCGGACTTTGCTCTATCGCTTCTCATGGCAAACAACCTCCTTTATCCTGCTAAATTCCTCCCGGTCCCCAGACAAGCAGGGGCAGGGAGAGTATGATAGACGGAACGTAGGTGATCAGCAGAAGCACCCCTATAAGCACCATAACCATGGGAATGATGGGCTTGCTGATCTGCTCCATGGGGAGTCCCGTGATGGCGCTAGCGACATAAATATCGATAGCTACCGGCGGCGTGGCCATGCCTATGGCCAGCCCGACTGTAAGAAGGACCCCGAAATGAATGAGGTTGCCGCCAACCTGCAAAACAGTCGGGATAAAGATGGGCGTCAGGATTATGAGCGCCGATGCCGTCTCCATAAACATCCCCGCCAAAAGCACTATTATTACGATCATCAGGTAGATCAGGACAGTATTTCCTCCCGCCAGGCCCAGCAGGGCCCTGGCCACGGCTTCGGGTATCTCGTAGAACGCAAGGCCCCAGCCGAAGAGCTTCGAGGTGGCTATTATGAACATAATCAGCGCCGAGGTGACGCCCGCCCCCACTACCAGGTTATACAACTTTTTAAAATCCATGGACTTGTAGACGAAGAAGGCCACCAGCAGAGAGTAGTCCACGGCGATGGCCGCCGCCTCGGAGGGCGTGAAAAAGCCCGAGAAGATACCGCCAAGTATTATAACTGGGGTCATAAGTCCCCAGGACGCTTCGGCAAACAGCTTCCACTTCTGTCTTCCGGTGGTGGGCTCCGCCGCCGGGTATCCCCGTCTGGCGGCAATATACATGGAGTAGGTTATGAGCCCGAGGCCCATGAGAAATCCCGGAATAAACCCGCCCATAAAGAGCTTGGCCACTGATACCCCCGCAATCACTGCATAGAGCACCATGGGGACGCTGGGGGGGATGACTACCCCGATGGTCCCGGAGGCGGCAATAAGGGCCGCTGAAAAGTCCACGTCGTAACCCTTCTCCTCAAGCTGAGGAAGGAGGGCCGAGCCTACGGCCGCCGTGGTAGCCGCCCCGGAGCCTGAAATGGCCGCAATGAACATGGACGCCGCCGTGGAAACAATGGAGAGCCCTCCCCGGAACCGGCCCAGGGTTGCCTCGGCGAAGGCGACGATGCGCTCGGAAATCCCTCCCCTTGCCAGAATATCCCCGGCAAGGACGAAAAAGGGAACGGCCACAAGGGCGAAGGACTCATTGCCCGCGAACATGGTCTGCGGAATCATGGCCATGGGGAATCCGCTTAAAATAACCACCAGGAGCCCGGCGGCACCAATGGCAAGCCCCACCGGAACGCCAAGGAGCATGAAAACAACAAATCCCCCTGCAAGGACAAGTCCCACGGCTATCGCCTCCCCAGTATATCGCTGAATCCCGCCAGCAGATGAAGGAGGATTATGCTGCCGATAACTGGATACATGCAGTAAATCCAGGTCATGGAGATGCCCATGGCAGGCGTAGTCTGCATGGCCTCGCTCCTCATAAGGACCGCGCCGTAGTAAGCCACTACCGTAAAGAAGGTGACTCCGACCAGCTGAACAAATATAGAAACGGCCTTTCTGGCCGCCCCGGGAAGCTTGTTCACTGCGAAGGTGACCGCGATGTGAGCCCCTCTCTTGAAGCCCACCGCCGCTCCCAGAAGAGACGATGCCACAAGGAGATAGGTGGTAAGCTCCTCGGACCAGATCAGGGCGTCAAAGAACATTCGGCAGATCACCTGAAGGGTGGTAACTGCGATCATTATCATGATCATGCAAAAAAGGACGGCCTCGCTGATCCTGTTGATATTATCGCTTAACTGTATTAAAAGAGGCGGGCGCTTCGTCCCGCCTCTTTCTTCAGGTCTGTTTTGCACCATCAGGCCGGCGCCTACTCCACCGAAAGAATGGCTTCGATGAGCTCTTTTCCGAACTCCGCCTCGTATTTCTCATAAACGGGCTTGCATGCCTCCCGAAGCAGAGCGACGTCGGGCTCGGTGACCTCCATGCCTTTGTCCTTCAAAAACTGGAGCCATTCGGCTTCCTTCTCGTTGTCATAGGCTCTGTTGTGCTCCGCCGCCGCCTGGGCGGATTCCTGGACCAGCTTCTGGTGCTCGGGGGAGAGCTTCTCCCAGGTCATTTTGCTCATCATTATCACGTTGGGGGCATAGGCGTGCCTGGTAAGGGCAAGGTGTTTCTGGGATTCGAAGAGGTTGAAGGAGACGATTACGTTCAGGGGGTTCTCCTGTCCGTCGATGGTCCCCTGCTGAAGGGCCGTCAGGGCCTCCGTCCATGCCATGGGAACGGCGTTGGCGCCCAGGGCCTTGAAGGAATCTACATAAACGGGGTTCTGCATCAGGCGAATTTTCAGGCCCTTCATATCCTCCGGCGAATTAACGGGACGTTTGCTGTTGGTGAGGTTTCTGAAGCCCCGCTCGCCGTAGGCCAGCCCCTTCCAGCCGATGGCGTACATATCGTCGAGCATCTTCTTTCCTATCTCGCCGTCCAGCACCTTATACGCCTGCTCCGGCGATGAAAAAAGGAAGGGCAGGTCAAACACACCGAATTTCGGCATGAAGTTCATTACGGGTCCGCCGGTGACAATGGCGGAGTCTACTACGCCCATACGCATGCTTTCAAGCAGGTTTCTCTCGTCCCCCAGTTTCGCGTTGGGGTAGATGGTCACTGTGAGCTCGCCGCGGCTGCCCTCTTCCACAAGCTCCTTGAACTTCAGGGCGCAAACGTGAAACGCGTCATTCTCATTCACCACGTGGGCCATCTTGATATCTCTGGCAGCCATGACAGGCGCCGCCGCCAGGACCAAAAGGAAAACTGCCGAAAGTAACGCAACTGCTCGTTTCATACTACATTCCTCCCGCTTTAGTTGAAATTATTTGCCAAATCACCAGGCCAAACCGGCTGGTAAACTTCATTGCAATGTGATTTTCGGATTATAGACAAACAGGAGATAATTGCAAGGCATACCCCATCTCCCGACGGCAGCCTCTTTTCTATCTCGCGGCCCACTCCATCAGGGACGGAAACCAGGGGTAGACATGGACGAGAAAAGGCGGGTTGAGGGCAAAAACCACAAAAAATCCCATGGCCATGACCGAGTGCAGAATTGAAAAAAACCCTTTGTAGGCCTCTCTTTTGGCGACAATTCCTAAAATGCCCTCGCATATTATAAAGGCCGAAACATAGTAGAGCCATCCGATGGTTCCAGGCTCCCGCAGGAAGTTAATGGTACGGAGTACGCAGTAGGCGGACCAAATCCCCAGAACGTAAGTCTGGGCCACGGTGAGAATTATCTTTACCGACAGAGAAAGATACCGGCGATAAAGTCCGCCCGCCTCCTCCAGGGAGGCCAGGACGCCGTAAGCCGAATTAATTGCGGGGAAAACGAATCTTACATAGGCCCCGGAGAGAACCCAGCCCCATATGACAAGGAAAAAAGCGTAGTTAAAATAGTGCAAGGGAACCCCGCCTTCCGGAAAGATTGTTCATTTGCTGCTTTTTGATTATACCTCTTAATCTGGCTTCCGGGCGCTTATGTATGGTATAATTCAGTTCATAAAGCAAAAAAGAGGGGTGATGCGGCATGGAAGGCATTTCGAGTCTGTCCCGTAACGCGGAGAGTCAGGACGTACAGCTTGCGGTCCAGTACTCTGTCATGAAGCAGGTTGCGGACCTCAATAAAGACATGCTCGCCCAGCTTATGCAGAGCATGGGTATAGGTCAGAATATCGATCTTACCGCCTGAACTGCGCGAACATGAAAAAACCTTCTGCCCGGACGAACTGTAAAATTCGTCCGGGCTAATGTTTTTTTCCGGGATAAATCCCCTAAAAATCAAGAACTTCAAGGTTTTACGGCTCACAACCCCCAGGATAAAAGCTTTTAAGCGGAGGAGATCGATCCGGGATTCATTTATATCGGCCCTATCGGCAACGGGAGATGCAGCTTCATGCGCGAAAAGGGGCGGATTGGTGCTTGGAACGGGTAAATCAAAATAGAGTTGGTTGATAATCAGGGAATTCCCTGCCGGGAAAGGGCGCGGCGAATCCGTGCCCTTTTGCTTATTTTTTTATGAATACAGGAGGATTGAGTCAGAGTGGATTTCTTTTTTTCACACGTTCCCGCGTCGGGGAGCATTCTCAACGCCGCAGCCATTGTCGCGGGTTCTCTTGCCGGGCTTGCCCTGCACGCCCGGCTCTCCGCGAGATATACTTCGATCACCTTCCAGGGGCTTGGGCTGCTTACGCTTTTTCTCGGAGTTCACATGGCGCAGAAAACTCAAAGCTTCCTCGTAATGGCCTTCAGCATAGTGGCGGGGGCTCTGCTGGGGGAGTTTATAGACCTTGACGGCGGCCTGAACAAAACGGGGGAATGGATCAAGAAAAAAATTCGCTCGAAAAATGAGAAGTTCACCGAGGCATTCGTTGCGGCGTCTCTGCTGTACTGCGTGGGCTCCATGGCGATTCTGGGAGCGATAGAAGAAGGCCTTGGAGGATTTCCCAGGCTTTTTGCCACCAAGTCGCTCATGGACGGAATGGCGTCCGCCGCCATGGCCGCGTCCATGGGACCGGGAGTACTGTTTTCAGCGTTTCCGGTGCTGTTCTACCAGGGTGGGATGACTCTTATGGCAGGGGCCGTCCAGTCCGTAATGACGGGGCCGGTGGTGGATGAGGTAAGCGCGGTGGGGGGTCTTCTCCTTCTGGGTATAGGCATCAATATCCTGGAGATTAAGAAAATCAAGGTGGTAAATATGCTGCCAGCTCTTCTTTTCGCGGGCATTCTTGCCGCTTTGTTCAATTGATAGCCAGACACTAAGCGAAGAGTCGGGAGATGCTCCCGGCTCTTCGCTTAGCTAATTCGTTTACCCAATTCCCTCAGGAGACCCTCCACCGGAACTTTGGCTCGGATACGCCGTAAATAGCCGCTTTTTCCCCTTTCAGAAGGGCCCAGTTTTGATTTCCGTAGTCGTAATGCCACCACTCATCAGGATAGTTTGTGAAGCCGGCCCTGGTCATGACGGCATAGATGAGCCTTCTGTTAAGCAGGAACTCCTCCTCCTCTTCAGTGAGCCGCTCCTTTGCCGCGGCCTTTTTCTCGTAATAGTCGATGGCCGACCTTTCTGTGGTTTCGTCAAACTCGGTTCCCATAGGAAGAAAGAGCCCGTTCTCATCAACTATGGAAAGATCCACCGCTCCTCCCGTTACGTGAGGCGAAGGGTGGGCGGTAGCAACCGAAGGCGGCGCCACGAACTGAGAGGCAAGGCCGGTGATCTCCCTGTCGCTCAGCAGGGGCATTTTCCCCCGAAGCTCGGAGCGAAATTTTTGAAAAAGGGAAGTCTGGACTATTCTTGGCCTCCAGCCATCGACGATAACCAATCTTAGCCCTTTGGGAAGCATACTGGCGGCGTCGATGAGCCTGAGCAGCACCGACCTGCGGACAAAGCAATCGGCCACGGCGCCGCTGATACCGTGAATGTAGTACTGGGGGCTTACCAGTATTTTTTCAGGGATGTAGCTGGCCGATACCATGGGCTCGCCGCACTCTTCAACGGGAACGGCCCTGGAGGAATCCCAGGAAAAAAAATCCGGCAGACTAATGGGAATATCCTGATAAGGGTGGTTCATCATTAGCTCCTTCCTTTACAGGTTCAACAAATGCGGAACCAGTGTCTTAAGTGACGGGAATATAGTTGCAGGCAGCAGAACAAGCTGTTAAAACTCCGGTAAAAAACGGATGCCCCGCCAGGGGAAATAACCGCGGCCGCAAGCGTCAAAATTAACATGCCAAACCTGATCTTATGCCTCCTTCAGAACTATTGACCGGCCGTCCGGCTGAATCTGGCTCATACCCTATCATTCTTCCATATATTTTAGATTTAGTCCAGATAAGGAGCCATGGTTACTCAAAGGGTGGAAAAAGCCGACCGGTCCCCGGAGAGCCTTATTTTGAGCAGCTTCCCTAACTGACCGACCAGCTCCCTTGTCTCCCCGGAGATGGCTCTTCCGCCGTTAAGCATTCTTGCAAACCTGTTCTGCGTCCCCCACAGGTCGGCGTCCCACCCTCTCTCCTTCAGAAACAGCAGCAATTCATTCAGCTCGGCAAGTATTTTATCTTCGTCGGGCAGGAGCGACAGGCCATCGAGCATTTTTTCCAGCCTCTGTCTGGCCCCGTGGCGCAGCGTCTCCATATCCAGGGAGATGCCCCATCTTTCCGCATCAGCAACCCTTCGTTTCAGAAACCCTATATTAAGGTCGGAGCTCTCGAG
>CAZXOD010000017.1:0-19356 GCA_964642285.1 uncultured Synergistaceae bacterium
ACCTCCTGGTCTGGGCGTCCAACTTCATAACGTACCCCCTTTTCCTGGTCACTCACGGAGAGCCCGCGTCGTCGAAGGCGTTTGCGGAAACTCTGGGGCAGGCCGGAATGAAGGCCGCCCTTCCCTCCCCGGGGCAGGAGATAGAGCTGAAGCCCAACGGGGCTATACCTCCGTCAATCAGGGAAAGGGCCGTTATGCTTGAGAGCGAAAAAATGACAGCGGTCCTGACCGATATCCTCTCTATGGCTGCAAGCCTGAGAGAGGCGTCCGCAGCTGGGGCGGAGCCTGAAATAATGCCTCTGCTGCAGTCCACAAAAGTACTCCTTGAGGCGGCAAGGGAAAAAATCGGGGAGAAAAATGAATAGAACAGAAGGAAAAGCAAAGAAAGTTTTATTCGACGAGGCCCGCGAAGGTCTGATTCGCCGGGAAATTTTTCGATAATGGGCAGGCGGGGTTTTTTAGCGGGGATCTTCTTTCTTCTGAGCCTTGTCTGCGCCCTTGTATTTATTGGCAGGAGAGAGGCGGGGCTCCCGGCGGCAATCCCAGCCCCCGCAAAAGGGGTTCCCTTTTTCTTTTTTGAAGGGCGGGGGGATTCCTTTGAAGCCATGAGGCAGCCCCTGCTCGCCCTGGGCAAAAAAGGAGGCCCTCTGGGGCGTTCCCTGGACCGGCTTTTCCCGCTGCTGGCAGGAGCCGATGAAGCGGCGGCGCTTTTTGCCGCCGAACTTGAGGGATTTTCATTCAACGCCGTGCTCCGGTTTAACGCAGGAGAGACTAATAACGGCGAATGGCGTGATTTGCCTGACTGGGCGAAACTCCAGCCCGCGCAGGAAGCGGCGGCCGGCCCCGTTCCCCATCTTTTCGAGCTTAAGGGACCCCCGCCCCTGTTTCCGCTTTATTTTGCGAAATTTAAAGATCTCACGCTGATAGGCTCCTCCCCGGAGAAGGTATCAACCATGACGAAAGCCCTCGAAAAAGGAGAGGGAGGAATGGCCATACCATGGGGAGTGGAGAAAAAATGGCCTAATCATTTTTATCTGTACGACGGCGGGATTATCTCGCGGCTTGCCTCAAAGATACTGCCGGGAATCAGTCCCGGCGGCCTCTCCCTTACGGGCGCATGGCGGTTTTCCGAAACAGGGGGGAGGCTGAGGTGGCGGGCCGAGGGAGCGGAGGCGCTCTTCCCCAACTTTTCCGCTGCGGATTTTGAACCTGTAAGCTGGGAAGGAGGCTATTTGGCCCTTGACCCTTTTATTGCGTCCTTCGGCATAAATCTCCCCGGCCTGTCTGCATCTTTCATTGAAAAAAACGGCCTTGAACGCTTGGGACTGAGCGAGGGCCTGGGTTTCAGAGGCGCCGATTTCGAGGGGATTTTTGCCGGCCCTCTTACCGGCTCCCTCACAGGAAGGGGAAAACTGCTTATATTTCCGGCGCCGGGTGTGCTTTTTCAGCTTCCCGACAGGGGCGCGGCAGGGGAAGCTTTCGCAAGAGCCTTCTGGAAGAAAGAGTGGACCTCTCTCGTTCCGATGGTGGAAAAGCTAAATGGATATCCGGAGGGAGGCGTGGCCTCCATACCTTTTTCAATTCTCTGCGCGGCCAATTACCGGATGCTGCGCATAGGCATAGTGGACGGCGACATGCTGAGGTACGGCGGCAAGCAGACCATAGCCGACGCAGTTCCCCTGCTTAAGGAGGCGGGAAGGGCAATTTTCTGGGCTTACGCCGACGGTCCTGCCCTTGCCGAGGCCCTGGAGAGCCTGGCTCAGATTGAAAGCATCGCGGGGAAGATCAGCCGGGGGATGGGAATAAACCTGAAGACGGTCTCCCGGATAGCGGAAGAGCTTAAAAAAACAGGAGTTTTAACAATTGTGCTGCCCTCTGCGGGGGAAGGCATTTTTGCATGGGAAGCCAAACCAGATTCAACGGCGAGCGAATAATCATACGACTTTATTATAAAGACTGGATCGGGAGGGAATAGTATGTTTCGGGACGCGCTGAAAGTCCTCAGAGACAGGGGACATATTGAGTGGTGCAGCCACGAGGAAGAGCTCGGGGCTCTGTTCAGAAGTGAAATGGTGACTGCCTACGTGGGTTTCGACCCTACTGCGGAAAGCCTCCACGTGGGACACCTCATTCCGATTATGGCCCTGGCATGGCTGCAGAAGTGCGGCCATAAGCCCATCCCCCTGGCGGGCATGGGAACGGGCCTGATAGGGGACCCTTCAGGCAAAAGCAAGGAGAGGAATCTGCTTACCCTTGAAAAAGTCAAGGAAAACCTGGAGGGTGTTAAAGAGCAGCTGGCCCATTTCCTGGATTTTGACTGCGGCTCTAACTCGGCCCTTATGATAAACAACTACGACTGGCTGGGAGGGCTGACTTTTCTGGAAGTCCTCAGGGACGTGGGGAAGCACTTTTCGGTGAACTCCATGATCGCCAGGGAGTATGTAAAAAGCCGCCTGGATGACCCTGAGAAGAGCATCTCCTACACAGAGTTCTCCTATGTCCTGCTGCAGGCTTTCGACTTTCTGCACCTGTTTACGAACTACGGCTGTCGCCTTCAGATGGGCGGAAATGACCAGCAGGGAAATATTATATACGGAGTGGACCTGATAAGGAAAAAAACGGGCGGATCGGCCTTCGGCGCCACCCAGCCCCTTCTTCTCACTTCTTCGGGGACCAAATTCGGAAAGACGGAGGAGGGGGCGGTCTGGCTCTCTCCGGAGCGGACGTCTCCATACAAGTTTTACCAGTTCTGGGTTAACACCGAGGACGAATCCGTGGAGAGGCTTCTAAAGCTCTTTACCTTCCTTTCCCTGGAGGAGATCGGCGAGATTATGGCCCTTCACGAAAAAGACAGGGGGCGGCGGGAGGCCCAGAGGCGGCTGGCGAGGGAGGTAACAATAATTGTCCACGGCGCTCATTGTGCCGATACAGTAATAGCCGCCAGCTCCATCCTCTTTGGCGATTCCTTCGACCCGAAGGAGCTTTCGGAGGAGATGCTGTCCACCCTTGCGGAAGAGGTCCCCGCCGGAAGCGCGCCCAGGGACTTCCCCGTAGCGGTGGCGGACCTCCTTGCCTCTTCGGGGGCATGTCAGTCAAAGAGCGAGGCCCGCAGGCTGATCAAGGGCGGGGGCCTCTACATAAATGGGGAGAGGATTGACGATGAAACGCGCCAAATCTCCGGGGGCGATGTGCTTGGCGGCAGGTACCTGTTTGTCAGACTGGGCAAAAAACGCTTTTTCATGGTGATTTTTGATTAAAATCGGACTGGAGAATGGATAAAATGCCTGAGACAGAGTGCTTCTGGTATATGGGCGAATCCCTCCTCCCCTGGGAGGCGGCCGCGGCGGGCGCGCTGGCCAGGGCTCTTATGAGGGGAGGAACGGCCGTGAAAGCCTTTGCCGCCGCGGGGACGGATGCCCTGAACATCCCCGGCATTCTGTCCTGGCGCTCCATGACCGCTCTGGAAAGAATGTCAGCAATCTTGTACAGAGGAAGGCTCTGGCATCTGTGGGGAAGCCCTCCCCCCTGGTGGCCCCTCGTCAGGCTCAGGGCCAGAACTGTCCATACGGCCTTTTCCTCCCCAACGGACTGGAAAGGCCATCCCACGGCACTGTCGGCGGCGAACCGTTCAGGAGGAGAGACCTACATCCCTCCCGCCCTTGAGGTCAAGGTTAACTGGAGCGGAGATGGTCCGTCCCGGGAGGCGGAAGAGGACGACGCCCTTGTCTGCCTCTTTGCCGGAGACGAGGAGAATATGGCGGAGTACTCTTTCCCTGAACCTTTGAACGCGGAACTTCGCTTTATTGGTAGGGACGGACGGAGAGGGATGGAAGACCTCGCCGCCGGCCGGACGGTTCTTGTTATAGAAAATCCCACTCCCTCCCTGGCCCTTCTCGCGGCCAACGGGGCCCTTATGGGGGTGGCTTCAGCCGCTCAGGATTCACCCTTCATGGACGAGATGCTTGGGGCGGACGGCTATATCCGTTTGAATCCGGCCGCGGGGCCGGAAAAAATAAAGGAGTCTCTCGCCCTTCTTGCGGGGGAGGAAGGGCGCGGCGCGTCGGCTTCCGCCCGCCGCATGGCCTCGGAGCACTTTGTCCCCGAGAGGGGGGCCAGGAGGCTGGAGGAGTTATATCGGTCCCTTACAAGAGAAAATGATAAACGCGAAAATGAAGGGTAAGGCCGCCGTTCTCGATAGTCTCAGAAAATGGGTGAGGCCGGGCTTCAGGGCAAAGGCTGCGGCGGCTTTTTTCTCAGGAGGGCTCAGGCTTGTTGGACCCAGGCGCAGAGTCGCTCTGGAAAACCTGAGCCTCGCTTACCCTGATTCCACGGAAGAGTGGAGAAAAAAAACGGTAAGGGGGTGCTACCGGCACCTTGCGTGGATGGTAGCGGAATACCTGTCTCTGGTAAGGGATCCCTCCCAGGTCCTCTCCTGGGTGACCGAGGTCAGCGGCAAAGAGATCCTTGACGGTCTGAAAGAATCGGACGGAGGAGCCATAATCCTTGCGGCCCATATGGGAAATTGGGAGCTGCTTGCCGCATGGCTTGCCCAGTCGGGCTATCCTCTGACCGCGGTAGTCAGAAATCCCGACGATCCAAATATGGCGGAGCTTATCGGGAATTACCGTGCCAGAATGGGCGTAGGAACCATCGAAAAACAGTTCATAATGAAGGACGCCGTCAAGTTTGCGAAAAAAGGAGGGTTTCTGGGCCTTTTGCCAGACCAGGCATGGAATTCTTCCGGGATTCGGGGCCCTTTTTTCGGTCATATGTGCTACACGGCGGGCGGCCCCGCGGCAATAGCTCATCTGGCGGGCGTTCCCGTGGTTCCAGTAGTCTCCTACAGGCTGGCCCCCTTCAGGCACAGAGTGGTCGTCTCGCCTCCGATTCCCATGGCGGGAGGGAGCGATAGAAACGAGGCCCTCAGAGAAAATACTTTCCGAATGAACAAGGCTGTGGAAGACATGATCCGCCCCTTCCCGGAGCAGTGGCTCTGGCTGCACAGACGCTGGAAATAGACCCGGAAGTAGTCCCCCTCCGTGTTTTTACCTTGATACTCTGTTCCTTTAATGATAATCTTGTATCAATATAATGCGGAAGAGGAGGGGATATCCATGATTTTCGAGCTCATGTCCCGGGGCAGCATAGTCCGCCTGCCGGATGACATGACAATTGCGGGTCTGCCGGCCAGTCCGTCCCCCAAAGTCCTCCTTCTTCTCCCCTACAACAGATACCTCCTGGGAACGGTTCAACTGAAGCATTATGAACGCTGGACGCTGGGAAAGCTCGGGACCGACGAGTCCGGGGAGGTTTTTCTATACGAGGGGAAAGAAAAGGCCCTCTCTCTTGGCGATGTTGAAAAAGCCACCATTTCTGCTGATGTTGTCTCACAGCTCAGGGACTGTCTTCTAGGGCAGATGATGCCCCCGGGCGAGCATATGCCGTCAGTTTTGATAATGAGGGGCATCCTTGGAGAGGATCATTTTTTGCTGGACGGGGAGTTTTTTAAGAACGAGGAGGCCTTCATCGAGGCCCTCGAAAAGGATCACAGTGCGAAAATGGCTTACTGGGCGATCAGGCTGGCCCTTTTCAGGAATGACTATGAAGCGGTGTCAAGGGTCAAAACATGGATGAAAAGCGCCGCCGACGTCTTCGAGGGGGCGTCCCAGACACCCAGGGCGTGGTTTTCCCTGACGGATCTGCCGGGGAAAGATGACGCTGAAGAGATGGAGGGGCTGACTTTCTCCCTGGACGACCTCCAGCGGATGAACTCCCAGTCCTCCAGGCCGGTGGTGCTTTACAGCAAGTCCGGGTACCTCATTCTGTCCGATATAGGGACGGAGGGCCCCGAACCCGCCTTCAGAGTATGGATGTATCTTCCCATCCCCCTCTGGAATGAGATGAGGGAGAGGCGGAAGCTCTCCATAAGAGAGATAGTGATGGCCTCCCGGGGCTTCATCGACGGGCAGTCGGCCGAAAAAGAGCAGGCCCGCTACGCCCGGCAGGCAGTTCAGGAGTCCAGGATAGCGTAAAAAAGCGTTAAATAATGCAAAAAGGGGAGAGGCCTGAGCCTCTCCCCTTTTTGCATCTGTATAGGCGGCGGCGTTGGTCAGCTGACCTGCCATTTTTTCTCCACATACTGCAGAAGGAGGCTTGTGGAGCTGGTCATGACAAGATAGATAATGCCCACCACTATAAATGTCTCAAATGACGCGTAAGTAACGCTTCTCACCTGCTGTCCCACCATGGTGAGCTCTGTGATGGCCAGGGTGGACAGCAGGGACGACTCCTTGATGAGGGTGACGAATTCGTTCCCTATGGCCGGAAGCATATTCCTTATGGCCTGGGGCAGAATGATAAACCTCATGGTCTTAACGTAGGAAAGCCCCAGGACCTTCGACGCCTCCCACTGCCCCTTGGGGACAGCCTCAATGCCGCCTCTGACTATCTCTCCCACGTAGCCCGATGAATTTATGGAAAGACCTATGATGCCCGCCGTGAATGCGGGGAGATTCAGCCCCAGGGACGGCAGGCCGAAGTAGATAAGGAAAAGCTGGATCAGCAGGGGAGTGCCCCGGATGATATAGATGTAAGCGGCGGCTACAGCTCTTATGGGGGCAATGGGAACCACCCTCAGAGCCCCTACCAGGGTGCCGAAGACCGAGCCGAAGAAAACGGCCAGCAGCGACGCCTGCAGGGTCACCCAGGCCCCTGTTAGCAGCATGTGAAAGTATGGGGCGATAGCTGAAAAATCAAGAGTCATGGGAACACGCCTCCCCGCCGTCGTCCGCAGTGAAATCTTTGCCGAAGGGCGCCAGCATCCGCTGGAGAAAGAGCCGGGTTCTCGGCGCATCGGGGCAGGAGAAGATCTTGGTCGGGTCGCCCTGCTCGACAATGCCGCCTTCATCCATGAATATCACCCTGTCGGAGACCTCTTTCGCGAACATCATCTCATGGGTTATTATCATCATAGTCATGCCCGAACCCGCCAGGTCCGCTATTACGTCGAGCACTTCCCCGACAAGTTCGGGGTCAAGGGCGCTGGTGGGTTCGTCGAAGAGCATTATTTTCGGATTCATTGCCAGGGCCCTCGCGATGGCCACCCTCTGGCACTGCCCCCCCGACAGCTCCCCGGGGCGGGCGTTTCTTTTCTCCTCAAGACCCACCCTCTTCAGGAGGGCCGCGGCGTTCTCAACGGCTTCCTCTTTAGGCAGTCCCAGGATATTTACCGGACTGAGGGTAAGGTTTTCAATAACCGACAGGTGGGGAAAGAGATTGAACTGCTGAAATATCATCCCTACAAGGCGGGCAATATCCCTGTTTGAGTGATTTGAACCGTCCACCCGCTTTCCGTAAAGAAAAACTTCGCCGGAGTTGATTTGTTCAAGCCTGCATATGCACCGGGCCAGGGTGCTCTTTCCCGAGCCGCTCGGGCCTATGACAGACACTACCTCTCCCTCTGTTACGGAGAGGGAGACGTCCTTCAAAACTTCCAGCTTCCCGAAGGATTTATGAAGCCCCCGGACCTCGATCGCGGGCTGGAGGGCGGTCAAATCCGGGGGAGCAGGGCTGTTTGCGCTATGGGACACGCTAGTCACCTCCTGTTTAGTTAAGGTATTATAACGCAACTCCAGGAAACTTTAAACAGGCAGTTTAGAGGTTGTTGCAAAACCTGTTATAACGAATGATTTCATGCCGAAGGATGTCATCCTGAACGACCAAAGCGATCCGGCAAAATCCCGCGGGTAGGAGGGGCCCGGGCTTTTAGCCGGGTGGTTGTCATTCCTGCGGTCTTGACTCAAAATATAATAAAAGCTGAAAGGGGGCGCCGCCGTGCAAACAATCAAATTGGGCTCGTCAACGGAGCTCATCCCGGGAAAGGTGAACGTGGGGCTGTATATCCATGAAGGGGAAGCCTGGCTCGTGGACAGCGGGCTGGATGACGAAGCCGGAAGAAAGCTGGCTCGCCTGCTGGAGGGGAGAGGGACAGCTCTTCGCAGGATAGTAACTACCCACTCCAACGCCGATCACTGTGGAGGCAACGCCTTCCTGAGGAGGAGAACCGGATGTTCCGCGGCGGCCACGAGGCTGGAATCGTTCATTATTGAAAATCCCTTCCTGGAGCCCCTGGTGCTCTGGTCGGCCTTCCCCTTCGCGGAGCTGCGCAATAAATTTCTTCAGGCAAAGCCGTCGGAGGTGGACTTAATTATAGAGGGTGCCGGCCCCTTTGATGAGTCGGGTCTTGAGGCCGTACCCCTGCCCGGCCATTTTATCGACATGATAGGCGTCCGGACGCCGGACGACGTATTTTTCGTCGCCGACTCAGTCTTCTCGCCGGAGATAATCGAAAAGTACGCCCTGATGTTTGTCCTGGACGTGGGGGCCGCCCTTGAAACCCTGGATATGCTCTCCCGCGCGGAAGCTGCCTGGTTTGTCCCCAGTCACGCCCCCGCGGCGGAGAATATTGTCCCGCTGGTTGAGGTCAACCGCAGGGGGCTGCTCAGGATAAGCGAAGCGGTTTTTGAAAGGTGCGCCGTCCCGTCGAGCAGGGAGGAGATCCTCGCCTTTGTGGCCGGGAAGTTTTCCCTCTCCATGTCGGTAAGCGAATATGTTCTCAACAACGCGGCCATAAGCGCCCATCTCTCCTGGCACAGAACGGAGGGTCGCCTTGCGCCGGTTGTGGAAGATGGTGTTCTTCTCTGGCGAAGGGCCGGCCAGGGTTAGGTTTCTAGATCCCCAGCAGCCTTATCCAAATGGGAATTGTAAATACTGAAAGAACGGTGGAAACCGCTATCGCCTCTCCGGCGTACTTATAATCCATGCCCATCCCCTGGGCTGCGACCATTGTATTGACCGCTACGGGCATGGAGCAGGTAAAAACGCAGACTTGCATCATGAGCCTGTCCACCGGCCACACCATAAAAAAGCCAAACAATACGGCGGGGTGGATCATCAGCTTAATAAAGGAATCCCTCCAGGTTTTTTTCAGCAGCGACGGTAGGGACCGGAAGGAGAGTCCTGATCCCACCGCCAGCAAGGCCATTCCGGTGCCTATTTCTCCAAAGACCTTAAGGGTGACGTCAATTGGGCCGGGAAACTTATGCACTCCGAAAAGGGAAAAGACGACGCCCGCGAAGCAGGCTAAAACCATAGGATTTACTGCCAGTTTTTTGGCCGATTCGCAGATGGACCGGGGTGAAACGCCCCCTGAGAGGACTATCTGGGAGGCCGTTATGGAGATGATATGATATCCCACCAGGCTGATGGCAAAAAAGACGGACAGGCTTTCAAGCCCCTTTGTCCCCATGGCTATGGTTACCGCGGGGATGCCCATGAAAACCTGATTTGCCCTCATGGACAGAAGGGAGGAGATGGCAATCCGGTCTTTGGCATCGCCCGCCGCCTTGCCGGCGGCCCACCCGACGACGGGCATGATAAGATAGCTTGCATAAACTGCAAAAAATAGATTGAGGTTGCCGGGATTCGCAATATCCACGCCGGCGACCAGCCTCAGCAGCGTGGCGGGGATTGCGAGCCAGTAGAGTATGCTGTTGGCGTCCTTAAACGTTTCCCGTTTAACAATGCCGAACTGGGCAAGGGCCCAGCCTGTAAGGATTATGGCGGCAATGGGGGAAAGTATGGCAAGCTCGTTCATGAGTTGAACTCCTTCTTTGCCCCGTAGGGCGGCTTTGATATGTTTAGAGGCGCGTACCAGAGGCTATAATACAACTAAATTAAAGGGAAAGCCACAACTTTGTACGCAAAGGATGATCGCAAATGCAAATTTCACCAGCCATTTTTCGGGAGTACGACATCAGAGGCGTCGCCGACTCCGACCTCACAGACCCGGTGGTGGAGGCCGTAGGGAAGGCCTTCGGCACTTGGCTCCGGAGGAGAGGAGTAACTAAGGTCTCAGTGGGAGGGGACGTCAGGGTATCCACGGCCAGGATTGAGAAGGCCGCCGTCCGGGGTCTGCGGTGGGCGGGAATCGACGTCCTCTTGCTTGGGATGGTCACCACTCCCATGCTCTACTGGAGCGTCCCCGGTCTCTCTCTCGGGGGAGGGCTCATGATCACCGGCAGCCACAACCCCATGGACATGAACGGCCTGAAGCTCTCCCTGGGCACGTCCACCCTGTACGGCGACGAGATCAGGGAGCTGCTCCGCATGATCCTTGAGGACGATCTTGAAAAAGGCCCCGCCGAAGGAACCCTGGAAAGGGCGGATATATCGGGTCAGTACCTCGATATGCTTGCATCAAAAATAAAGCTTGGCCCCAAAAGGCTGAAGGTAGTGGCGGACAGCGGAAACGGCACGGCGGGGCTCCATATACGGACCTTCCTTGAATCCATAGGCTGCGAGGTGGTCTCCCTCTTCGAGGAGCCCGACGGTACCTTTCCCAATCACCACCCCGACCCTCAAAAACGGGAAAATCTCGAATTTCTGATGGAAAAGGTACTCCTGGAAAAGGCGGATCTGGGCATAGCCTTCGACGGCGACGCGGACAGGCTGGGCGTAGTGGACGACCGGGGGGAGATGGTCTGGGGGGATATTTTGATGGCCCTCTACTGGCGGGAGATTCTGCCCAAAAACCCCGGCGCCGAGGCCATCGTGGAGGTAAAGTGCTCCCAGTCCCTCATCGACGAAGTGGTCAGGCTCGGCGGAAAGCCCCTGTTCTGGAAATCAGGGCATTCTCTCATAAAGGCCAAGATGAAGGAGATCGGCGCGGTCTTTGCGGGAGAGCTGTCGGGCCATTTCTTCTTTGCCGATGAATACTACGGCTTCGACGATTCCTTCTACGCCGCCGGACGCCTGCTGCGTACCCTCAGCAACAGCGGAGAGAGCCTATCCCGGATGCTGTCGGTCGTGCCGGTCTATCCCAGCACCGCCGAGATAAGGGTGGACTGTCCCGATGAGAAAAAGTTCGGCGTGGTGGACGCCATAAGAGACAAAGCTCTGAAGGATTACGAGGCCATAACCGTGGACGGGGTAAGAATTCTTTATCCTGAAGGGTGGGGCCTGATAAGGGCGTCCAATACCCAGCCTGTGATCGTAACCAGGTGCGAGGGAAAGACAAGAGAGTCTCTTGAAGAGATAGCGGCGGACGTAAGAGCCAGGATCCTTGCCGAAGGCCTGCCCGATTTCGAATGGACCTATTGACTGTCCGGGGATATGCGCGACAAATAATGGAATTTCTCCCGGATTCTATTTCAAAAAAACAGACGCATAGCACAAATGGCCGAGAGGAGGAGTATTCATGGCTTTCACCGTCTGCGTGAAAGACGGCCCCTGTTTTTCCAGCGACGTACCAATCACCGGCAAGCACGTTCTCTCAGAGAGCAGGCCTGACGGCGCTGACAACGTGGTCGCCTGGAGGGTCAACAACTATCTGCGCTCACTGGACTGGGTCATAGAGGATTCGGCGGAGGTGGAGTTTGTCGATACGTCGTCCTTCGAAGGGATGGAGGTCTACCGGCGGTCCCTCAGCTTCATGTTTGCCCTGGCATGCAGAAGGGCTCTTTCCAGGGACGTGGTGCTAACACATTCCATAAGCGAGGGCTACTATTGGGAAGACCCGCAGGGCCCTTTGTCGGAGGAGGACCGGGACGCTATTCTTGCAACCATGGCAGAGCTTGTGGCAAGAGACCTTCCTTTCGTCAGAAGGGTGATCTCCCTAGATAAGGCCAGAAAGATTTTTGAGCGGCAGGGGAGCGGCGAGGTGGCCGGACTTTTCAAGTGGGCCGGTGTAGATCCGGTAGAGCTCTACCGCTGTACTGACATGTACGGCTACTACTACGCCCCTCTGGCGCCGTCCACAGGGTACCTCAAGCTTTACGACCTGAGGATGCTGGGGCCGGGGCTGGTTCTTCGCTTCCCCACGGTGAACTGCCCCTCGGGCCTACCTGCATTTCGTGCCTCAAAGAACCTGTCGTCGGTCTTCCTTGAATATGCTCGGTGGCTTGAAGTCCTTGGGCTCCGGACCATGGACAGCCTTCACAAAAAAGTGGCCGACGGGAAGGGCCTTGAGGTGGTCCTGATCTCCGAGGCATTCCATGCCCGAAACCTGGGGAAAATCGCCGAAGACATCTCTTCAAGGCCAAAAGTTAAGGTCGTAGCCATATCGGGCCCTTCAGGTTCGGGGAAGACCACTCTCTCCGAAAGGCTCAAAATACAGCTCCAGGTCTGCGGAAAAAACCCTGTGACCCTTGCCATGGACAACTATTTTGTGGACAGGGAGCATACTCCAAGAGACGAGGAGGGCAACTATGATTTCGAAGTCCTGGAGGCCCTTGAGCTCGAGTTGCTGGAGGACCATCTTAGGCGTCTTCTTGCCGGCGAAGTGGTGCGGATACCCCAGTTCGACTTCATTGAGGGAAGAAAGTCCCCCGGAAAAAATCTTCAGCTTAAATCTGGAGATATTCTCATAATGGAGGGCATCCACGGTCTCAACGACCGCATAACCGACGCGATCCCCAAAGAGGAGCGCTTCGGCATTTTTGTATCCCCTCTTACGGGAGTTTACCTGGACAACCACAACAGGACGAGCACCACCGACAACAGGCTTCTCAGAAGGCTTGTGCGGGATTCCAGGACCAGGGGGCATTCGGCGGAGGCGACGCTGACCATATGGCCCAAGGTGATAAAAGGCGCCATGAAATATGTCTTCCCCTATCAGAGGCGGGCGGATGTCATGTTTAACTCCTCCCTGCCCTACGAACTGTCGGCGCTCAGGGCCTATGTGGACCCCATTCTTCATACTGTTCCCGAGGGCTCCCCGGTCTACGGCGACGCCCAGCGGCTTATGTCCATGATGAAGTTCATCCCCATGATCCCGACGGAGAACATCCCCAACAACTCCATTATCCGGGAGTTTATCGGCGGAAGCTGCTTCGACGTATAACAGACCTATGCCCAGGGCGACCATGGACGATGTGGCCCGCCTCGCGGGCGTAAGCAAAGCTACCGTCAGCAGGGCACTGCGGGGCGATTCCCGCATATCGCCCCAGACCAGAGAGAGAATCTGGAAGGTTGCCAGGGAAGTGGGCTACAGGCTTGATTCTGTGGCCAGCAGCCTGTCGGGGGGGAAAACCGGAATCGCGGCCGTTGTTCTGGAGGAAGCGGAGCCCTGGCTTTCAGGCCCCTTCTTTCTGGAGGGCCTCAACAGGGTCCTGTCCCGGGTTGGCATGGACCTTCTCCTGAAACTTCCCGGATTCCGCCCCGGAGATCTCTTTTCCAGCCTGGGGGCCCGCCGGGTGGACGCCATATTGTGGGCCGGCGGGGAAGGCAAAAACGCTCCCCCGCCTAAAGGGCCCCTGTCCGCCCCTCTGGTGACAGCCGGGTTCGCCCTTCCCGGGTTTCCCGCGGTTCTCATATCGCCGGAGAGGACCCTGGAGCGGATTGAGGCCGGGCTGGCCGGAAAAAAAGAGGCGGCCTATTCCTCAGGAGAAAGACCGCCTCTCTTCCCCTTCCTAAAAAAACTGCTGAAGCCCTGGCATGACGGCGATGAAAAGCTTGTTCCGGTATTTGACGGCGTGAATGAAAGGGATCTTCCGGAGGGCGCCGGTTTTAGCTGCGTGCCGCAGGGCGGCGCCTCCCCGGAAGGGAAATATACTCTTGAATGGCCCGCCTTCGAGTTTGGGGTGGCGGCAGGCCGCATAATGATAAAAATACTGCAGGTCGGTCCTTCGATTCCCAGTACAACCTATCTGATACCCACTCTTAAATCCCCCGGGGGAGAGGCGATTCCCTACGTAAAATAAAAGCGGGCGGATGAAGCGACCCCGTCAGTACAGCCCCGCAAGCTTCGGCAAGATAAGGCTTATCCACGGCACATAGGTAAGAATAAGCACCGCGACTATCATGATTAAGATGAAGGGCCAGGCGGCCTTCGAGATGGACTCCAGGGAGATGCCGCTTATGCCGCAACCCACAAAAAGGCATACTCCCAGGGGAGGGGTCACCATTCCGATCGCCAGGTTTACCACTATGATGATTCCAAAGTGCAGCGGGTCCACGCCGATCTGGGTGATAATCGGGTAGAGAACCGGCACAAGGATGATGATGGACGCCACGGTCTCCATGAAAGTGCCTATGAAAAGAAGCAGCAGGTTGATAAGGGTCAGGATCACTATGGGGTTTTCTGACAAGGACAGGATTGCAGCCGCCACTGCCTGGGGGACCCTCTGGGCAGTAAGAATCCAGCTGAAAACTGAAGAAGTGGCTATGATGAACATGATGGCGGCTGTGCCCACTGACGTGTTCACCAAAATATCCTTTAATCGGGAGATTGAAAGTTCCCGGTACACGAAGGCGCCAACGATAAAGCCGTAAATAACCGCGACAACTGCCGCCTCCGTGGGGGTGAACACCCCTCCGTAGATTCCCCCGAGGATTATGACCGGCATCAGCAGGGCCAGGGTGGCATCCTTAAAAGTAGCCCAAATCTTGGCTCCTCCTGCCTTTTCATCTCCCCTGTACCCTTTCTTGCGGGCAATAACCCAGGCCACCAGCATCAGCGAGGCTCCCACCAGTATGCCGGGAAGAATTCCGCCCATAAAAAGAGCCCCTATGGATACCCCCGTCAGGACTCCGTAAATAATCATGGGAATGCTGGGAGGAATCATCACGCCAAGGGTACCCGCCGTGGCCTGCACCGCCGTGGCATAGGGCTTGTCGTATCCCTTCCGGACCATGGCCGGGATCAGAATTGTGCCTATGGCCGCCACGCAGGCCACCGCCGCTCCGGAGATCGCCCCGAAGAACATGCTGGCCACAATGGCCACGAAGGCAAGTCCTCCGGAAAACCGGCCGACGATTGAGTTGGCAAAGTCGATAAGGCGTCTGGAAATTCCCCCGAACTCCATCAGCGATCCCGCCAGGATAAAAAACGGCACCGCCATCAGCGGAAAGGAGTCGGTGGCCGTGAACATCTTCTGAACCAGCACTACCGGAGGGATGGTTCCCGACCACAGGATGGTGGAGAGGGAGGCCAGCCCTATGGCCACCGCGATGGGCACGTTAAGCAGGAAGAAAAAGATCAGGCCGCCGAATAAAACGGTTATCATTAGCTTTTCACCGTCCTTGCTGAAAGAGCGTCCGCCGCCTGTTCAAACATCTGATAAAAGCAGTGGGCGAACATCAGGGCGCCTCCGGCGAGCAGGGCGCTGTAGGGGACGGCCATGGATATCTCCATGGCGGGGGACAGCTGGTTGACCACCACGCGGAGGATCAGTCCTCCGTATTGAATCATGAACGCGAAAAATACGCAGCAGAGAGCGCTTACAAGAGCCGCCGCCCATTTTTGCACCACGGCGGGCAGAAGTATGACCAGGGCCTCCACTCCGATGTGGGATTTTTTATTTACTCCGATACTGGCCCCCAGAAAGACGATCCAGACCATAAGGTAACGGGAGAGCTCCTCCGACCAGGGCAGAGATGAATGAATTACGAACCTGAAAATAACCTGCAGAAAAACGACGACTACCATGACTGCAAGGAGGACGCAGACTATGTACTCGACAAAACTATTTATTTTTTGGAGAAGGTTTTTAAAAAAAGACATGGCAACCCCCTTGTTTGCAAAATCCTGTTCTCCTGAAAATGGCTGCGAAGGACGGAGGGCCGTCCTTCGCAGCAAATTGAACCGGCGCTGTTTTTAATTTCCGCCTAAAATCTGGTCGAGAAGCTTGGCGTCATCGCCCAGCTCACCCCTGTACTGATCGTAAACGGGTTTTGTGGCCTCCCTGAAGAGGGAGACGTCGGGCTCGGTGACCTCCATACCCAGCTCCTTGAGCTGGGCTACCTGCTCGTCCTCCATCCTGGTGATCTGCTCCCTCTGATAGAGGGCCGACTCCTGAGCGGCCTTGCGGAACAGCTCTTTCTGGCCTTCCGAAAGGGCGTCGAATTTGGCCTTTGAGATGGCGATCATGGCCGGTGAAAAGACGTGTCCCGTCAGGGCCAGATGCTTTTGCACCTCATAAATCTTCTGGACGAAGATTATAGGAATGGGGTTTTCCTGGCCGTCCACAGTACCCTGCTGCAATGCGGTGAAAACCTCTCCCCATGCCATAGGCGTAGGATCCGCGCCCATAACCTTCCAGAGGGCCATATGGATCTTGTTTTCCATGGTGCGGAGCTTGAGTCCCTTCGCGTCCTCAGGCGTATTTACCGCCCGTCTGGAGTTGGTGAAATGGCGGAAGCCGTTCTCGTACCAGGCCAGGCCGGTGATGCCTATCTTATCGAGAAGGCCCATGACGTACTGGCCGATCTCCCCGTCGAGGACGGAGTAGGCCTGGGCCTTGTCCTTGAACAGGAAGGGGAAGTCAAAGAGCATGAATTTCTTCTCAAAGCCTCCCATGGGGCCTGTGGAGCCTACATAGATGTCCACTGTCCCAAGCTGAAGACCCTCAAGCAGGTCCCGCTCGCCCGTGCCCAGCTGGTTGTTGGGAAACAGGGCGATTTCGATCTCGCCGCCCGACTCCTTCTCGACGATTTCCTTGAATTTTTCAGCCCCCAGATGGTACGGATGCTGGTCGCTTACCGAGTGGCCAAGCTTGAAGCTAACCGGAGCCGCTTCCACCGTCGCGACAAGGGATACTGCCAGGATCAGCGCAATTGCAAGAACCGCTATTTTCCTTAGTTTCATGGTGCATCTCCTCCTGTGTGATTTGTGATGCCCGGCTGAAATTACGCCAGGAATTCTTCGTAGCTTTTCTGACGTATCCGGATCAGGTTGGTAAGAGCCAGGTTTATGGGCGTCGTCACTCCCAGTCTTTTTCCCTTGTCCACAATGGCTCCGTTTATGACGTCTATCTCCGTGAGGCGCTTGTTCATGACGTCCTGGAGCATGGAAGAACGGTTAGGGCCAGTCATGCGGGCGACTTTTTTCGTGTATTCAACGGGGTCGTCAGTCTCAAGGGTTATGCCCGCGGCGGCGGCCACAGCCATTCCTTCTTTTACTGCCGCGATAAGAAGTTCCTCTGCCTCCGGCACCTCAGTCATGCGGCCGTTTCTGAGTCCCGTCATGGCGGTGAGGGCGTTTATCCCGACGTTTACCAGAAGTTTCCCCCAGATTAAGCCGATCACGTTATTTGAAAGTCTTGTGGGAATTTTAGCCTGCTCAAACATGGCTCCTATTTTTTGAAGCCTTTCGCTGATCGTCCCGTCAGGTTCTCCTATAATAGTATCGCCCTGGCCCGCGTGGCGGATTTTGCCGGGACCAAGGAGGGTGCTTCCGTGGCCCGTAATGCCCGCTACGACCCGCTCACTGCCTGCGACGGCGGCAAGCTTTTCCACGTTGCCAAGGCCGTTTTGGAGCGTCAGAACTGCGGTGTCCGGCCCCACAAGGGACATGGCTCCCTTCATGGCCTCCGAGGTGGCGGTGGACTTAACGAATACTACAATGAGGTCCGCTTTCCCCGCCGCGGCAGGGTCGGTGGTTCCACGGATGTTTTTTATAATACGTTCTTCTCCCGCCGCCTGGATTGAAAGTCCCCGCTCATTTACGGCGTCCATGTGTTCTTTCCAGACGTCCACCAGGGTTACGTCAAACCCTGCCTCGGCGAGGAGTCCTCCATAGAGGCAGCCCATGGCGCCAGAACCCAGAAATACCGTTTTCATGCCCCCGCCTCTACTCTATGCCTTTTAAATCGTCGGCGCTCAGGCCACCGAAAACGTGCTTTTCCTCCGGGAAGGTCCCTGCTTTAACTTCATTCTTGTACTGTTCCAGGGCTTTTACGATCTCCTGCCCGATCTGGGCATACTGCTTGACGAACTTAGGGAGGAACTTGTCAAATAACCCCAGCATGTCGTGAAATACAAGCACCTGACCGTCGCAGTATCTGCCGGCTCCTATGCCTATTACAGGGACTGCCACCGCCTGGCTTACGGCCCGCCCCAGCTCCTCGGGAACGCATTCAAGAACTATGGAAAAAGCTCCGGCGTCCTCAAGGCTTTTTGCCTCGTCGATGATTTTTTGCGCCGCACCGGCATTTTTGCCCTGAACCTTGAATCCGCCGAGCATGGAGGCAGTCTGGGGTGTAAGGCCGATATGGCCCTGGACGGGGATACCTCCCTTTACAAGGGCGTCTACTATTTCCGGACAGTTCCCTTCCAGCTTAATTACGTCGCAGCCGCCTTCTTTCATCATCCGGTTTGCGCTTCTTACCGCCTGCACGGGCCCTTCATTGTAGGACCCGAAGACCATGTCTCCTACGATCATGGGAGTGGGAGCTCCCTTGACCACGGGCTTTATATGATGAATCATTTCGTCGGTGGTAAGGTTCACCGTGCCGGGATGGCCGAGCATGGTCATGGAGAGGGAGTCCCCCACCAGGATGATCTCAATCCCCGATTTTTCCACAAGAACCGCCTGGGAATAGTCGTAGGCAGTGACCATGGTAATCTGTTCGCCCTTCTGTTTCATTTCCTTAAGCTGCTGAATTGTTACTTTCGCCATTTATCCGAGCCTCCTGTTTTTCGATTAAAAATTAAACACATTATACAACGGCGCCAAGGAAAAAATTGCCGCTCGTCAGACTGCCGGCTAAAATTCTTCTTCCCCCCAGCCCATGGGGCAGTGTCCGGGAATCTCCACAGGCAGCTTCCCCTTAGGCCGCGCCCTGCCGTTTAATATGTTGGCCAGGGCATCAAGAGAGGCCCTTCCGTCGCTGTAAAGTGCGAAGAAACCTCCGCTGTCCGGAAGGGAGAGCAGAGAGTAGGGAGTGCGGGCGGATAGAATGAACAGCCGCTTTTCTCCAAGCTTTTTAAGGAGGCTGAGCCATTCTTTTTCCTTCCAGCAGTCGTATTCGCCCGCAAAGATCACCGGATTCGCCTCAAACATTTCAGCGGTCCTGAAGATCTCCCCCCGGTTCGGTTTTTGGGGCAGTATGGTGAGGGTGAAAAAAGGACAAGCCTCCGCCAGCCTTTTGCCCGCTTCCGCATGGTTTGCGGGCCAGAGGAGGGGAATGGGGGCTCCCTTTTTTATCATCTCTGACGCCTCCCTCCAGCGGCGGACCAGGGTAACGCTTTTGGAGGAAATTTTGGAGACCGACGGCGCCTCTTTGAAGAGGGAGGGGTTCGTTTTTTTGGCGGAGCCCTTGCTCAACCCTCGCTTCAGGGTCAGAATCCGGCTCACAGCTTCGTCCAGCCTTTTTATGGGGATGGTACCGTTTCTGCAGGCTTCAAGAATTTTCTCGTAAATGCCGAATTGTTCCTGCTCAGAAAACCCGCTGTCAGCCCCAAAAAGAAGGATATCCACCCCGGAGCGGAAGGCCTCCACCGCGACCTCCGCAACGGAGCCGTATCCCTTCAGCGCACCCATGCCCAGGGAGTCGGAGATTATCACTCCGCCGAAGC
>CAZXOD010000018.1:0-18957 GCA_964642285.1 uncultured Synergistaceae bacterium
CACCTGGAAGAACGAGCCTGTGAAATCCGGCGGGCTTTTCGGCAACGCCAACTTCCTGGAGCTTCCCTCCGCCATTACCGGAGTGGACGCCAGGATAGTGGCCCTGGTCGGGAAATGGTTCCCCACCGGCGCCCACAAGGTAGGCGCCAGCTTCGGCTGCCTGGTTCCCCGCCTTGTCACAGGCCAGTTCGACCCCGTTAATCAAAAGGCGGTCTGGCCCTCCACGGGCAACTACTGCAGGGGAGGGGCCTACAACTCCCAGCTGCTGGGCTGCGACTCCATAGCCATTCTTCCCGAGGGCATGAGCCGGGAGAGATTCGAGTGGCTTGAGACCGTGGCGGGAGAGATCATTGGCACACCCGGCACGGAGAGCAACGTGAAGGAAATTTACGACAAAGTCTGGGAGCTTCGCAGGACCAGGGACGACATCATGGTTTTCAACCAGTTCGAGGAGCTTGGAAACCACCTCTGGCACTACCAGGTCACGGGCGGCGCCATGGAGGAGATTTTGAAGCTGGTTATGGGCCCCGGCGACAGATACGCGGGAGCCGTAGTAACCTCCGGCTCCGCCGGGACCACCGCGGTGGGGGACTACCTCAAGAAGATCTATCCGACCAGCAAATTTGCGGTAGGCGAAGCCCTTCAGTGTCCCACCCTGCTGGAGAACGGTTTCGGCGACCACAGGCTTGAGGGCATCGGCGACAAGCACATCCCGTGGGTGCACAACGTTAAGAACACCGATATGGTGATGGCCCTTGACGACGAGGACTGCATGAGGTTCATCAGGCTGTGCAACGAACCCGAGGGCAAAAAGTACCTCTCTTCCCTAGGGCTGTCCGACGAATTTATAGGCAGTCTCGACCTCATGGGCGTATCAGGCGCCGCCAACGTCCTTATGGCGGCCAAGATGGCCAAGTACTACGAGCTTACGTCGAAGGACGTTATCCTCACCGTCTTCACCGACTCCATGGAGATGTACGGCTCCCGGGTGGCGGAGATGCAGGAGAAGGAGCCTGTATACACCAAACTTGAGGCCGCGAGGGACCACGCCCGCCACGTGCTCGGCGTAAGGACGGATAACCTTCTGGAGCTCTCCTACACTGAGAAGAAGCGGGTCCACAACCTGAAGTACTACACCTGGGTGGAGCAGCAGGGCAAGACGTCCGAAGAGCTCAACGCCCAATGGTACGACGCGGAGGAGTACTGGGGCTCGGTTCAGTCCATGGCGGACAAAGTGGACGATAAGATAGACGAGTTCAACAAAATGGTGGGCATTCTTTAGTATGAAAGCATTCCGCCCCGGCTTTCCCGGGGCGGCGAAATCCCTTTAAGGGGATAATTTCAAGGAGGTGCTTCAATCGTGAGCAGTACCTGGAAAAGAGCAGTATGCGTCTTTGTGGTCGTAGGGTTGTTGCTGGGCCTTTCTTCCATGGCCCTTGCAAAAGAGCCGGAGTACAAGTGGAAATTCGGCCAGACGTCTGTCAGAGCCTCTCAGGGGGAGTCCTACAAGCTGTTCTGCGAGCTTATAGGCAAGTATTCCGACGGCAGAATCCATGTGGAATTCTTTCCGGACAACCAGCTCGGCACCCTTGACGAAATCTTCCACGCGGTGCAGGTGGGCGACGTTGAGATCTGCGGAGTAGCCCCCTACGTGAACCTGGTTCCCGGCGGAATGTTCAACTGGATGCCCTGGACCGTGGAGTCCTGGGAAGAGTGCAAGATGGCCTTCGCCCGTCCCGACGGCGTTCTCTACGTTCCCATGCAGAAGGCCATGGAGGAAGTGGGAATGTACATCCTGTTCACCGTCTCCCAGGGTTCCTACGGAGTCGGCAACAGCGTACGCCCCATCAAGACCCCCGAGGACTTCAAAAACCTGAAGATGAGGGTCTCCTCCTCTCTGGGCAGCGTCAGGGGCCTGCAGAATATGGCCTCCGGCACCGGAATGACCGTTGAGACCGTGCCCTGGGGCGACCTGTACAACGCCCTCTCCAAGGGCGTAGTGGACGGCTGCTGGTCCATGTGGCCCTCTCTTGTCGAAGAGAGACATTTTGAAGTTATGAAGTACTACACGTCCCTCGACTGGATGTGGGACGCCAACCAGGTGGTCATCAACAAGGACCTCTGGGACGACCTTCCCGCCGATCTCCAGGAGGCCATCCTGAAGGCCGCCGACGAAGCTGAGATCCACCAGTACGAGATCCAGGAGCGTATGGCCGACGAGTTCCAGAACTTCCTGAAGGCGCAGCCCGACTTCGAGATCTACTATCCCACCGAGGCCGAAAGGGCGCTCTTCCGCGACAAAGCCGAAGCCCTCGGCATCTGGGAAGAACTCTGCACTCCCTGGCTTGAGAAGCACTATCCCGGCCAGAATATGACCCAGAAGATCCTCGACGGACTCAGAGAAAACCGCGAAAAGGTGCAGGCCGCGGGAAAATAGGTATTTCAAGTGATGGGGCGACGAAAGTTGCCCCATCGTTCCATCTTTTGATGATCTGTCATTAAGGGAAGGTGTACGATGAGAAAGATTGTCGATTTTATAACCAAAGTTGAATTCGTGCTGGCATCCTCGGGGCTGTGCGCGGCCATCGGGCTGATTTTCTGCCAGGTTGTGAACAGATACTGGCTTAACTTCGAGATAATGTGGATAAGCGACCTGGCCCTCTTCGTCTTCATCTTCACCATCTATGTGGCCATAGCCTACGGCGCCTCCCAGAAAACCCACATCGCCGTGGATATGCTGCCGGAATTCCTCTGTGGGGACAGCCCGGTCAGAAAGCATATATTTCAGATCCTCAAGTACGCAGTCTCCATCGTCATGGTCCTGAGCATGGCCTCCCCGGCCTGGAAGCAGATCAGAAGGGCCTTCCGGTATCCGGAGTATGCAACCCTGATACGGTGGTTCAACATGAGCTGGTTTTTCTACGCCCTGGGAACAATGATGGTGCTGACGATCCTGCACTACCTGTGGCACATAGCCGACAACGCTTACGAGCTCAGGAAACTTGCCTGGGTCTCCAGGAACGAGGGGAAGGGGAGCGCAGATGTTTGATATCGGCACAATTACAACAATTATTGCCTTCCTTATAGGCATTGCTGTAGGGCTGCCCATAGGATGGCTCTTCATCGGATCCACCGCCCTCGGCCTCTTTGTGGCCGGGGCCCCCGCCACCTTCATGGCCAACACATTTTTTCACGCTCTTGATTCCACTACCATCATGGCCATTGCCTTCTTCGTCTTCGCAGGCGCCCTTATCTCTGAGGCGGGGCTGGCGGACAGGATAGTTAGCTTTTCATACTCCCTGGTGGGCAGGCTCAGGGGAGGGCTGACCGGGGTCGGAATAGTCGCCACCCTGTTTCTGAGCGCCCTCACCGGTTCATCTGTGCCCTGCATCGCCGCCCTCATCCCCCTTCTTGTCCCGCGCCTTGAAAAATTCGGCTACAAGAGGGTCTACACCACGGCACTGCTCTGTTCGTCGAGCTATCTGGGGTATCTGATACCCCCCAGCGTCCCTGCCATGATCTACTGTCTGCTGGCAGGGCAGTCGGTGGCGGCTCTTTTTATTGCCACGGTCTTTCCCGGAATTTTGCTTGCGGTTGGGTACGGCCTCCTCAACTACTTTATGGTGGACAAATACACCTTCGAGACGGACGAAAAACCCGTGCTTCCCTCCACCTTCTCCGAATCCGTAAAGGACATTATGAGCACGGGCCGCAAGGCCATCCCGGCGCTGGGCGCTCCCGTCCTGATCCTTGTGGGGATCTACGGCGGAATCTTCACCCCCAACGAGGCGGGAGGCATTGCCGCCGTCTACTGCCTTCTCATAGGCTGGTTCGTCTACAAGGAACTCACCAATAAAAAACTATACAAGGCCCTGTCCAGCACAGTGGGCACCTTCGGCATGACCACCCTGCTTCTGGCGGGAGGCACTGTGCTTACACGCTACCTCACCAGGCAGGGAGTGGCCCAGGAAGTGGCGGCCTTTATGCTCTCCCTCTTTGAGAGCAAGATCATGATCCTCCTCATGCTGAATATTTTTCTGCTTATCCTCGGCATGTTCCTGGACGGCATTCCCATTCTCATTCTCGTGGTGCCTCTGGTAATGCCCCTGATGCAGCAGCTTGACGTAAACCTGGTACATCTTGGCTCCATGATGGTGGTTAACGTGGGAATAGGAGTGATGACGCCGCCCTTTGCCATGTCAATTTTCGTGGGGTCGCGGCTGGGAGAGGTGTCCCCGGCGGAGCTCACGAAGACCATGATGCCCTTCCTATTCCTGGTATCAATTCCCGTACTTCTTCTCACCACCTACATTCCGGCCCTCTCATGCTGGCTGCCCGAGCTGCTTCTGGGCCCCCAGATCGTAGGACCGTGGTAGGAGGAAAAATCCAACAGTCAGGAGGGATGACCGCAAATGTTTGATCTGATAATTGAAAAGGGCCTCTGCTACGCCGGCGACGGCAAAGAACCCTTTAAAGCGGATATAGGAGTAAAGGACGGCAGGATAGGAGAGATTGGCGACCTGTCAGCCGCCGCAGCGGCCAGAAAGATAGACGCGGCGGGACTTTCCGTATCGCCCGGGTTCATCGACACCCACAGCCACTCAGACTTGGTGGCTCTGGCGGAGCCGGAGATATCGAATAAGACCGCCCAGGGAATAACCACCGACATCATAGGCCAGGACGGCATGTCCCTGGCGCCTATTAAAGACGAGTTTATCAGCCCCTGGAAAAAAGCCATGGCCGGCCTCGAAGGAAGCTATGAAGTGGACTGGACCTGGCGGACGTCCGCAGAATATCTGGACGCCCTGAACAGGATGGACCTGGGCCCCAACCTGGCCTATCTCGCCCCCTTCGGCAACCTCAGAATGTGCGCCGTGGGCCTGGACGACCGTCCGGCTTCGAAAAAAGAGATAGCCAAAATCTGTTCTCTCCTGGAGGATGCCATTGCCGCAGGCGCCGTAGGGATGTCCACGGGCATGATCTACCCCCCCTGCAACTTTGCCTCCGAAGAAGAGATGGTGGAGGTAATGAAGGTACTGGCCAGATACGGCCTGCCTTTCGTAATCCACCAGCGGAGCGAGGCGGACGATATCCTTGCGTCCATGGACGAGGTCTTCAATCTGGGCAGAAAATCCGGCTGCCATATCCACTTCTCCCACTTCAAGGTGGCGGGGCTGAAGAACGCCCACCTCTTTGACGGAGTAATGGAAAAGCTGGACGCCAGATCCAAAGAGATGCCCGTCTCCATCGACCAGTACCCATATACCGCCGGAAGCACCACCTTCAGCGTAATACTGCCCCCCTGGGCCCACTCGGGTGGGGCCGACAAGGCCATGGAGCGGCTCTCGGACCCTGAGGCCAGGGAGAGAATGAAGAAGGATATCCGGGAGGGCATCCCCGGGTGGGATAACTTTGTGGACTTCGCCGGCATGGAGAATATTTTCATAACCTTCGTAAAGACCGAGAAGAACATGGACCTGGTAGGCAAAAACATGATCGAAATGGGGGAGATCAGGGGCAAGGATCCTCTCGATGCCTCTCTGGACCTTCTGCTGGAGGACGACATGGCCGTAGGCCTGGTGGACTTCTACGGTACTGAGGACCACATCGGCAAGATCATGGCCCACCCCCTGCAAAACCCCTGCACTGACGGCATCCTGGGAGACCATCCCCACCCCCGGGTATACGGGGCCTTCCCCAGAATCCTGGGGCACTACGTCCGGGAGGAGAAACTGTTTACCATGGCGGAGGCAATCAAGAAGATGACCTCCCGCCCCGCGTCCCTGTTCAAAATAAAAGACAGGGGACTGCTGAAAAAGGGTTATTGGGCCGATATCACCGTCTTTGACGAGAAGACCGTCATAGACACCGCTACCTATGAGGATCCCAAGCAGTTCCCCGCGGGCGTTCCCTACGTGGCGGTCAACGGCAAACTTGCCATTGACGGCGGAAAGGTTACGGGCGGCAGAAGCGGCGAAGTCGTAAGGTTCAATCCCGATTAATAACTAATAACTGCAAACCAGGACGGGGAGAAGATAATGAAAGAAAAGCTCGTAGATCTGTGCAGGGGCATGGTACGCATTCCCAGCCTGTCCGGAGATGAAAAAAAGGTAGCCGATTTTATCGAGCAGAACATGCTTAACCTCGGCTTCGACTCGGTGGAACGGGACCGGTACGGAAACGTCTCGGGCAGGATTTCCCTGGGCAGCGGCGGAAAGAGGATCCTTTTCGAAGGCCACATGGACCACGTGGACGTAAGCGACCCCTCAAAATGGACCCATGACCCCTATGGCGCGGAAGTAGTCGACGGCCGCATTTACGGCCGGGGAACCACGGACATGAAAGGGAACCTGGCGGCGGCCATCGTCGCCGCCGCAACGCTGAAGGCAGGGGGCGGGGACCTCGCGGGCGAGATCATCGTCTCGGGAAGCGTATTCGAGGAGTATTTTGAGGGAGTGGCGGCGCAGGCCATCGGCGAAAGATGGAAGCCCGACTGCGTGGTCATAGGCGAGCCCTCCTCCCTGACGCTTAAGCGGGGACAGAGGGGCAGGGGTGAGATCGTAGCGGAGGCCTACGGAAAGCCCGCTCACTCGTCGAACCCTGAAGTGGGACTGAACGCCGTTAAACAGCTCCTTCCCGTTCTATCCAGAATAGAGAGGGACTTCGAGCCCCAGGTTCATCCCGTTCTTGGCAAAGGCATTCTGGAGCTCACCGACATAATCTCCTCCCCCTACCCCGGGGCCAGCGTGGTGCCTGAAAAGTGCAGGGTGACCTACGACCGGAGGCTGCTTGTGGGCGAGACGGAGGAGGGCGTGCTCGCGCCCCTTAAAAAAATTATCGAAGAGGAGCGGAGCGCGAACCCCGCCCTGGAAGCCAGGGTTTTCTTTGCCGAGGCGGAGGAGACCTGCTATACGGGCTCTAAGATAGAGGCAAAAAGGTTTGCCCCCGGATGGCTCTTCCCGGAGGACCACTGGTTTGTCAGCGCCGCCGCCGAAGGTCTGAAAAACGCCGGGGTCGAAGCGCCCATCTCCCATTACGCCTTCTGCACCAATGGAAGCTACTACGCCGGCCAGGCGGGAATACCCACCGTCGGCTTCGGCGGTTCGAAGGAATCTCTCGCCCACGTAATAGACGAATATATTGAAATAGACCAGCTTGAATTGGCCTGCAGGGGGTACATGGGAATAATCAGCTCAGTGCTCAAGGGCTGAAAACAGCCCGATCTTCCTTTTATCTCGTGCGGGAGGCGTCGCCGGTTTATAAACCTGGCGGCGCCTCCCTTAAAATGAGGGCATAACGCCAGTTGGAACTTGAAAAATAGGCAATTAAAATTTATACTCCGAAGGGGTGTTATCAGCACCAGGAGACATCCCTTATATTTAACGGAGAAAACTTAAGGAGGACGCATCATGACGGTACCCAGCGATATAGAGATTGCCCAGGGCGCAAAACTCCGCCCCATAGTGGAAGTGGCGGAAAAACTCGGCATCGGGCCTGAAGAACTGGAACTATACGGCAACTACAAGGCTAAAGTATCCAACAAAGTATGGGAAAGAGTAAAGGACAACCCTGACGGCAAGCTCATACTGGTAACCGCCATCACCCCCACCCCGGCAGGGGAGGGCAAGACCACCACCACCGTGGGGCTGGCCCAGGGGCTGGAAAAACTGGGACAGAAGGTAAGCTTCGCGATAAGGGAGCCCTCCCTTGGCCCAAGCTTCGGCATGAAGGGCGGCGCTGCCGGAGGGGGCTACAGTCAGGTTGTCCCCATGGAGGATATAAACCTGCATTTTACGGGGGACTTCCATGCGATCACCACCGCCCACAACCTGATCTCGGCCATGCTGGACAACTCCCTGCAGCAGGGCAACGAACTGAATATCGATCCCAGACGGGTTGTGTGGAAGAGGGTTCTGGACCTAAACGACCGGGCCCTTAGATACGTAGTGCTGGGCCTCGGCGGCAGACCCAACGGAGTGCCCAGGGAGAGCGGCTTCGACATAACCGTGGCCTCGGAAGTTATGGCCATCCTATGCCTGTCCACAAGCCTTATGGACCTGAAGGAGCGGGTATCCAGGATAGTGGTGGCCTATACCTATGACGGCAAGCCCGTTACCGCCGGGGATATCGGAGCCGCGGGGTCCGTCGCAGTAATCTTGAAGGACGCCATAAAGCCCAATATAGTCCAGACCCTTGAAGGCACACCGGGCTTCATCCACGGCGGTCCCTTCGCCAACATCGCCCACGGATGCAACTCCATCCAGGCGACCCGCCTGGGACTAAAACTTTCCGACTACTTTATAACCGAGGCGGGCTTCGGCGCTGACCTTGGGGCGGAAAAATTCCTGGACATAAAGTGCCGCCTGGGGGGGCTCAAGCCTTCCGCGGTGGTCATCGTGGCTACCGTCAGGGCCCTCAAAATGCACGGCGGCCTTAAAAAGACCGAACTGGCACGAGAGGACCTGGCGGCTCTCGAAATGGGCATGACCAACCTGGAGAAGCACATAGAGAACGTAAACGCCTTCGGCCTGCCCGCCGTGGTAGCCATCAACCGCTTCCCTACCGACACCGAGGCGGAACTGGCCCTAGTGGAGGAAAAATGCAACCGCCTGGGCGCGTCCGTGGCCCTGTCGGAAGTCTGGGGCAGGGGCGGCAAAGGTGGCATGGACCTGGGCCGGAAGGTTATGGAGGCCTGCGAAAAGCCCTCTTCTTTCCGCTTCCTCTACGATGTGTCCCTCACTCCCAAGGAAAAGATAGAAAAAATAGCCAGAGATCTTTACGGCGCCTCGGGCGTAGCCTATACGGATCAGGCCGAAAAGGATCTGGCCCAGGTAAGCGAGCTGGGCAAGAATGATCTGCTCATCTGCATGGCCAAGACCCAGTACTCCTTCTCCGACGACCCGGCACTCCTCGGAAGGCCCGAAGGGTTTACCGTAACCGTCCGGGAAGTCAGGCTTTCCGCCGGGGCGGGCTTCCTGGTCGCAGTTACGGGAGCCATCATGACCATGCCCGGCCTGCCCAAAAAACCCGCGGCCCTTTCCATAGACATAGATGAAAATGGGCGCATCACGGGCCTCTTCTAGGAGGAAGATATAATGACAGCACAAATAATAGACGGAAAAAAAATCGCCGCAGAAATAAGGGCCTCGGTAAAACAGGAAACGGCCCTTCTCAAGGAAAAAGGCATAGTGCCGGGGCTGGCCGTAGTCCTTGTAGGGGACGACCCTGCCTCCAAGGTCTATGTAGGGCAGAAGGAAAAAGGCTGCCTTGAGGCGGGATTTGCCTCCTTCCTGCACAGGCTCCCCGCCGCGGCCACCCAGAAAGAACTGCTGTCTTTGATTGACCAGCTCAATAAAGACAAGGCGGTTCACGGTATTCTGGTGCAGCTTCCCCTCCCTCCCCAGATCGATCCCGACACCGTGCTGGCGGCCATTAAGCCCGAGAAGGACGTGGACGGATTCCACCCCGTCAATATGGGCCGGCTTGTTGCGGGGCTTCCCGCCTCCGAACCCTGCACTCCCAAGGGGATTATGCGCCTACTGAAGAGCACCGGAATCCCCCTGACGGGAAAAAACGCCGTGGTAATAGGCAGAAGCAATATTGTCGGAAAGCCGGTGGCCCTCATGCTTCTCGCTGAAAGCGCCACCGTGACCATCTGTCACAGCAGGACGGAAGACCTCATCAGTCACGTGCAAAGGGCGGACATCCTGGTGGCTGCCGTCGGCAGACCCAGATTTGTCACCGCCGATATGGTAAAGGAAGGCGCCGTAGTAATCGATGTGGGCATCAACAGGCTGGACGAAGGCCTTGTAGGCGACGTGGATTACGGCCCTGTATCGGAAAAGGCCTCCTGGATTACCCCCGTCCCCGGGGGAGTAGGCCCCATGACCATCGCCATGCTCCTTGAGAATACCCTGGAGCAGGCAAAAAACGTCAACGCCCCAAAATAATGAGGAGGTAGATGGCCATGACCCTTCTGAAGAACAAGAACCTTGAGGATTTTACGGCCGATCTGGCTTCCAGCTCGGCGGTGCCAGGAGGAGGCAGCGCAGCGGCCCTTTCCGGCGCCCTGGGCGCCGCCCTCGTATCCATGGTATGCCGGCTTACCATAGGGAAAAAAGGCTATGAGGAGTACTTCGCCGAACTTGAGGAAGTCCTCGGCCTCTCCGAGGACCTGAGGGCCAAGCTCGTCGACGCAGTGGACGTGGACGCCGCGGCCTACGGCAAAGTAATGGCCGCCTTCGGGCTGCCAAAGGAGACGGACGACCAGAAAGAAGCCAGAAAGGCCGCCATACAGAGCGCCTTTAAAGAGGCCTGCGAGTCCCCCAGAAGGACCTCCCTGTGGAGCCTGGACATTCTGAGGCTCTGCGCCCGCATCTCCAGCAAGGTGAACGTAAACGCCGCGAGCGATCTCGGCGTAGGCGCCACCCAGGCCCTGGCCGGACTGGAAGGCGCCTGCATGAACGTCCTCATCAACCTGCCCTCCATAAAGGACGAAGAGTATGTGGGCCTCCTCAGAAGAGAAGTGGAGGAGACCGAGGAAGAGGGGAGAATCCTGAAAAGCGGCGTGATAAGGGAAGTTATGGGCTACATCGAAGGCGGTTCGTAAGGGCCCCGCCATATCCCATCCTTTTTTAGCAGCCAGGGCCGGGCCGTGGTCCCCCGAAACAAACGGGGGACTGGCCCGGCTTTTTCGCACTGAAAACATAAATCCGAGGGGTGAATACAATGAAAAAAGTTGTCGTCGGCATCGTCGGCGCGGGCTTTGCTTCTCACTTTCACTGTCGATCCTTCGCAAAAGTGGCCGGCATCGACGTCCGGGTAAAGTCCGCGGCGGATGTTGACCTCGAAAAAGCGGCCGCCCTTGCCCGCGATTTCGGCCTTGCGGAATACCATTCCGACTACCGGGCACTTATCGACGACCCGGAAATAGACGTCATCGATATATGCACCCCGCCCTTCCTTCATTCCGCCATGACCATAGAAGCGCTGGAGGCGGGGAAGCATGTAATATGCGAAAAACCCCTCACGGGCTACTTTGGCGCCCCCGGAGACCCCGAGCCCATCGGAGACAAAGTCTCCAGAGAGACCATGTACGCCGCGGTTCTGGGCGACCTTGAAGGGCTTGAAAAAGCGGCGACAAAGAGCGACAGGCTCTTCATGTACGCCGAAAACTACGTCTACTCGCCTAACATCCTGAAAACGGCGGAGATCCTTCGGGCCAGGAAGAGCAAAATCCTCTTCATGAAGGGAGAGGAAAGCCTTAAAGGATCCACGTCCCCCGTGGCCGGTCGGTGGGATAAAACGGGCGGGGGCTCCCTCATGCGGGTGGGCTGTCACCCCGTAGGAGGCATCCTCTGGCTGAAGAGGGAAGAAGCTCGGGCCAGAGGCGAGGACTTTGGGATAAAAAGCGTAGTATGCGACGTCGCCCGCATGACCGACGGCCTGACGGAACGGGAGCGGCGGCACATAAGCGTCCGGCCCGAGGACGTGGAGGACTTTGCCTCCCTCACCCTGACATTTTCAGACGGAACAAAAGCGGTGGTAATAGCCGGGGACACCATGCTGGGCGGCACGAGAAACTACGTGGAGGTCTACGCCAACGACGCGGTGATGTACTGTCAGATAACCCCGTCGGACAACCTAAGCACCTACATGCTGGATGAAGAGGGAATGGACGGCGTCTACATATCGGAGATGCTCCCCGCAAAAACGGGCTGGCAGAAGCCCTTTGTGGCGGAGGAGCACCTCAGAGGCTACACGGGCCAGTTTCAGGACTTCATGGAGTGCGCGGCCACTGGCAGAAAGCCCCTCTCCGACTTCGAGCTGGCCAGGGACGCGGCAAAAGTGATCTACGGCGCCTACCTGTCGGCCGAACGGGGAAGGAAGTTTGAATTTTAAATTTTACCCGCTGTTATGGCTGCTTCTTAGCCGCGGTCATGGGGATCAGATCAGCGTTGGTACCCGCCTTCAGTATGGCGCTGTCTGAGTGACCAACCCAGCTTTCTAGGTGCCTGGCCAGGGCGATAATTTTGTCGAGATTTATGCCCGTGTCAATGCCCATCTCGTGGAACATGTGGATCATATCCTCGGAGGCGATGTTGCCCGACGCGCCCGGAGCGTAGGGACAGCCTCCGAGCCCTGCCAGGGAGGCATCGAACCGTACAATGCCCGCCTGAAGTCCGGCCACCGTATTGGCCAGGGCCATGCCCCGGGTATTATGAAAGTGGAGAAACCACTTTACGTCCGGAAACTCTTTCTGCGCCGCCATGGAGAGGTCGTAAACCTGTCGGGGATTGGCCATGCCCGTGGTATCAGAAAGGGACAGCTCCGTCAGGCCCAGAGCCCGCATTTTTGAGGCTATATCCAGCACTTTCGGGGCGGGTACATCCCCCTCGAAGGGGCAGCCGAAGGCAGTGGATATTGCCCCCGATACCTCCACGCCGTTTGCCGCCGCGAACTCCGCGCATTCTTTAAAACCCTCAAGGAGCTGGGCGATGGTCTTTTTGAGGTTTGCCATGGCGTGGGCTTCGCTGGCGGATAGGACCAGCTTTACCTTTGTAATGCCCGAAGCCAGGGCTCTCTCTACGCCCTTCAGGTTTGCCACCAGGGTCCGGTACTCCACTCCGGGGGTTTTTTTGATTTTTTTAGCCACTTCATCCGTATCGGCCATCTGGGGAACCGCCTTCGGATTCATAAAGGAGCCAATTTCGATTATCTTGACTCCTGCATCCGCCGCGCCCTCGATGAGCACGATTTTTTTATCCACCGGAAGGACAGAAGGCTCGTTCTGCAACCCGTCCCTCGGGCCTACTTCACAAAATATCACTTTATCCGGCCACTTCATGGAATTTCCCTCCTTGCTATAGGTTCCGATGCGAGTTAAAACTACTCAAGAAGCCTGATTCTGTCAAGTTTGGCCGATGATCCGGTCTGTATTTTGGCGTAAAATGGTTCCAGGTCAGGTGAATGTCAATAATCCGGCAGTTTTTTTGCGCTTTGTAGTAAAATAGCCAGACGCTGCGGATAGAATCCTCAGGGCGTGTTTATTAAACTAGAAAAAATCCGGGAGGTTGCCGATGAGACCACAGCCAAACAAGCCTATTGTATCAAGAGGGAAGATCCTTGGAGGCCCCCTTCCCCTGGTATGCATTCCTCTGGTGGGAAGCAGCCGGGAGGAGATAATGAGAGAAGCGGCCGGCATACCTTCCATAGCGCCGGATATTATCGAGCTTAGGGTCGACGCGTGGGAGTTCATTGAGGACACGGCCGCCTCCATAGCCATGACCAGGGAAGTGAGAGAAGCGGCAGGGGAGCTGCCCGTTATCCTCACCTGCCGGGGACACTGGGAGGGCGGCCTGAAAAAGGTCTCCGATGAGGCCAAATTCAGCCTCTACCGGGAGGCGGCAAAGGAAGCCCTTGTGGACTTTATCGACGTGGAGCTGGTCTACGGCGATGAAAAAATCCGGGAAGTCCTGGCCATGATCGCCGGAAGTGAGATACACCTCATAGTCTCTTTCCACGATTTTGAAAAAACGCCCCCGAAGGAGGTCGTCTTCTCGACCCTGGCGGCCCAGATAAGGGCGGGCGCCCACGTTGCCAAGCTTGCGGCCATGCCCCGGTGCGAGGAGGACGTACTTAATCTTCTCTCGGCTACCCTTATGATCCGCAGGCAGTATCCCGATATCCCAGTCATCACCATGTCCATGGGGGGCATCGGCGCCGTGAGCAGAGCAGCGGGCGGGCTGTTCGGCTCCGACCTCACCTTTGCCGTAGGGAGCAGGGCTTCCGCGCCGGGGCAGATCCCTGTGGCGGCGCTGAAGGAGTGTCTTGCGGTCATTCACCCCCGGGAAAATCAGCCGGGGATTTAAAAAGCAGAAACGGAGGCATGAAAGATGAAAAAAGACCTTGTGGCGTTTCAGTTGGTAAAATTTTTGGAGGCCCGGGGAGTGGAGAAGATTTTCGGTCTCTGCGGCCATACGGTGATAGGGTTTCTTGACGCCCTGAAGGAGAGCTCCATCCGGTTTGTCTCAGTACGGCACGAGCAGATCGCCGCTCATGCCGCCGACGGCTATTCCAGGGGCAAAGGATGCCAGGTTCCCGGAGTGCTCATGACCCACCTGGGGCCGGGTCTCGCCAACGCCACCACCGGCGTGGCGGAGGCCTCCCTCAACGCCGTCCCCATGGTGGTGATAGCGGGAGACGTGCCCAGCTGCTACTTCGGCCGTCACCCTCACCAGGAGGTTAACCTCCATGCTGATGCCAGCCAGTATGAGATTTACCGCCCCTTTGTGAAGAGGGCCTGGCGGGCGGACAGGCCGGAGCTTCTGCCCGAGATTATGGACAAGGCCTTCCGCCTTGCGGTGACGGGGCGCCCCGGGCCGGTTCTGGTCTCCATTCCCATGGATATCTTCTCTATGGAGCTGGATACTCGTTTCTTCGACGCCCGCATTGACAACATGCCCCTGCTCCCGAAACCCGGGCTCGACGCAAAGGTGGCGGAGGATATTGCCGTCATGCTTGCGGGGGCCAAAAACCCCATTCTGTATCCCGGCGGAGGGGTTATCTCCTCGGGCGCTTCCGCCGCCCTCACCGCCCTGGCCGGACACCTGGAGATTCCCGTCCTCTATACCCTTATGGGCAAGGGGGCCATCCCCGATGATCATCCCCTGGCAGTGGGCATGACGGGCTTCTGGGGGACGGAGTTCAACAACAGCGCCGCCATGAAGGCGGACGTGATGCTGGCCGTGGGAACCAGGCTTTCCGAGGCGGACTGCAGCTCCTGGTACCGGGGCGAGACCTTCGATATCCCCCCCACCAAGCTGATTCATATAGACATCAACCAGGAGGAGATAGGCCGGAACTACAAGACCGAACTCGGCGCCGTGTGCGACGCAAAGCACGCCCTTGAGTCCATCCTGGCGGCGGCAAAAAGGCTCTACCCCGAAGGGGTCAGACGTCCGGAAAAAGTCAGGGAGATTGCGGAGGCAAAGGCGGCGTATTTCGCGACCATCGCCGACGCTCAAAAATCCGATCAGTTCCCCATGCGCCCGGAGCGTATCTTGGCCGACCTCAGAGAGGCCCTTCCCAGGGACGGCTTTGTGGTGGCGGACGTGGGCTGGAACAAAAACGGAGTAGGGCAGCAGTTCCCCATCTATGAGCCGGGCACGTTTGTGGCCCCCGGCGGTCTTGCCACCATGGGCTACGGGCCTTCGGCTGCCCTTGGCGTGAAGGTGGCCTGCCCCGACCGGAAAGTGGTGGCCTTAATCGGCGACGGCGGCATGAGCGCCAACGTCTCTCCCCTGGCCACCGCCGCCGCTGACAATATAGCGGTGGTATGGGTAGTGATGAACAACTGTGCCTTCGGCACCATAGCGGGGCTGGAGAGGCAGCACTACGACCACCAGTTCGGCACTCTGTTCCTGAGGGACGGGGAACCCTACACCCCGGACTTCGCGGCCATAGCGGAGGCCTACGGAATCAAGGGCTATTCGGTGAAGAGCGCCGCCGAATTCAAACCCGTCCTGGAAGAGGCCCTGGCCCTGAACAAGCCCTGCCTCATTGACGTAAGGATGGAAAACGCCCCCGTGGTCACCGAGGGATGCTGGAACATCAATGATATTTTCAGGAAGAGGGGCGAGGAGAAGCCCTGGAGGATCTGGCCCTGGGAGGAGATCGAGCCCTGGAGGATGGAGAAGTAGGGAAAATCGCCGGAGGTGACGTAATAAATGGCTAAAAAAGAGATTACACCCCAGCAGCTGGACGCCCTTGAAGAGATTGTAGCAAGGGCCAGGGCTGCGGAAAAGATTATTGAAAATTACGATCAGGATCGGGTGGACCGCATGTGCCGGGCCGTAGCTTGGGCGGTGGGCAACCCGAGGGATTTTGACAGAATCTGCAAGATGGGAGTGGAGGAGGGCGGCGCAGGCGACTGGAATGGGCGCTACGGCAAGCGGCACAAGATTCTGGGAGTGCTGCGGGACGCTCTGCGCCAGAAGAGCGTGGGAGCGATAGAGGTCAACAGGGAGAAGGGCCTTGTCCGCTACGGCAAGCCCGCCGGGCTTATCACGTCCCTCATTCCCATGACCAACCCGGAGCTTACTCCTACGGTGACGGCCATCTATGCCCTCAAGGCCAGGGACGTGGTTATCTTCTCCCCTCACCCCAGGACGAAGAAGACGACTTTTGAAGTGGTGGAGAAGATGCGCTCCGCCCTCCGCTCCATCGGCGAGCCGGAGGACTTCCTCCAGTGCCTGACGGAGGTGAATATGCCCATTGTGGAGAAGCTGATGACCATGGGCGACCTGGTCATGGCCACGGGAGGCCTCGCCATGAGTCGGGCGGCTCACAGCTCAGGCAAGCCGGCCTACTGCAGCGGCGCGGGCAACGCCACTATGATCTTTGACGAGACCACGGATATCGAGATCGCCGCCCGAAATACCCGCATAAGCAAGACCTCCGACTTCGGTTCGGGATGCTCCGCCGACGGAAATCTGATAATATACGGCGGCATCTACGACGAGATGGTGGCCCAGCTTCAGAAGGAAGGGGGCTATCTAGCCACCGACGGGGAGCGGGAGATGCTTAAAAAAGTCATGTGGGACGATGAAGGGCACAGGATCGTGGACACAGTGGCCGTCGCCCCTCAGGTTCTGTGCAGGACTGCCGGATTTGAGATCCCTGATGACAGGAAGTTTGTCATGGTGGTGGGGGACGGCATCGGCGTGGAACACAAATTTTCCGGTGAAAAGCTCACCACTCTGCTGGCCCTCTACCGCTACGAGGGAGATTTTGAAAACGCCCTCTCCATGATGGATGAGATATACAAGGTGGGCGGCAGGGGACACTCCTGCGGAATTTACAGCCACGACGAGGCCCACATCGAGGCTCTGGCCCTCAGAGCTCCGGTGACAAGAATCATGGTCCGTCAGCCTCAGTCCAAGGCCAATGCGGGGAGCGCCGACAACGGCATGCCCATGACTTCAAGCATGGGGTGCGGAACCTGGGGAGGCAACCAGGTTTCCGAAAATATAGCGCTAAAGCACTATATGAACAGCACCTGGGTGGCAAGCCCCATCCTCACCGATGCTCCGTCGGAGGAGGTCCTGTTCGGCGAGTTCTACGATCCGTCCGTAACCCGGGAGGGTTAAGAACAGCCCGAAAGGGCTGTTAAAAAACATGCAGGGAGGAAGAAATGGTGAAGAAGAGATTAGCAATTCTGGTTTCAGCAATGTTGGTTTTAAGCCTCGCGGGGGCCGCATGGGCGGCCTATCCGGAGAAGAGCGTCCAGGGTCTGATCCAGTGGGGCGCCGGCGGCGGCACCGATAACTTTGCCCGGGCCGTAACGCCTCTGGTGGAGAAAATTCTCGGCCAGAATATTATCCTCCAGAACAAGGTAGGAGCTTCCGGCGCAGTAGCCACCACCCTGGTGGTCAACGGCCCCGCCGACGGCTACACCCTCCTGTACGGAGCGGAGAACCCGGCAAACTACCGGGTGCTCGACCTCTCTCCCCTCAGTTTCCACGATCTTGAACCCGTGGTAATCGCCGTGGAGGGAGCAGTGGTAATCTGCGCCAACCCCGACACGCCCTACAACACCATGCAGGAGCTTGTGGAGGCTGCCAAGGGCGAGAAGAAAATCCGCATGGCCACCTCCGGCGTGGGGGGCCTTCCCTACGTGGCGGGCGCCATGATGAAGAATATCCATGGGACTGAATTCAACTACATCCAGTTCGACGGCGATGGTCCCGGCGCAACGGCAGTCATGGGCGGTCACGCCGACGTTATGCCCCTCGCCCTGTCCACGTCGGTGGAGTACATCAAGGCGGGAAGGCTTAAGGGCCTTGCGGTGCTCACCACCAAGAGGGTCCCCCAGCTTCCCGACGTGCCGGCCATAACAGAAATTTATCCCGATTACGAACAGTACCTCCCCTGGGGTCCCTTCTATGGAGTTTTTGCCAAAAAGGGCACACCCGCCGATGTCATGGCCAAGCTCAGCGACGCCTTTACAAAGGCCATGGAGGACGAGCGTTTTGAGGAGTTTGTAAAGAATTCCGGTGGCTTCAAGAATGGCGCCACCGGTGAAGAGGCCGTTAATTTCCTTGAGAAGTTCGAGTCCACGGCCAGCTGGCTTATCTACAACGCAGGGGGCGCGAAGAAATCCCCCGCCGAATTCAACATTCCTGAGCCAAAGTAAAAATAACCCTGTAAAAAGGGCTGCGGAATCTGCAAATTTCCGCAGCCCATTGACAAATGATCCTACTAGACCGGCAATTGGAAGGAAGTGAGCAGTAGAGATGAATGATGCCAGCAGTATGTTGCCGGAGGGGACGGAAGAAGCCTCTTCCGGGAGTAAAGACATTTCGGTGTTTGTGCCGGAGGCCCACAGAAGGCCCGGCGAGCTGGGAGCGGCCGCTCTCGGGTTTATTCTGGGCGCCTTCGGCTACTACTTCGCCCTGGATATGACAAGCGGAGAGTACTCCTCTCCGTCGGTTTTTCCGAAGCTCGCCTCCGTCATTATCATGGCGTGCACGGCAGTGATTTTCGTCAGGGCGCTGAAAAAAGAAAAGCGCAGAGACGCCGGGAGCCTGGCGACCTACCTCCTTCCCGTGGACGTGCTGGTGGTGCTGGTTCTTCTGGTGGCTTACTGCGCAGTCCTGCCGCGGCTTCGGTTTGTGCCGTCTTCTTTTCTTTTCATGGTGGTCGGAATGGTCTATCTGCAGAGAGGTAAAAATATTCTGCGGGCGGTTTTAATCTCGGCCGCCTCTCTTGCCGTCCTCGTGGCGATTTTCCGATACCTCTTCATGGTTATCCTGCCGTAGGAGGGCTTTGATATGGAGCAGAGTTTTCAGTACTTCCTGATTCCCTTTCTGAGCTGGGAGATGATGCTTCTCATTTGGGTGGGCGTTTTCGCCGGAATCTGGGTGGGGGCCATCCCGGGACTGTCGGTGACCATGG
>CAZXOD010000019.1:0-8829 GCA_964642285.1 uncultured Synergistaceae bacterium
TCCCCGCTTTTGGTCTTTACCTCGTAGATAACGTTGGGGGCGGTGGCCACCAGCTCCACCCCGAACTCCCGCCTCAGGCGCTCTTTAGAGACGTCCATATGAAGCAGGCCCAAAAAGCCGCACCGGAAGCCGAAGCCCAGGGCCACAGAGGTCTCCGGCTCAAAGTCGATGGACGAATCGTTCAGAGTCAGCTTTTCCAGCGCGTCCCGCAGCTGGGGGTAGTCATCCCGCTCCACAGGGTAAAAACCGCAGAAGACCACCGGCTTTACCTTTCTGTATCCCGGAAGCGGAGCGGCAGCGGGACGGGCGTTGTCCGTTATGGTGTCTCCCGTATGGGCCTCGGCCACGGTCTTTATGTTGGAGACCATATAGCCCACTTCTCCCGGCCCCAGTTGTTCGCAGGGCTCGAAGCCGGGGCGGAAGACTCCCACTTCCTCCACAGGAAAAACTCCCCCGGCGGCCATGAAGCGAATAGTCTGGCCGGCGCGGATAGTCCCGTTGACCACCCTTATATAGCAGATTACGCCCTTGTAGTTATCGTAGACCGAGTCGAAGATCATGGCCTGGAGGGGGGCGTCCCTGTCTCCGGAGGGAGGGGGGACCTTCTCCACTATCTGCTCAAGGATCTCGGGAATCCCCTTCCCCTCCTTGGCGCTGGCCAAGATGATCTGGTCGCAGTCCAGCCCCACCACGTCCTCGATCTCCTTTATTACATAGTCCGGTCTGGATGACGGCAGGTCAATCTTGTTGATGACGGGGATAATTTCAAGCCCCTGGTCCACCGCCATATAGGCGTTGGCCAGGGTCTGGGCCTCCACTCCCTGGGTGGCGTCCACCACCAGAAGAGCTCCCTCGCAGGCCGCCAGGGAACGGGATACTTCGTAGCCAAAGTCAACGTGACCGGGCGTATCGATCAGATTTAAAACATAGTCGGAGCCGTCCCTGGCCCTGTATTCCATTCTTACGGGAACCAGCTTTATGGTGATGCCCCGCTCCCGCTCCAGCTCCAGGGAGTCGAGGATCTGATGCTTCATGTCTCTTAAACCGATGGTGCTGGTGCTTTCCAGCAGCCTGTCGGCCATGGTGGATTTCCCGTGGTCGATATGGGCGATAATGCAAAAGTTGCGTATGTGTTGCTGGTTCATGGCGTTCTCCTTCCTGCAGCCGCGCGAAGCTTTATCAAAAGAAGCGGCCCCTGCTTCCGGGGACGTCTGTTCTGCACTTGTAAAAAAGCGTTACCGGTAGATTATAACCGAGATAGGTTCCGAAATATACGGCCCGGACAAACGGGGTTTGTATATTGAAAACGGCGGTTTTACGTTGACATTTTTTCAGGTTTAATAAATAATGTCAGCATATCCCTCCGGAGGTGCACTCATGGAAAAAAAAGAGTTTCTGTATGAAGGAAAAGCGAAAAAGATCTGGACCACCGACGACCCATCCGCCTATCTGGTAGAGTATAAAAACAGCCTCACGGCCTTCAACGCCCTCAAGAAGGACTCCATCGAGGGAAAGGGCAGGCTTAACAACCTCATAAGTTCGGCCCTCTTTGAGTACCTCGGAGAGAAAGGAATCCCCACCCATTTTATCCGCAGAATCGACGAAATTCACCAGCTTGTCCGCTCCGTAAAGATCGTACCCATTGAAGTAGTTGTAAGAAACATCACCACCGGAACCCTCTGCAAACGCCTTGGCGTGGAGGAAGGCATCAGGCTCCCGAGGCCTCTTGTGGAGCTCTGCCTGAAGGACGACGCCCTGGGCGACCCCCTCATAACCGAAGATCACGCCCTTCTTTTCGGATGGACTACGCCGGATCAGCTTAATAAAATAAAGGAAATAACCCTGAAGGTCAATTCCCTCCTGTCGGAATACTTCCTTGCCCTGGGCATAGTTCTCGTGGACTTCAAGCTTGAGTTCGGAACCGACAGTGAGGGGAATCTCCTGCTGGCGGACGAGATATCCCCCGATACCTGCCGTTTCTGGGACAGGGACACGAATGACCGCCTTGACAAGGATCGCTTCAGAAAGGACCTGGGCAACGTGCTGGGAGCCTACGAGGAGATCTGGAGAAGAATTTCATCGGACCGCTAGGGAGAAATCATAGAAAGACCGATTAGGGCCGTCTCCGCCTCTTCAGTGAGATGGTGAAACTTTATGTGGAAAGGGAGGCTTTCTCCATGGATTTAAGCAAATACGGACTGAGGCAGGAGGAGTACGACGCCGCCAGGGTCGCGCTGGGAAGGGATCCCAACGAATGCGAGCTGAGGATCCTCGGCGTAATGTGGTCGGAGCACTGCAGCTACAAATCTACCAAACACCTTCTCAGGCTGTTTCCCTCGAAGGGCCCCAGCGTAGTCCTTGGCCCCGGTGAAAACGCCGGGATAGTTGACCTGGGCGGCGGCCTCGGAGGCGCCTTCAAGGCCGAAAGCCATAACCACCCTTCGGCGGTGGAGCCCTATCACGGCGCCGCCACGGGGATTGGAGGCGTCATACGGGATATTTTTGCCCTGGGGGCGAAGCCCGTCGCTGCCATGGACGGAATCTTTCTCGGCGACCCTTCCCACCCGAGGACGGACTTCCTGGCTTCAGGAATCGTAAGCGGAACCAGCGATTACTCCAGGCTCGTGGAAGTCCCCGCGGTGGGAGGCAAGACAGTTTACGACCGCAGCTTCAACGAAAACCCCCTGGTCAATGCCTTCTGCCTTGGCATCGTAAGCCTTGACAGCATAATAAGCTCAAAAACGGCCCTTCCGGGACAGCTTGTGGCAATCCTCGGCTCGAAGACTGGCAGGGAGGGCATAGCGGGAGCGGCCTTTGCCTCCGTGGAGCTCGCCGACGACGGCGCCGGCAAGCCCGCATCCGTTCAGACCGGCGATCCCCTTATGGAAAGACGGCTGATAGAGGCGTGCCTTGAGATGAATGAACGGGGCCTGATCGTCAGCATGCAGGATATGGGCGCCGCGGGAATAACCTCCTCCTCCAGCGAAGTGGCCGCAAAGAGCGGCGTAGGTATGAAGCTCCACTTTGAAAAAACGCCCCTCAAGGAAGAGGACATGGAGGCCTGGGAGATCGCCCTCTCCGAAACCCAGGAGAGGATGCTGCTGATAATTGAGCCGGAAAAACTTGAAGAAGCGGCCTCGGTGGCCCGGAAATGGGACCTTCACTGGGCGGTTATCGGAGAGACCACGGCAGAAAAGGAATACTCCATCTACTTCCGGGGAGAACTCGCCGCATCCCTCCCCGCCGAGCTCATTGCCGACGGATGTCCCCCCATCCGGTGGGCCTCGGAAAAACCCGCCGGCTTTGAGGACCGGTGGAACTTCGACCTGGACGGCCTGCCCCTGCCCGGGGACTGGAACAAGGCTATGACGGCCCTCATGGCACTGCCGTCCCTGGCCTCCAAGGCGGATATCTACGGGCAGCTCGACTCCGCCGTTCAGGGCAACACTTTCAAGGGCCCCGGCGGGCCCGTAAGCGTAATACGTATTGAGGGGAGAGAGTCCCTGATAGCCATGACCCTGGACGCCGACCCCTGGAAGTGCGGCCTCGACCCCTTCCGGGGAGGGGCGGAGACGGCTGCCCGCACAATAAGAGCCCTCTCAGTAGCCGGGGCGCAGCCCCTGGGGCTTACGGACTGCCTTAATTTCCCGTCTCCGGAGATACCGGGGCAGATGTGGACTCTGGAGGAGTGCATAAAGGGCATAGCGGAGGCCTGCACGGCCCTGGGCTGTCCCGTGGTCTCAGGCAACGTGAGCCTGTACAACGAGACGGCTGGCGGAGCCATCCTGCCCACTCCCGTCGCGGGAACGGTGGGCGTCATCCCCACGCCGGAAGACTATCTGCCTTCAGGCGAATGGGCGGAAGGAGACATGCTGATCATGGTGGGCCCCGTCAACTCATCCCTGGCGGGGAGCCACTACATCCGGTCCCTGGGCATGGCTGAGGGGGGCCGTCCCCTCCTCTTCTCCGGCGAGGCGGAGAAGGATTTTTCTGAAAGGGCTCTCAAGACAGCCCGGAAACATGCCGCCCGGAGCGGCCGGGCCATAGCCGGAGGAGGACTCGCGGCCGCCCTGATAAAGGACGGAGCCGAGAGCGGCATGGGTGCCTCACTTGCCCTGCCCGTCCCCACCAGGAAGGACGTGGTTTTATTCGGCGAGGGTGGGGCCAGAGCCCTCTACGCAGTGCCCATCTCCAAACTGCCCCTTTTCAGATCCCTCTGGAGCGGCTACCCCGTCCTTGAGCTGGGTCGGGCAGGGGGAGACGCCCTCTCTGTGGAGGGCACTTTCTCCTTTACCGTGGACGAACTGACAACCCTCTGGAGGAATTCCTGAATGTGCGGAGTTTTCGGCGCCTACTCCCCCGGAGGGCAGAAAGTCCTGGAAGAAGTCTACCTGGGTCTCTTTGCCCTCCAGCACAGAGGCCAGGAGTCGGCGGGGGTGGCGTGGGTAAACTCGAAGGGCCGCGTCTCCTCCTCCAAGGGAGAGGGGCTGGTTCACCTTGCCCTCGACCAGGAGGAGCTTTCGGCAGAGGAATCCTCCTGCGCCATCGGCCACGTCCGCTACTCTACTTCGGGGGGGCTGGGATTGGAGAACGCCCAGCCCCTCACCGCCAGCACGTCGAAGAGATGCCTCGCCGTGGCCCACAACGGAAACCTGACCAACGCCGAGGGAATAAAGCTTTTCCTTGAAAACCGGGGCGCCATCTTTCACTCCACCACCGACACGGAGGTCATTCTGCACCTCATGGCCCACCAGCCCCACAAGCAGCCCGTGGATGCCCTCATCGATTCCCTTACCAGGCTCAGGGGCGCCTACTCCCTGGCCATGATCATAGGCCGGAATATGGTAGCCGCCCGGGACCCCTGGGGATTTCGCCCCCTTGTCATAGGAAAGAGAGACGACGTATTCTACGTAGCCTCGGAAACCTGCGCCCTTAACCTGGTGGGAGCGACTACCCTTAGGGAAGTGGAGCCGGGTGAAGTGATCATCTTTGGACCCGACGGCATGAATTCAATCCGGATTCCGGTGGACGTTAAGCGGCGCTTCCTCTGCGCCTTTGAATTCGTCTATTTCGCCCGGCCCGACAGCGTGATAAGCGGAAAATCCGTCTACGAGACCAGGAGAGAGCTTGGAAGAAGGCTCGCCCTCCGGTCCCCCCGGGGCGACGCGGACCTGGTCACCGGCATTCCCGACAGCGGCACCATAGCCGCCCTGGGATACGCTGAAGAAAGCGGCGTTCCCTATGAACAGACGGTGATCAGGAACAGGTATGTGGGCAGGACCTTCATCGAGCCCACCCAAAGAGTCCGGGAGCTTGGAGTTAAGATCAAGCTAAACCCCATAACGGAAGTACTTTCCGGCAAAAATGTGGTGGCGGTGGACGACTCCATCGTCAGGGGCACTACGTGCCAGAGGATGATCTCCCTGATAAAGGCCTGCGGCGCCAGCCAGGTTCACCTAAGAATATCGTCGCCGCCAGTGCGGTTCCCGTGCTATTACGGAATAGACACCCCGTCCAGAATGGAGCTCGCCGCCGCCAGGATGAACCTTAAGCAGCTGGAGCGGGAAGTAGGCGCCGACTCCCTGGATTACATCACTGAGGAGGATCTGGTGGAGGCCATCGGCCTTCCCGCGGATAAGGTCTGTACCGCCTGCTTCTCCGGCGAGTATATGGAAGGAGGAGAGGACAATGGGCCTGAGCTATAAGGATTCAGGGGTGGATATCCCCCTGGCGGACCGGTGGGTGGAGGAGATTAAAAGAATCGCCCGCTCCATGCCCGCCGACCCCAACGCCCTCGGAGGAATAGGGGGCTTCAGCGGCCTCTACAGGCTGGAGGGCGGCCTCGTCCTGGCGGCCTGCTGCGACGGAGTGGGGACAAAGATAGAGGTGGCCAAGGCCGCGGGCAAATTCGACACCGTGGGTCAGGACCTGGTGGCCATGAACGTGAACGACCTGGTCACCTGCGGCGCCAGGCCCCTCTTTTTTCTTGACTATATCGCCTGCGGAAAATTAAAGCCTGAGATCCTCGGCCCCATCGTGGAGAGCGCGGCCAGAGCCTGCGAAGAAAGCGGATGCGCCCTTCTCGGAGGGGAGACGGCGGAGATGCCGGGAACCTACGACGAAGACGGCCTCGACCTTGCCGGTTTTTCCGTGGGTTTAGCCGAAGAGGACAAAATCATTGACGGTTCGAAGATCTCCCTCGGCGACGTCATAATCGGCATTGCCAGCTCGGGAGTACACAGCAACGGCTTTTCCCTGGTAAGAAAGGCTCTGTTCTCAAGCGAAAATCCGCTGGACCTTTCCGACTCCCCCGAAATACTGGGAGGAAAAACCGTCGCCGAAACTCTGCTGGAACCTACAAGGCTTTACGTAAAAACCGCCCTGGCCGCCGCCCGGTCGGGAATGGTCAGGGGAATGGCCCATATCACCGGCGGGGGGCTCTACGACAATGTCCGTCGGATAGTCCCGGCGGGGCTCTCCCTCTCGGTGGATTTCGGCAGCTGGCCCCGGCCCGCCGTCTTCGGCCTTCTTCAGGAGCGGGGGATACCGGAAGAGGAGATGAGAAAGGTCTTCAACCTGGGCATAGGCTTCGTCTTCATCGTCCCAGGAGAAGAAGAGAAGGCCATGCTCTCCCTTCTTGAGGGATTGGGCGAAAAGGGGCGGACCATAGGGAAAGTAGGGGCATGACCTCCTTTGCCGTACTGATCTCCGGCCGGGGCACAAATCTGGCGGCCCTTGCGAGGGCAGTTTCCGACGGCAGGCTGAATGCCCGCCTGGCCTTCGCCGCAAGCGATAATCCCGGGGCGGCGGGCCTGAAAATAGCCAAAAAAGCGGGCATCCCCACCCATCTGCTGGATTACAGCGGGGAGAAAAGGGCGGCCGAGGGCGACCTTGCCCGCCTGTGTCTGGAGGAGGGTGCGGAGTGGATAGTGCTGGCGGGATTCATGCGAATCCTCTCCCCCTCCTTTGTGGCCTCCTTCCGGGGGCGGATTGTCAATATTCATCCGTCCCTCCTTCCGGCCTTTCCAGGCGCCGACGGCATAGGCGACGCCTGGAGGTATGGAGTGAAGGTAACGGGAGTTACCGTCCACCTGGTGGACGAAGGGGTTGACACCGGCCCCATCCTGGCCCAGAAAGCGGTGGAAATTCGCCCCGGAGACACCCCCGACCTTTTAAGGGAGAGAATTCAGAGGACGGAGAGGCGGCTCTATTGGAAGACCCTCGCCGAACTCTTCTCTTCCCGTCCTCCGCGAAAGGAGCTTTAAACCATGAAAGGCAAAAAAGCGCTGCTCTCCGTCTATGACAAGACGGGCATTGTCGAATTGGCAACGGAGCTGGCATCCATGGGCTGGGAACTCTTCTCCAGCTCGGGAACCGCCGACCGCATCAGAAAGGCGGGCCTGCCCGTTACGGAGGTATCGGACCTGACCGGCTATCCCCATATCCTGGGAGGAAGGGTAAAAACCCTGCATCCCATGGTCTTCGGCGGAATCCTGGCAAGGCGGAACGTTTCTGAGGACATGACCGAACTGCAAAAATACGAAATCCCCCCCCTGGACATGATAGTCTGCAACCTCTACCCCTTTGAGGAGACGGCCAAGGCCTCCTCCTCCCTGGACGAGCTGATCGAAAACATCGATATCGGCGGGGTCTCCCTTCTGAGGGCGGCAGCGAAGAACTTCCGCCATGTGGCTATCCTTTCCGACCCGGGCGACTACGAAGAGGTGATCTCTAAGCTCAGGGCGGAGGGAGACATTTCCCTGTCCACCCGGGAGAGCCTTGCACTGAAGGCCTTCAGCGAGACCGCCTCCTACGACGGAGCCATAGTCGACGGCCTCAGGGCGGCGACAGGCCGCGCCATTCCTCCTCTGCCCGAGAAAATGCCCCTCGGACTGATAAAGAAGCAGGATCTTCGGTACGGCGAAAACCCTCACCAGCAGGCCGCCCTCTATCTCTCCCCCCTGGCGGACGTCCCCTGGGAGCAGCTGTCGGGCAAGCCTCTTTCCTACAACAACCTTCTGGATGTGGACTGCGCCATGAGGGGCTGCGAGCTTCTTAAGAAGGACTGCGGCGCCATTGTGATAAAGCACGCCACCCCGTCGGGGATGGCCTGCGGCGACAGCCCCGCCGGGGCCTATGAGAAAGCCGTGGCCTGCGACCCGGTTTCCGCCTTTGGCGGCGTAGTGGGAATTTCTCAAAAGGTAGATATGGAGACGGCCCTAGCCATCTCAAAGCTCTTCACCGAGGCGGTGGTCGCGCCGGAGTTCGACGAGGACGCCCTTGACTTTCTTCAACAGAACAGGCCCTCCGTCAGGCTGCTCCGCTGGAATGGCGGCAGAGCTTCCCCACTCCAGTTCACCGGGACCAGGAGCGGAATTCTGGTCCAGGAGGACAGCCTCCTGCCCCTGCCAAATCCCGGCGACGGACAGTGGATAGGCGCGCCCAGGCCCGACCTGTGGGACGACCTGCTGCTGGCATGGAAGGCCGCCGCCCTGTCGAAGAGCAACGCCATCTCCATGGTAAAAGACCTGGAGGCCGTGGGAATAGGGCGGGGCTTCTGCAGCCGCCTCCACGCCGTGGAATTCGCCGCCGCCCAGGCAGGTGAAAAGGCCCGGGGAGCGTCTCTCGGCTCGGACGCCTTCTTCCCCTTCCCCGACGGAGTGGAGGCAGCCGCCAGGGCAGGAGTGGCGGCCATCATCCAGCCCGGCGGCTCCCAGAGGGACGACGAAGTCTTCTCGGCGGCGGAGAAACTTGGAATCTCCATGTTTATCAGCGGCAGCCGGACCTTCCGCCACTAGGGGCGCCCGGCATGAAAAACTTTCTGGTGGT
>CAZXOD010000019.1:8929-18852 GCA_964642285.1 uncultured Synergistaceae bacterium
CTAGGGGCGCCCGGCATGAAAAACTTTCTGGTGGTCGGAGGCGGAGGCAGAGAGCACGCCCTGGCCTGGGCTCTTTCCAGATCAGAAATGGCGGCCTCGGTCCACGCCGCCCCGGGAAACCCGGGCATAGGACAGTGCGCCCGGCTGCACCCGGTATCGGCCCTTGATTTTGAGTCCCTGCTGCCGATTGTAAAAGAAAACGCCATCGACCTCGTCGTCGTCGGTCCGGAAGCTCCACTGGCCGACGGCCTGGCCGACAGTTTGAGGGCGGAGGGAATCCTCGTCTTCGGCCCCGGCAGGGCCGGCGCCATGCTGGAGGCAAGCAAGGTTTACGCCAAGCGGTTCATGGACAGACACGGCATCCCCACTGCGGCCTGGGACCTCTGCTCCACCGTGGAGGAGGCGGAAAGGGCCGTCGCAAAGCGAACCGCCCCCTACATAGTCAAGGCCGACGGCCTGGCCGCCGGGAAGGGAGTCTCCGTAACCGCCTCGGCTGAAGAGGCCCTTGCCGCCGCCCGGGCGATGATTGAGGAAGGCCTCTACGGCGAATCGGGCAGGCAGGTCATAGTGGAGGACGGCCTGGAGGGCGAGGAGCTCACCGTGCTAGCTATAACCGACGGAAAAACCTGCAGAATCCTTCCACCAAGCCAGGACCACAAGCGGGTCTTCGACGACGACAAAGGGCCCAACACGGGAGGCATGGGCGCCTACGCCCCGGTGCCCTGGGCGGGGCCGTCCCTTATGGAGAAGATCAGGAACCGCGTCATCGAGCCGACCCTCCGGGGATTGAGGGAGGAAGGCATCCCCTACTGCGGAGTGCTCTACGCGGGCCTCATGATAGGTCCCGACGGCGAGCCCCGGGTGATCGAGTACAACGTCCGCTTCGGCGACCCGGAGGCCCAGGCGGTGATCCCCCTTCTGGAGGGAGATTTCGGCCGCCTGCTTACTGCCTGCTGCGAAGGCAGGCTGTCGGAGGTACCCTGGAAGGATTCCGGGCGCTGGGCGGCCAACGTGGTCCTGGCCTCCGGAGGCTATCCGGGCCCCTTTGAAAAAGGCATGGCGATCACGGGCCTTGAGGAAATCCCTTCCGACGGAGATTTACTGGTCTTTCACGGCGGAACGGCCCTGGACAGCCAGGGGCGCCCGGTCACGGCGGGAGGAAGGGTCCTGAGCGCCGTGGGCCTGGGAGACACGTTGGAGGAGGCCATCGCGGGCGCCTACGGCGGCGCCTCCCGCATTTCCTTTAAGAATATGCACTACAGAAAGGATATTGGCCGCAAGGCCTTCATGAAAAGGAGCGACGGCAAATGACGGGTGCTAAAAATCCCTGCCCTGAAGTGGGGATAGTTATGGGGTCAAAATCGGACCTCCCCCTGGTAAAAAAAGTTAAGGAAGTCTTCGACTACTTCGGCGTATCCTGGGAGATCACCGTGGCATCCGCCCACCGTACCCCCGACGACGCCGTCCGGTACGCTTCCGGAGCCCGGGAGCGGGGGATCAGAGTCCTCATAGCAGCGGCGGGCCTCTCCGCGGCCCTGCCCGGCGTAATAGCGGCCCACACCGCCCTTCCCGTGATAGGCATACCCGTAAGCGCGGGTACTGTAGGAGGCATGGACGCCCTTCTGTCCGTAGCCCAGATGCCCCCCGGGGTCCCGGTAGCCTCCATGGGTATCGACGGGGCAAAAAACGCCGCCCTCTTCGCTGTTAGAATTCTGGCCCTGAACAGAGACGGCCTGGCTGAAAAACTGGACGAGTGGAGCCAAAAGGAGGCTGCCGCTGTGAGAGCGGCCAGGGAGGACCTGGAAGGCCTGCCCCTTCCTCCTGAGGACGCGTTTCTTTAGGCAAGGTTTCGCGGAAAACAAAAAGGCATAAACCATGGGGGCTCCTGTTGAGGAGCCCCCATGGTTATTTTTCTACTGGGCCGGGATCTTTATAGCCTCTTTGGACTCGTGAACCTGCCTCCAGGTCTTTATGGGAAGGCCCCAGATCTTGATGAAGCCCACTGCGGCCTGGTGATCGAAGGCGTCCCCTTCTGAGTAGGTGGCCAGATTGTGGCTGTATATTGAACCCTCCGCCTTCATGCCCCGCACTACGGCCTGCCCCTTGTACAGCATCACCTTGACCACGCCGGAGACATACTCCTGGGTTGTATCAATAAAGGCCTCGATGGCGTCTTTGAGGGGAGAGAACCAGTAACCCTCGTAGGCCAGCTCGCCGAACTTTATCTCCAGCTCTTTCTTGGCGGCGATAACTCTCTTGTCCAGGGTAAGGGTCTCAAGGGCCCTGTGGGCGTTGATAAGCGTTACGGCGCCGGGACACTCGTAGACTTCCCGGCTTTTAAAGCCCACCAGCCGGTCCTCCAGCATGTCAATTCTTCCCACGCCGTGGCGGCCCGCCATAAGGTTCAGAGTGTTTATCAGGGCCGGTCCGTCCATCTTTTTGCCGTCCAGCGCCACGGGAATGCCTTTTTCAAAGGTGATCTCCACGTATTCCTTTTCATCGGGCCCCTTCCAGGGATCCTCCGTAAGAGTGTAAGCGTCGGAGGGGGGCTCCTGCCAGGGATCTTCCAGGATACCGCACTCAATGGACCTGCCCCAGATATTATCGTCTATGCTGTAGGGAGATTCCACAGTAGCGGCCACCGGTATGCCGTGTTTGTGGGCGTACTCGATCTCCGCCTCCCGGCTGAACTGCCAGTCCCGCACCGGGGCCAGAACCTGCAGATCGGGGTCCAGGGCATTGGCGCACACCTCTATGCGCACCTGGTCCTGGCCTTTGCCCGTACAGCCGTGGGCGATGGCCACCGCTCCCTCTTTTTTAGCTATCTCCACCATAACCTCGGCGATAAGAGGCCTGGAAAGAGCGGAGTTCAGCGGATAAGTGCTCTGGTACATGCCGTTGGCCTTCAGGGAGGGCCAAACGAACTTTTCGACGAACTCCTTCTTAAGGTCCAGGACATAGGCTTTTATCGCGCCACTCCTCAGAGCCTTGCTCTTGGCGCCCTCCAGATCCACCGCCTGCTGTCCCACGTCCGCTGTCATGGTGATCACATCATACCCCTGCTCCGTCAGCCAGGCTACCGCCACGGATGTATCAAGACCGCCGCTGTAGGCAAGTACAGCTTTTCCCTTTTTTGACACGCCTATCCCTCCAAAAAAAGCTAATAAAAGAACCCACCCCCGAAGGGGCGGGCGCATTTTCTTACACCCGGCCGGGGAGGACAATTCCCCGCCGACAAAAAAATTATACAGCAGAGTAAACAAATGTCAAGCAGATGATTTTTATTTACTTGAAGTTTAGTTTTTCCGCTCCATCGGAAGCCAGAGCCTCAATGGACGGGAAGTGGGTCATATCCATGTGGACGGGAGTAACGGAGACATAGCCCTTGGCCGTCGCCCATACGTCGCTCCCCTCCTCAAGCTGATCCTCGGGCCGTCCGGCAACCCAATAAAAGAGGCGGCCGCCGGGGTCGGTGAAGCGGGTTACCTTTCCCTCGTAGAGGCGGACTCCCTTTCTGGTGACTTTCACTCCCCTGAGCAGGGGAAGAGGTACGTTAGGCACGTTGACATTGAGAAGCACACCCGGCTTAAGAGGGTTTGTCCCCAGAAAATCGACCAGGGAGGCGGCCACGGAGGAGGCGGTCTCATAGTGATGCTCGCCGTCGTCTTCTCCGCAGTCCAGGGATACCGCAATGGAGCTTCGGCCAAGGATTATGCCCTCCATGGCCGCCGAGACGGTACCGGAGTAGGTCAGATCATCCCCCAGGTTCGGCCCCCTGTTTATGCCGGAAACCACTAGGTCGGGCTCCGGCATTATCTCCTCCATGCCAAGCACTACGCAGTCGGAGGGGGTTCCGTCGCAGGCGAAGACAGCGCATTCCGGGGGATAGGGTCCCGGGGGCGCCTCCCAGAGCCTCAGGGGACGGGTAAGGGTAATGGAGTGCCCCACGCTGCTCCGCTCCCTGTCAGGGGCAGTGACCGCGCACTCGTGTCCCCGGGCGGTCAGCGCGGCGGCCAGCTCGATTATGCCGGGGGCGAAAACGCCGTCGTCATTAGTGATCAGAAGTTTCATCAGGGGCGCCCCTAAAGCAGGATGAGCCTCAGGAAAAACATGACTACGGGCCCCATGATCGCCTGAACCACTCCAAGGGCCACCAGGATCATGAGGACGAAAAAGCCGTATCTCTCAAGCCAGAAGTATTTTTCAAGCAGAGACGGCGGAAGAAGGGGGTACAGAAGCTTGGAGCCGTCCAGGGGAGGGATGGGGATGAGGTTGAATACGGCAAGGCCGATATTGATTACGATCATCAGGAAGATAAACTGCCTTAGGGCAGGGACCGCCAAAAAAGGGTAGGGGAAAAACCTGGCGACCATTCCGAACAGGAAGGCCGTCAGAAAGTTTCCGCTCACCCCGGCAATGGAGACGATGAGCATATCCCTGCGGGGGTGTTTGAAGTACCTGGGGTCCACCGGCACCGGCTTGGCCCAGCCAAACCTGAACAGCAGCAGCATGAGGGCGCCTATGGGGTCAAAATGGGCCAGGGGGTTAAGGGTAAGCCGCCCCGCCCGGGCCGCCGTGGGGTCTCCCAGCCGGTAGGCCGCATATCCATGGCAGAATTCATGGAAGGTTATGGCCCACAGCACCGCGGGCACGCTCAGAAGCAGATCCGCCAAAGCGGGCATTCTTAACAATTTCTTTCACTCTCCTTTTGGTTCACGGGGAAAATTTGAAAACGCGTAGCGAACTTCATCTTCCCTATTCTGAAGCTCTCCGTCAAGCTTCAGTGTTTTTATTTTTTCAAGGATAACCCCTATTTCCGGTCCTGAGCTGTAGCCCATCTTCACCAGGTCTCCCCCTTTAAGAAGGGGAGAGATGATCCAAAGCCTGGTCAGGTACATAAAAATCCTTCTCCTGACCCTCCACCGTTCAGTGGCGGCGCTCCAGAAGAGGCAGGCAGTGGGATCCACGTTCTTCAGGAAATTATATATTTCGGACCGGGAAGGGCCGGCCCTACCGCCCAGGTCGTGCTCGGCGGCGCCAAGTTCGGAGACGCATTTAAGCACTATCTTCCTCTCCGATTCGGTGAGATTTAGCCTGTCCATGGCCGCGAGCCTTACATTGTCGGGAGATTCCATTAAGATGGCCGAGAAAAAAGCAAGCCACTGCTTTCCCTTAAAGTCCGGGAAATCACGGGAGATGCGGCCCAGGAAGGCCGTAAGCCTTCTTATAGTTCTTTTTCCCGTTTTGCCCAGGTGCAGCCCGGGAAAGAGTACCTCCCACACCCCCAGCTCCTCCGCCCGCCTTACCGCTCCGTAGGGAGACCGCTCGCTGAAGGACAGCTCCAGCTCGCTCCTAAGCCTGAAACCCGAAAGCCTTGCCAGGAGGCCGCCCCGGATGCAGCTGCCAAGCAGCCTGAGAGTATTATCCTCAAATGAGAGGCCGAGCCTCTGTTCGAGGCGAATTCCCCTCAGCACCCTGGTGGGGTCCTCCACAAAGCTCAGGTTGTGAAGGACTTTCAGGGTTTTTGCGGAGAGGTCTCGTCTGCCGCCGAAAAAATCCACGAGGTTCCCCCAGGTGGGCCTGTTTATGGAGACGGCCATGGCGTTTATGGTGAAGTCCCTCCGGTACAGGTCGTGCTTTATTGAATCGGTAAAGACCTTTGGCTGGGCTACGGGAAACTCGTAGAACTCTCTGCGGGCAGTGGCCACATCTACCTTCCGGCCTCCCGGAAAAACAATCGTCCCCGTCTTGTATCTTTCGTGGACGGACACCCGGAGGCCGTCCTTCTCCCAGCTTTTTAAAAACTTGGGGCCGTCTCCCTCCACCACTATGTCCAGATCCAGATTTACCCGTCCCAGAAAGAGATCCCTTACGAGCCCTCCCACGATATAGGCCTTCATCCCCAGCTCCTCGGCCCTCTCCCCCATGGATTTCAGAATGGGGATTACCTTCGGGTCGAGATTACGTTCCATCAGGGAGGAGATGTCCTCTGTCCAGGGCAGATCGGGAACTCCGGCCCGCTCCTCCCTGGGAAGGGAGAGGGGGTACAGGGCCCTGACCAGGTCGGTCCTGGAGATGATGCCCACAATGCGGTTCCCTTCGGTTACGGGAATCCTGCCGATGCTGTGGGTGACGAAAATCCTGTGGACCTCCCGGATGGAGGCCTCCCTGGGGACTGTCATAACTCCTTCGGTCATAAACTCCCTTATAAGGGTTTTGCCAAATCCGTGGAGGTGGGCTCTGTCCAGGTCTTTCCTTGTGATCAGCCCCAGGGTGGCCTTGCCCTTTACCACGGGGAGCGCCGAGTGTCCGTACCTCAGCATAATCCTGTGAGCCTCGTCCACTGAGGCGTCTGGAGGGATGACCATCACTGGCGACGTCATGATGTCCCCCGCCGTAATCGCGGGTTTGATGGCGTCCGCCAGCTTAAGCTCCATCTCTTTTATCAGGGGGCCCGGCCTGGCGTTATGAAGGGTGACCGACGCCGCCTGAGGGTGCCCTCCCCCTCCCAGGGGGGATAGGAAGGCCGCCACGTCAAGAACGTCCTCATGGCTCCGGCCTATAAGGTAGGTCCTCGTATCCATTCTTACCGCAGCAAGGGCGATGTCGCCGTCAAAATAGTCCCGCAGTCTGTGGACGAAAAGGGAGAGCCCGTCCACGTACGCCGGGGAAGAGGCCGACGACAGCACCACTTTTGCCCCGTTTATAAACTTTACCCTGCTGTTTTCTATAAGGCTGTCCAGAATTCTTCTCTCCGGGGCCGCCAGAGTCATCTCGATGCAGGCGGGGATGTTTGTAAGATCGGCGCCGAGCTCCTTCATCCTGGCGATGGCCGCGAAATCCCTGGAGGTAGTGGCGCTGAAGGTAAGCCCTCCCGTATCCTCGTAAATCCCCGTGGCAAATAGGGCGGCCTCGTAGGGCGCGATGGGTATGCCCTTTTCCAGTAGTATCTCCACCATCAGGGTTGTAGTGGCCCCCACAGGCTCAATAGCCATATACTCGCCGTCGATATCGTCGGCAGAGGGGGGGTGATGGTCGTAGACATGGACGGGGATATCCTTCTTTCCAAGCAGGGAGGCGAAGGGGCCGATTCGGGATTTTGACCGGGCATCCACCACTATCAGCATGGTGATCTCGTCAAACTTCACCTTTCTGGGAGTGACCACGTTCCACCGGTCTCCGTTTTTTTTCAGAAACTCCCTCACGGTCCGGCTGGCGGAGCCCGAAAGGGAGAGCACAGCGCCGGGGTAGAGCTTCTGTGCCGCTACCATGCTTGCCAGAGAGTCGAAGTCGTTGCCCATATGGCTGGTTATTACCTTCACGTCAGCAGCCTTTCCGAAATGGCGGCCCTCCGGCTGTAGGGCATTTTTTTTATGGGAAGGGCTATCGGCTCGTCTCCAGGGAGGCCCAGCCGGGGTAAGAGGGAGCCCCGGGAAATAAAGGTCAGCCGAATGGTACTGATATCGTCGTCCATGCCGTCGCCGGAGGTAAGGCAAAAATCGGCGGCCAATCTCTCCCGGCACAGGCGGTCCTTCTGAAGAAGGGCGTCCTCCCGGCAGCGGAAGTTTGCCGCGCAGCAGACAAGATCGGCCTGGCGCCTGAAGGAGGCGGCCATTTCCTCCGCTTTTTTCGCCAGAGCTTCCAGGTCGCCGTCGTTTTCCAGGACTATGTCGGCCCGCTTTATCTTTTCCTCGGAGGGCAGCAGAAAGGATTCGCGCCTTTCGATCTCGCCGCCGGCCCAGCCCCGGAAAGCGTTGCGTTCAATTCGCGCCCTCTCCGGGGACGTTACATAGACGGAGGCGTCAATCCACTCAGGGGCGCCTGTCTCGAAGAGCAGAGGGATCTCCGCCACCACCCAGCCCTCAAGACAGGAGGCCATGCGGTTCATCTCGATTCTTACAAGGGGATGGAGCAGTGCGTTCAGCCGGCGGTACTCCTCGCCGTCTTTGAAGGCTATGGCGGCCACCGCGGCGGAACAGATCTTCCCAGCCTCGTCCAGCACGGCCTCGCCCCAGAGAGAGACGGCCCCGGCTATGACCCTCGGCCTTTTCCAGAGATCTCTTACGATCCTGTCGGCATCGATGACCGAGGCGCCCATTTCGCTCCACAGTCGGGTCAGGGTCGACTTACCAGCCCCAACGTCTCCTGTTACTCCCAAAGCCAGCATTTTGCCTCTCCTCCTCGCCCCTGTCGTCCACTATCTTGTATTTATCGGGAATCTCCCATAAAAAACGGGAGAAGCCGTTTCGGAAAGTGGAGCCAAAGAGCCGTCTGGACCTGACGCCGGTCATGAACAGCCTCTCCTCCGCCCTGGTCATGCCCACGTAGCAGAGGCGCCTCTCTTCTTCCATGTCCTCCCTGTCCTCCAGGCATTTAAAGTGGGGGAAGACCGACTCCTCCATCCCCACGAGGAAGACGACGGGAAATTCAAGACCTTTTGCGGCGTGCATCGTCAGAAGGTTGACGGCGTTTTTATCGTCCAGATCCAGCTTCTCCAGATCGGTGAAAAGAGCCGCCTCAGCCAGCATCTCTGACAGGTCCCCTCCGGAGGGGACCACCGAACGGAGCTCCCTCACGTTCTCCGCCCTCTCCTCCCAGCCGTCGGGGTCGGACTGCTTCAGCAGGTCCTCATAGCCCATGGAATCAAAGATATACTCAAGGATCTCCGGCAGGCTTTCCGACAGAGAGAGAATCTTCAGCATGTGGCCTGCGAGTTCTTTCAGGCCTATATCGGCCTTGCCGGTAAGAAGTTTCTCCTCCGCCAGGGCTTTCCAGTATTCTTCCGGCTCCGCCATGGGCGCCGATTCAAGGCGGGCGAAGACCTTCTCCAGGCTTTTTTTCCCAAGGCCTCTTGAGGGAAGATTGGCGATCCTCGAAAAGGAGATCCGGTCCAGAGGGTTGACGGCAGCCCTGAGAAAGGAGAGCGCGTCCTTTACTTCCTTCCGCTCATAGAATGCGGTGCCCCTTACGACCCTGTAGGGGATCCGGCTTTCAAGAAATTTCTGCTCGTAAACCCGGCTCATGGCGTTTATCCGGTAAAGCAGGGCCACGTCTCCGTAGCTGTACCCCTCCCGGTCCCGCAGCTCCTGGATCTTCTGCGCCAGAAAATCGGCCTCCTGATATTCGTTCTGCCCCAGGAGGGTGTAGATCTTCTCCCCCATGCCCCTGGCCGTCCACAGATCTTTTTTGCGCCTCTTGGCGTTGCCCTCGATCAGGGAGTTGGCGGCGCCCAGGATAACGCCGGAGGATCGGTAGTTCTGATCCAGGACCACTACTTTGGCCGACGGAAAGTCTTTTTCAAAGTTCATGATCATGGTCATATCGGCGCCCCGCCACCCGTAGATGGACTGGTCGGGATCACCCACCACCATGATCCTTCCTTCTTTTCCCACCAGCTTTTTCAGGGTTAGATACTGGGGCTTGTTGACGTCCTGGTACTCGTCCACCAGTATCCAGGAGATGCGGGCCCGCTCCCTCTCAAGGGCCTCGCCGTCCTCCTGAAGCAGCCTGAGGGGCAGCAGGAGAAGGTCGTCAAAGTCCACGGCGCTCTGCTGCCGTAGGGCTTCGTTGTAGGCGTTGAATACGTCGCCGTAGATCCCCTCCAGCAGGGGCGAGTCCCGTCCCGGCGGAAGGCAGTCGTTCTTCACCCGGGAGATCCGGTCGAGCATGGACGAGGGCTCAAACTGCTTAACGTCGATGTTCAGCCCCTCCATAATCTCTTTAACCAGGGACCGGCTGTCCCCCCTGTCAAAAATGGCGAAACGCTCCCCCAGCCCGAAGCGAGACAGAAGGGGCCTGTTCCGGAAAAGCATCCGCAGGCCGAAGGAGTGGAATGTGCATACCTGCAGCTCCCGGCCCGTGTCGCCAAGGTCCACCAGGGCCGCGTCGCCGCGTGCGGCCACGTCGGCCAGAATGGCGGCGGT
>CAZXOD010000020.1:0-18443 GCA_964642285.1 uncultured Synergistaceae bacterium
AGGCCGTGAAAGCCCATGGAGTGGACTTCTACGGCGGCGAAAAAGTGACGGAGATCATCGGCGAGGGCGGCACGGTGACGGGAGTCAGGACCGACAAACGCTCCCTTCCTGCGGACATGGTTCTGCTTGCGGTGGGAATCCGGCCCAACACCAGTCTCGCCAGAGACGCCGGCCTGGAGCTGGCCCCCAACGGGACCATTGTGGTGGACGACAGGATGCGCACCAGCGACCCTTCCATCTATGCCGGAGGAGACTGCGTTCTTTCCAAAAACCTCATCACAGGGAAGCTCGTCTGGCAGCCCATGGGCTCCACCGCCAACCGGGAGGGCCGGGTCATCGCCGACAACATCGCCGGATACCCCAGCGCCTTCTCCGGGGTGCTGGGCACGGGCATTCTTAAACTCTTCAACCTCACCATAGGAAAGACGGGGCTTAACGAGGCCCAGGCTAAAGAGGCGGGCTTTGATCCCGTCAGCATCGTGGTGGAAGAGCAGGACCGGCCCCACTTCATGCCCGGCATGGGAGACCTCACCATCAGGCTGGTGGCGGACAGGACGAGCCGCCGTCTTCTCGGCGCCCAGCTCATGGGCACGGGAGTGGTGGACAAGCGCCTGGACTCCCTGGTATCGGCCATCTCCGCTGGGATGACGGTGGACCTGCTGGCGGACGGAGACTTCGCCTACGCTCCCCCCTTCGCCACCGCCCTGGACCCGAACACCCATGCCGCCAACGCCCTTAAGAACAAGATGGACGGCCTTGTCAGGACCTACCAGGCGGCCGAACTGAAGGAGAGGATGACATCCTCCAACCCGCCTCTCCTCCTCGACGTGAGGACTCCCGGCGAGCTGGAAATGCAGGGCCGCCTTCCCTACGAATTCATAAACATACCCCTGGGCAAGCTCCGGGAGAGGATGGGAGAACTGCCGAAGGACAGGGAGATCGTAACCTTCTGCAAGATCTCCGTCCGGGGCTGGGACGCCATAGCCGCCCTCAGGAGCGCAGGTCTGGAGAATGTGGCCCTCCTGGAGGGGGGCGTCATGGCCTGGCCCTACGAACTTGTAAAATAACCGTAATGGAAAAGGTGCGCCGGACTTAAGTCCGGCGCACCTTTAAGGGCTATTCTTCCTCGGCCAGCTCCGCCAGGGCTCTGGCCATAATATGGGCATTTTTCATAATATCATCCACCGCCCACCGTTCGTCCTCCTCGTGGATCTTGTAGTCCTGCCCCGGAAAGACGGGGCCGAAGGCCACCACGTTGGGCATGGTCTTGGCGTAAGTTCCTCCGCCGATGGCCAGCAGGGTCGCCTCTTCGCCAGTCTCCTCCGCGTAGACCTTCTGAAGGGCCTTGATCAGCCTGGACTCGGGAGGCATGTACAGGGGGAGGCTTTTTGACACGGACTCCACCGCCATGCCCGCCTCCCTGAAGGTCTCCTCAATGGGACCGGTGATATCTGCTTCCTTTGCGGTCACCGGGTAGCGCATATTGATGGTGAAGCCGGCCCTGCCCTTCTCCGTTTTGACCACTCCCACGCAGGCGGTAAGAGGACCGGAGATTTCGTCCTTCATGGCGACGGCCAGGGATTTCCCGTCGGTCTCAAAGCCCACCGTACTGTTGAAGGCGTTGAAGAACTCCCCCTGCTCCCCCTTCAGGCGGACCTCCTTCATAAAATCAGCCAGGCAGGCCAGGGCATTGATGCCCTTCTCGGGAGTGCTCCCGTGGGCGGGGCGGCCCTTCATAAGCAGGGTGACCTTATCGCCGTCCTCGGAGGCCTCGAGAAAGCTTCCCTCCGGGCCCTTCCATGTCTTTGCTGCGGTCAGCACCCGGGCCCTGCACTCGGGACGGTGGTCCTCAATTACGGCCGTAACTTCGGCCATCACCACGTTTGCCGCCATGCCCCCCTCCAGGGAGACTATCTTCATGTCTCCCGACGGCGCAAAGGGCATGGACACGGTGTAGGTGATTATTCCTTTTTCGGCGTAGATTATGGGGTAGTCGGCGTCGGGGGTGAATCCGGCGGCGGGCAGCTCTTCGCCCAGCTCCACGTACCGCTTCATGCACTTGCTGCCCCGCTCCTCGTTGGTGCCGAAGATAATCCGCACCCTGCGCTTAAGCTTCAGCCCGGCGTCGAAGAGGGCCTTGGCCGCAAAGAGGGCCGTCATGACGGGGCCCTTGTTGTCCAGGACTCCCCGCCCCCAGATCATGCCGTCTTTGAGCTCGCCGCCCCAGGGATCCACCGTCCAGCCCTTGCCCTCGGGAACCACGTCCAGGTGCCCGAGCACCGCCACCATCTCGTCTCCCGTGCCCATCTCGGCCCACCCGGCGACGTTGTCCACGTTTTTAGTGCGAAAGCCCATACGGGCCGCAAAATCCAGGGTCCACTCAAGGGACTTCTTCGGACCTTCGCCGTAAGGGGCGCCCTCCGCCGGGTCCTCCCCCACGCTCCTGATCCGTAAAGATTGCCTTATGGCCTCCACAAGCTCATCCTTCATTCCGTTTACTTTTTCTGCGAGCAATTTTCATCCTCCTCCGGGGCTTATTCGCCGCCCATTTTTCCCAGCAGGCTTCTGCCGGCGATCTGAACCGGGTCCCATACGAGCGAAAAGGGAGGCGCGTAGCCCAGGTCAAGATCGATAAGTTCTTTTAATGTCATCTTCGCCGCCAGGGCCGCGGCTAAAATGTCCACCCGCTTGGCCGCCCCCTGGCCCCCCACAATCTGGCCCCCGAGCAGCCTCTCCGTCCCCGCCTCGGCCACCAGCTTAACGTGCATGACCTCGGCGCCCGGGTAGTAGCCCGCCCTGGTTTTGGTCTTTATCACCGCGGAGACGTATTCGAACCCGTGCTCCACCGCCTCTTTTTCCGTCAGGCCCGTCCTGGCCGTCTCAAAGGCGCAGTGCTTGCTCATGGCCGTGCCGAGGACGCCGCTGAAGGAGGCCTTTCCGCCGCCCATGGATATGCCCGCCACTCTGCCCATCCTGTTGGCTACCGTACCCAGGGCTACCCAGAAGGGCTTGCCGGTGATTAGATGGGTGGTGGAGGCGCAGTCTCCCGCCGCCCAGATATGGGGATGGGAGGTGGCCATGGTCTCGTCCGCCCTGATGGAGTCCCGGACCGAGAGATCGAGCCCGGCGTCCCTGGCCAGAGCCGTATTGGGCCGGACACCCAGGCCCATGATCACCATGTCCGTCTCAATCTCGCCATTTTCGGTTATAACCGTCCTCACCCGGCCATCCTTCACTCCGAAGGCCACAAGGCCTTCGCTGAGCCGAAGCTCCGTTCCCACTCCCCTGATGGCCTCCGCCATGAACTCCGCCATATCCGGGTCGAAGGTGTTCATCACCTGGGGGGATTTATCCAGCAGTGTCACCCTTAACTCCCTGATGCAGGAGAAGGCCTCCGCCATCTCAAGTCCGATGTATCCCCCGCCTATAATCGTCACGTGTTCGGGGCGCTCTTCGTCCACAAACCGCCTGACGGCGATTCCCGACTCCAGTGTGCTCAGGGAGAAGATACCCGCGGCGTCCGCCCCTTCCACGGGGGGAATTGCCGGGACCGCCCCGGTGGCAAATAGCAGCTTGTCGTACCGGTCCTCGAACTCCCGGCCCGATTCAAGGTCCCTAACAGTCAGCGAGGCGGAGGAGGGGGTTACGCCGACAACCTCGCACCTGGTGCGGACCAGGATGTTCTGTTTTTCCAGAAACTGCTCCGGCGTGCGGGCGATCAGCCTGGACTCGGAGTCCACCAGCCCCGCCGCGTAGTAGGGCATTCCGCAGGCCGCATAGGAACAGTGAGGGCTCCGTTCGTAGGCCGTGATCTCCGAATCGGGGAGCAGTTTTCTTATCTGTCCGGCGGCGGACATCCCCGCCGCGTCGGCCCCGATTATAAGTATCCGTTCTTTTGCCAATTTGGTCACCTCCCGGAAAATGGCAAAGCCTGGAATTTTTTCAATTATACCTTTACCGGGCGGGAGGGGACTAAAGCAGGTTTTTCTCTTTGTAGACGGGCTCCGACATGGCCCACATGGCGGGCCACGCCCTGAGAAGCGCCACTCCTATGAGGAATGTTATGACCCCGCCCGCAAACAGAGTCGCCGGAGCGCCAAGACGACCGGCGATCCAGCCCGCGTTCAGGCTCCCCAGGGGGGTAATGCCCATGGAGGCGATAATAAAGAGGCTCATCACCCGGTTGCGCTTGTCCTCGTCCACCAGGTTCTGCACCAGGGTGTTGCACGAGACCAGGGTGGTGACCATAAAGAAGCCTAGGCCCGCCATCAGGATCATGGACAGGGGCAGAAAGCGGGAGAGGGCAAAGGAGGCCATGGTCAGCCCCAGAGAGACGGCCGCCAGTGCCATGATGCGGCCCAGCCCCACCGGGGACTTTCGCCTGGCCAGCATCACTGAACCCGTCAGGGCGCCCAGCCCCGACGCCCCCATGAGGAAGCCCAGGGTGCGGGGGCCCCCTCCGAGGATCTCCCTCGCGAATATGGGCAGCAGTATCATGTAGGGAAAGGCGAAGAAGCTCACGAGCCCCATTGTGGCAAGATAGTTCCTGATAGGCACGAAGGAGGCGGCATAGCGGATCCCTTCCTTCATTCCCTCCAGGACATTTTTCCTGGCGCGCTCCGTGACCAGGGGCCTGCGGAAGCGCATCAGAAAGAGGGCCGTGAGCGTGGCGGAGTAGGCCATGCCGTTCATCAGAAAGCAGACGCCCTCCCCCACCATGGCGATGACTATGCCGGCAATGGACGGCCCCAGCAGTCTGCTGAGGTTGAAGAGGCTTGATGTGAGGGCTATGCCGTTGCCCAGATCCTGCTCGTCTTCCACCAGACGGATGGTAAAGCCCTGTCTGGCCGGTACCTCGAAGGAGTCGGACACGCCGACGATGGCGGCCAGTATCAGAATATGCCAGTACTCCACTGCGCCGGTGAGGGTCAGGACCGCCAGGGTCAGGGCATGGAACATGCTCACTGTCTGGCAGATCATGATGACCCTCCGCAGGTTCCGTCCCTCCAGAAAGGCCCCCGTGAAGGAGCCCAGGAGCAGCACCGGGATCTGGGTCATGAAGTCCACCGTTCCCAGCAGCAGTGCCGAGCCGGTGATCCTATACACCAGCCAGTTCATGGCCACTCTCTGCATCCACAGCCCCGACAGGGAGACGATCTGGCCCATGTAAAACAGGCGGAAGTTTCTGTGCCGGAAGGCCCGGAACATAGCTGACTTCTCCCAGTTCGGCATGGCGGGGCCTACCCTTTCCAGATGACGCGGTATTTTTTAAGGAATTTTACGGGGTTGTAGGACTCCTTGGCCTGCCGGAGCCCTTCCTCGCCCATGTCCTGCTCCCGGTTGACCCACTCGAAGCGGCTGCAGGACTTCTCAAGGAAAGCCTGGTTGATGGCCTGGTAAACTCCCTTGTAGTCGCCCAGGCCCTTCTCGAAATGGATGATCGCCATATCGTCCCCCATGGGCTCTCCCACGGTGTAGGCAACCATGTTCTCACCTACGTAGATCGCTCCGCAGATCAGCTCGGGGAAGTGCTGCCAATTCTTGAGGACCCTGTAGACGGCGTGGTTTTCCGCCCTGAAGCCCGGTATGTCGTCGCAGCTCTTCCATTCGCACCAGAGCTGCTGCATCTCCAGGATTTCGTCGGCATCGCCGGGGCCAAGCTCTTTGTAGACTGAATCGTAGGACCTGTAAAACTGCCTCCACAAATTTTTTTTCTTGTGAAAGCGGTTTCCCTGCAGATTTATAAGTTCCTCCACAGAGTAAACGTATTCCCATTCGGACCGCTGATCATCCAGGACTACCCTGTCGCCGAAAAGGTCCGCCCAGGACAGGGCGAGTTCCTCCGGGACCCTTTCAAATTCCGCTCCGCCGGGGAAGAGCTCAGGAAGAGTTTCTTCCCAGTCAGCCCGGTTCCAGTCTCCCACCGGCGCCCAAAGGGCGGGGGAGGAGCCTCCGATCCTGGGCCAGAACATTTCATGGGCCAGGGCGAGCTCGTACTGGCGGTCGTCGGACCATGCCCAGATATTTACAAAAGTGTAGTCAGAAGTTTTGCCCGGGCAGAGATGGAACATATCGTTGTAATCGCCCATAACCTCCAGGGACAAAGGTTTAAAATTCAATGACATCGGTTCACCTCCGAGAAATTCCAGCCAAGTATAACCGCAAAAAAGCCTGCGGGCAATTTAAACTGCCCGCAGGCTTTTTTGCCCGCCGTCCTGCTTTAGTTTTGCTTGTCCCGGGAGGACGGGGCCGCTAATCATCCCGGGATAGGATCCTGCTTTCCGCCTCCGACGGAGGCCGGATTAAAATCCTCAGCCGCCGCTTCCGCCGTCCACAAACTCGGCGTCTACTACGTCCTCGTCATCTCTGGCCGAAGATGCGGGCTGGGGTTCAGGACCCCGGGAGGAGGACAGGATCTGGATCATCTGTTTTATGTCCGACGCCGCCACTTTAAGAGATTCCAGAGTGGCGTCCTGTCCGGACAGGGCGGCCCTGCCCTCGTCGGCAAGGGAGCGGGCTCTGGCTTTTTCATTCTCCGGCGCTCCCGCCGCGCTCTGTTCAAGGACTTTTTCCAGCTGATATACGGAGGCCTCCAGCTCGTTTCTGGCCTCGGCCAGCTCCTTCTTCTTCCTGTCCTCGTCGGAGTGCTCCCGGGCCTCTCTGATCATCCGGTCCACTTCGTTCTTGTCCAGGCTTGTGGAGCCGTCGATGGTGATGTGCTGCTCCTTGCCCGTGTCTTTGTCCCGGGCGCTGACCTCAAGGATGCCGTTGGCGTCCACGTCGAAGGTGACCTCTATCTGGGGAAGCCCTCTGGGCGCCTGTCTGATGCCCTCCAGCTTGAAGTTGCCCAGGATGCGGTTGCCGGATGCCATCTCCCTCTCTCCCTGCAGAACTACTATGTCCACCGCGGGCTGATTGTCCGCCGCTGTAGAGAAGACTTCCGTCTTTTTGCAGGGAATGGTGGTGTTCTTTTCGATGAGCTTCGTCATCACGCCGCCCATGGTCTCCACTCCCAGGGAAAGGGGGATTACGTCGAGCAGGAGGACGTCTTTCATCTCTCCGCTCAAAATTCCCGCCTGAACCGCCGCGCCCACGGCCACCACTTCATCGGGGTTCACGGACATATTGGGCTGCTTTCCGCCGGTGAGCTTCCTGACCAGCTCCTGCACGGCGGGAATCCTTGTGGATCCGCCCACCAGCACCACTTCGTCGATCTCGTTCTCCGAAAGTTTGGCGGACGCAAGGGCGTCCTTCACAGGGGCCGCGCACCTCTCCACCAGCCGGGCTGTCAACTGCTCGAACTTCGCCCTGGTCACCGTAATGCCCAGGTGCTTGGGGCCGTTGGCGTCGGCGGTGATGAAGGGCAGGCTGATCTCCGTGGAGGTACGGGAGGAGAGCTCGCACTTTGCCTTCTCCGCTCCCTCGTAGAGCCTCTGGAGGGCCTGCTTGTCGTTCCTCAGATCGATTCCGTTTTCCTTTTTGAACTCGTCGGCCACCCAGTCCACCAGGGCCTTGTCAAAATCGTCCCCGCCAAGGTGAGTGTCGCCCGATGTAGCAAGAACCTCCACCACTCCCTCGCCAATGTCGAGGATGGACACATCGAAAGTTCCTCCGCCAAGGTCGAAGACCATGATCTTCTGTTCTTTCTGCTTCTCAAGTCCGTAGGCCAGGGCCGCCGCCGTTGGCTCGTTTACCACTCTAAGCACGTTAAGGCCCGCGATTGTGCCCGCGTCCTTGGTGGCCTGCCTCTGGGCGTCGTTAAAATAGGCAGGGACGGTTATAACCACGTCCGTAATTTTTTCGCCCAGATAGGCCGACGCGTCCGCCACCAGCTTCTTAAGCACCGAGGCGCTTATCTCCTCCGGAGCGTACTCCTTGCCGCCGACGGAAAACCTGACAGCGCCGTTGGCCCCCTCGATAACCTTGAAGGGGACGATCTTCATCTCCGACCCTACTTCGCTGTACTTCCTGCCTACAAACCGCTTCACCGAGAACAGCGTTCCTTCAGGATTCAAAGTTGCCTGCCTCTTGGCGATGGAGCCTACAAGTCTGTCGCCGTCCTTCGTGAAGGCCACTACCGACGGTGTAGTCCTCCCTCCCTCGGCGTTGGCTATCACTTCGGGCGTGCCGCCCTCGATCACCGCGATTACCGAGTTTGTCGTTCCCAGATCTATTCCTACAGCTTTTTTCATTATTTATTCCCCCCTGCATCTACTGATCAATGCTGACTAATACTGACTAAGGAAATTATACTCCAATTTCGCCATATGTCAACATTGGTCAGAAGGAAAAATAAAGTACCGTTCCCTTTGCAGAGTCAAAGGCGACGCCTGAAGTCCTGCATTTTTGTCCCAAACCGTACGCAGCGAATTATTTAGAGACAAAGATGTTTTTTTGCTTGACCTCTAAATAGTAATGGAATAATATTTATAACATCTAGCATCAAGGCTGTCTCAAATTGAAAGGAGAGGTATGTTCTTATGAAGAGGCTCAACGATCTTTTGCTCTCCCGCTACGGACCGGCTGTCACCGGGGCCGTAGTCGGGGCAATCGCCGCTCTTTTGGTTTATTTTGGCAACCCGGGAAATATGGGTATATGCGTGGCGTGTTTCACCAGGGATATAGCCGGCGCACTGGGGCTGCACAGAGCGAAAGTGGTGCAGTATATCCGTCCGGAAATCCCCGGCTTTATTCTGGGAGCCTTTCTCTCGGCCTTTCTTGCAAAGGAATACCGCCCCCGGTCCGGCTCCTCTCCCGTCGTCCGTTTTTTCCTGGGTTTCTTTTCCATGATAGGGGCCCTAATATTCCTGGGCTGCCCGTGGAGAGCCTACGCCCGCCTTGCCGGAGGAGACTGGAACGCCCTGGCGGGCATCGGCGGACTTACTGTCGGCGTGCTCATCGGCATAGTTTTCCTGTGGCAGGGCTTTAACCTGGGCAAGGCTGAAAAATCGCCCGCCTGGGCGGGAAGCGTATTCATCATTGCCGCCATGGGCCTGCTTGCCCTGCTTTTCTTCCGGCCCCTCTTTGGCCCCGACGGCACAGGTCCCATATTCTTCTCTGAATCCGGGCCCGGGGCCGCGGCGGCGCCAATAGTTCTGTCCCTGTCGGCGGGACTGCTCATAGGGTGGCTGGCGCAGAAGAGCAGATTTTGCACCGTGGGCGCCATCCGCGACCTTTTTATGCTGAAAGACCCCCATTTATTCCACGGGGTAGCAGCCTTCATCCTGGCCGCCTTCGCGGTAAACTACCTGTTGGGACAGTTCAACCCGGGATTTGAAAATCAGCCCGTAGCTCACACCAACCAGCTTTGGAGCTTTCTGGGCATGGTCCTTTCCGGGCTTGCCTTCACCCTGGCGGGGGGCTGTCCCGGCCGGCAGTTTATTATGTCCGGCGAAGGAGACGGGGACGCATCCGTATTTATTATCGGAATGCTTGTGGGTGCGGCCTTCGCCCATAACTTTTCCCTTGCGAGCTCCGGCGCCGGAGTAACCGCCTACGGAATGACCGCCACAATGATAGGGATGACCTTCTGCCTTGCCGTGGGGTTCCTTTTCCGCATCAAATTGGATTAATCGGAGGGATTAAAATGTCAGATGCCGTATTAATTGACGCCCGCGGGCTTTCCTGCCCCCAGCCCGTGCTGGCTACAAAAAAGGTAATTGAAAAGCTTTCCGGGGGAAAGGTGGAAGTCAGAGTCGACACCGCCACATCCAGGGAGAACGTCGCCCGTTTCGGAAAGAGCCGGGGCTGGACCGTCGAGGTCGTGGAGCGGGAAGACGACTTCTCCGTCATTCTTTCGAAAGAGCCGTAATAATCAGCGCCCCGCTTGGCGGGGCGCTGATTTAAAATATCACTTGGCGAATCCTGACGCCGCCATAAGCGGTAGAGGGAGCTTACTCAGAAAACTTTCCGGCGAAAATCTCCCCTGCGGCCCCGTGGCGGAGGCCTCTGTCGGTTGCCGTGAAGGAAGTAACTCCCAGCGTCTCCATGACGGCCATAACGATGCATGTACCGGCGAGGATAATTTCAGCCCGGCCCGGGGGCATACCTTTTATTTTTTTCCGCTCTCTCAAGGGGAGAGAAGCGAAAAGGGCGGCCATCTCCTCAAGCTCCGGAAGAGTTACAACGGTCCCCCGGACGGCCCTGGGATCGTACTTTTCGAGACGGAGCTTTACCGAGGCAAGAGTAACGGCCGCTCCTCCCACTCCCACCAGCTTTCTGGGAGCCCCTGAGACTCCACCCTCCTCCAGCGCCCTCCGGAGCATTGCCAGGGCCGCGGCCACCGCTCCCACAGCGGGAGGATCGGAGGCAAAAAACTTCTCGGAGACTGAGGCCGCTCCCAGGGGAAGGCTGAGGACCTCCGCAATCTTCCCCTGCTCTTCCCGGATAATCTCCGTGCTCCCGCCGCCGGTGTCGAAGATGACCATATCGACATCGTCGGCGGGAAGTCCGGCGCTGACGGCGAGGCACGACAGCCTTGCCTCCTCTTCACCGGATATTATCCGGAGCTCAAGGCCGGTAAGCTCCCTTACCCTTTCAGTAAAAACTAAAGAGTTCTTTGCCGTACGGAGGGCCATGGTGCCGATGATATGCGGAATAATCCCCAGCTCCGCGGCAGAAGCCGCGAATCGGGCCGCCGCTCTTGCCGTTCGCTCCATGGCTTCGTCGATCATAAGACCTCCCGCCCCCATTCCCTGACCCAGCCGGGTGATTTCAACTTCATCCGTCAGGGGAATCTCTATCCTGTCCATGCCCTTTTTTGCGGCATAAAATTTCACCGAGTTGGTTCCTATTTCAATTACGGCGGCCTTGTCCATAAATACAATCCCCTTTTCCCGGCTAGGAAGTGTAGTACCTTACCACCTTGCCGTACTCCCTCGTTATGTTCTGCAGGATGTCCTCGTGCTTGAAGTCCTTGTGGTAGAGGATATTTATCTCTCTTATCATGCTCAGGTTCTCTATGGGAAGGGCGGCAATCTTTCCTTTTTTGAGCTCGTCAAGGCATACGCTGCGGGAGAGGATGGATACGCCTATGCCCCTTCTTATAAGGTCCTTTATGGTGGCGATGTTGTCCACCTCAAGAATTACATTGAACTCGCCCAGGGAGATGTTCTGGCTTTCCAGGTGGGCCTTGAATAGGTTTCTGGTGCCGGAGGACGGCCGTCGGAGGATCAGGGGCTCTTTTTTTAGCTCGTTTATGGTGATCGACGCCCTGTCCGCCAGAGGGTGATCGTTGGACAGGACCACCACCAGGGAGTCCGTATCGAGGAGAAGGGAGTTTATTCTGTCATCCTTCAGCTTCCCCTCCACCACCGCCAGGTCAAGCTCGTAATTCTTCAGCATTTCATAAAGGTTATTTATGGTACCTGTAATTATCGTGATAACGGTCCCCGGGTTCTGATAGCTGTACTTGCCCAGCACCTCCGCCACGGCGTTGCTCTCCGCGGTATGGGTGACGCCAACGGTTAACCGTCGCATCCTGTTCTTCTCGTCGAGGATGCTCTGCTCCATGGCCTGGTAAAGGGCGATGCTTCGCCGGGCGTACTGGATCAGAATATTTCCTTCATTGGTCGGTTTTATATTATTGCCCACACGATTGAATATCTTGATTTTCAACTCTTTTTCCAATTGCTTGATATGCTGCGTTACAGCGGGCTGCGTTAAGGAAAGAGACTCCGCGGCCCGCGTGAAATTACTGGCCTCTACTACTGCCAGGAGGGTATAGAGCTTGGGGTCAATCATGTTGATCTTCTCTCCTTATCATGTTATTTTATAGCTATCTAATAAATAATAATTTCACATTATGAATCTTATCGTTACACTATTGCTTTACACCGTTGCATCATTTTCAATTCTACAGCATTGCAGAAGCTTCAAACTTTCCGGAAGCGGAGCGCCTCGCCTGAAGTTTGGCAGAGGGGCGCCCGAACCGGATAGTTTTATATATACAAAGATCCAAATTAGAGAGGAGGTCCCGTCCATGGAAAAAATTTTTGGACAGCTTAACGGTACTACAACCGTTCTGCTCTCCCTGTCGGTGATTCTGCTCGCGGGTTTTCTGCTTACCCGCATAACAAAGCCGGCAAAGCTGCCCAACGTTACCGGATATATCCTGGCCGGGATCGTAATAGGCCCCCATGCGCTAAACCTCATCCCCCGCCATCTCATTGAAGGCATGGGTTTTGTCAGCGATATAGCCCTGGCCTTTATAGCCTTTGCCGTGGGCCGTTTTTTTAAAAAAGAGTCCTTCCAGGAGACGGGCCTCGGCGTTATCACTATAACCCTTATGGAATCCATTCTTCCCGGAGTTCTGATAACCCTGTCCATGAGGTTCCTCTTCAGTCTGGACTGGAATATCTGTCTGCTTCTCGGGGCCATCGCCACCGCCACAGCCCCCGCTAGCACCATGGCCACCATAAGGCAGTATCACGCCAGGGGGCCCTTCGTCAACATCCTGCTTCAGGTGGTGGCTTTTGACGACGCGGTGTGTCTCATTGCCTTCAGTATAGCCATAGCCGTCATCAACGCAAGCTCCCCGGACACCGGACTGACTGTCCCGGACGTGGCCCTGCCTGTATTTTACAACCTCGTAGCCCTCGCCATCGGCTTTATAAGCGGAGTTATCCTCAGCAAGCTGATGACCCCCAGGCGGAGCGAGGACAACAGGCTTATCCTGACCATCGCCCTGCTCTTCGGAATAGCGGGCCTGTGCGCCGCCGTGGATATCTCTCCCCTTCTCTCATGCATGCTCTATGGTACCACTTACATCAACATGACCAGGGACAAGGAGCTGTACAAGCAGGTGGAAAAGTTTACACCCCCCATCCTCTCCCTGTTTTTCGTCGTCTCGGGGATGAACCTGGACATCACCTCCTTCAGCACCCTGGGAGTGATAGGAGCGGCCTACTTCGTCATCCGCATCGCAGGCAAGTACCTTGGGGCATACCTGGGATGCGTCATGGCAAAGGCAAGCGGGCCCATAAGAAACTACCTGGGACTGGCCCTCATCCCCCAGGCAGGGGTAGCCATCGGGCTGGCCTTTCTGGGCAAGAGAGTGCTGCCCGCGGACCTCGGGAATATTCTGCTTACCATAATCCTGTCTTCGTCCGTTCTGTACGAACTGATCGGCCCCGTTTCAGCCAAAATCGCCCTTTTCAAATCGGGCTCCATTGAACGGGAGCAGGAATCTCCCCTGCCCGAAACTCTCCTCTCCCCGCCGGAGGAAGAAGCCATTCCGGTGGAGACTACCAAACTATCGCCGGAGCTGGTGGAAAGTTTAAAGAAAACCATCCTGTGAGCGGCCCGGGAGACAACATAATTCCGACCAAGCATCCAACTCTATGGAATAAAACTCTACTGCATTATTCCATTTCAGATGATTTATTCCCTTTTTTCGACCGAGAAATACACGAATTTGAATTACCTTTCTTGACAAATCACGGATATTGCGTTTTAATCGGCTACGATTCTGGCGCCATAGGGTACGCTCCATGTATTTCTGCGGATTCCATTACCTATTCCGCATTATGTACCCAATCTATTCCAGGAGGTGTTTGCATGAAAATGCGAACCGTATTTGCGCTCTTTCTCACCGCGCTGTGTCTGTTTACCCCCCTTTCCGAGGCGGCGGACGCCCGCCCCATAACTCTTGTTGATTTCAGCTGGGACAGCGTTCAGGTCCATAACCGCGTTGCCGCCTACGTAATCGAAAAGGGTTTCGACAGGAAGACGGATTTTATCTTCGCTGAATCCCTTCCCGGCTTCATGGGCATGGAGCGGGGAGACGCCGATTTTTCCATGGAGGGCTGGATCGACAACCTTCTCGAGGTCTGGGAGAGGGTCACCGGCAACGGAAAGATGACGGGGCTGGGGGCAAATTTCCCCGACGCGCCCCAGGGCTGGTACGTTCCCACCTATATGATTAAGGGAGACGAGAAGAGGGGCATTGAGCCCGTCGCTCCGGGGCTGAAGTCGGTGGCCGATCTCCCGAAGTACAAGGACCTTTTCAAAGACCCTGAAGATCCCCGAAAGGGCCGGCTTCTGAATGGCCCCGCCGGATGGCGGATCACGTCCATCAACGAGATGAAGGTCCGGGGCTACGGTCTGGACAAGGACTTCAACGCTTTTTCGGCAGGCTCGGAGACGGCTCTGGCCGCCTCCATCAAGAGGGCCTACGAGAGAGGCGAACCTCTGCTTGCCTACTACTGGGAGCCCACCTGGGTCATGGGCCTTTACGACATGACCATGCTTGAGGAGCCTCCCTACGACGAAAAGCTTTGGAACGAGGAAAACCTTTTCGCCTGCGCCACCCCCTCCGTCCGGGTTCTGGTGGTGGCCAACTCAGGGTTCGTAAAGGAAAATCCGGAGATAGCCGAATTTCTGAAAAACTACAACACCACCCTTGAGCAGAACAACAAGGTTCTGGCCTTCATGGACGAGACGCGGGCCGATGCTGAAAAGGCGGCCCTGTGGTTCCTCAAAAATTACGGGGATGTCTGGAAGCAGTGGCTGCCTTCGGACATTGCCGAAAAAGTGGAGGCGGCCCTCGAGAAGGAGGAGGCGTAGTTTTGGGCGCCCCCGAACAAAACGGCGAGGCCATCCTGATTAAGGATCTCTGGAAGATTTACCCCCAGAAAGAAGGCCTTTGCGTAACGTCCGAGGACGTGGAGAACGAGGAGCTCGTGGAGGAACTGGACAAAGGCAGCGACGCCGTGGTGGCTATGAAGAACGTCTCGCTGACCGTAAACCATGGGGAGACTTTCATCATAATGGGTCTCTCCGGAAGCGGCAAGTCCACCCTGATCAGGTGCCTTCTGCGCCTGGTGGAGCCCACCTCCGGCGAGATCATCATCAACGGCGAAAACGTCACAGCCATGGACAAAAAACAGCTGGTGGCATTCCGCAGGGAGAAGATCGCCATGGTGTTTCAGCACTACGGCCTGCTGCCCCACCGGACTGTTCTGGAAAACGTTGCCTTCGGACTGAAGCTCAGGGGCGAGGGCGAGGAGGCGCGAATGCAAAAGGCCGGCGAGGCCATCGGCAAAGTCGGTCTCAAAGACTGGGGGGACTACTACCCCGCGTGCCTCAGCGGAGGAATGCGCCAGCGGGTGGGAATCGCGAGAGCTCTTGTCATGGACGCCCCCATACTCCTCATGGACGAACCTTTCAGCGGTCTTGACCCCCTCATCAGGCGGCAGCTCCAGGACGAGATGATTCGCCTTCAAAAGGCCATGAACAAGACTATCTTCTTCGTCACCCACGATCTCTCCGAGGCTCTCAGGATGGGGGACCGGATGGCCATAATGAGGAAGGGAAAGATCGTTCAGGTTGGCTCTCCCGACGAAGTTGTCGCCAACCCCGCCGACCGTTATGTGGCCAGGTTCGTCATGGACGAACGGGAAAACATGAAGCGGGCGGAGAGGCTTCTGGCAAAAGAGGCCGCACAGAGAAAGGAGGCGGCTTCTCATGTTTCCTGAGTCGCTGCAGTACCACGTCGCGGGAGGAGTCAACAGATTTGTCCACAACCTGATTGAATCCTATGCCCCGGTGTTCGATTCCATCTCGGCGGGAATACTCTCCTTCCTTCTGGGCGTGCATTCCTTCCTTACCATGATTCCCTGGTGGGCCTATATGCTGGGAATTTTCACCCTCAGCCGTCATTTTTCCAAAAAACTTTTAAGTCCGACGGTCCTGGCCTTTCTGCCCTTTTTTATCGGAGTATTCGGCCTTTGGGCCATGGCCATCGAGACCCTGTCTGTTATTGTCACGGCGGTGGTTCTGGCCCTGCTCTTCGGACTGCCCCTGGGGGTGCTCATGGCGGAGGTGAAATTTGTAGCCTTAGCGCTCAGACCAGTTTTGGACGGTATGCAGACCATGCCCAGCTTTGTATATCTCATTCCGGCCATGATGCTCTTCGGCCTGGGAAAAGTCCCCGCAGTGCTGGCAACCCTTATTTACGCCCTGCCGCCGGTTATCCGGCTGACGGCTCTGGGCCTGAAGCAAGTTCCCGAGTCTGTACAGGAGGCTGCCGCAGCGTACGGCGCCACGAGGTGGCAGCTTCTTAAGGAAGTGCGGCTTCCCCTTGCCATGCCAAGCATTCTGGCCGGAGTGAACCAGACTACCATGATGGCCCTGGCCATGGTGGTAATCTCGTCCATGATAGGAGCCAGAGGCCTGGGGCAGGAAGTGCTGCTCTCCATAAACCGCATCGATGTGGGAAGGGGCTTCGAGGCAGGCATGAGCGTGGTCTTTCTGGCCATAGTCATCGACCGCCTGACCCAGGGCCTGGCGAAGCGGTGGGAGCCGCCCCAGGGGTAAAGAAGCATCCGGGATCAATACAGACACACGGCAGAGGCCCGGCATTTCTGCCGGGCCTCTTTTAACCTCTCCTCAGGCGGGGTTTATCTGGTCAGTTTTTTGAGGACTTCCACATAGTCCTCCTTTGTCATAATCCTGGGGTTTGATGGATTGGAGCCGTTTTGTTCCGACTTTTTCCCGATTTCCTCAAAATCCTCCTCCCTGACGCCGAAGACGGAGAGAGAAGGCAGCTCCAGGTCAATGGCCATCTGCTTTACTTCCTCCACTGCTTTTTCCGCCCCCTCTCCGGCGGTGGAAAAAGCGAGGCCCAGGCATGAGGCGACCCTGGCGTACCGCTCCACTGCGGCGTCCATGGAAAACTCCATAACAGCGGGAAGGGCAATGGCGTTGCAGGCGCCGTGAGGGGCGTCGTACATGGCCCCCAGGGCCTCCGCCAGACAGTGGACCGACGCCACGTCGGAGTGGCTGAAGGCCACCCCCGCGAGAAGGCTGCCCAGGAGCATCCCCTCCCTGGCCTCCATGTCGGAGCCGTCCGCCCAGGCCCTGCGCAGGTATCTGCCGATCAGCTCCATGGCCGCCACGGCAGGGGCATCGGAGAAGGGAGTGGAAACCCGGCAGGTATAAGCCTCAATGGCGTGAGTGAGGGCATCCATGCCCGTAAAGGCGGTAAGGCTTTTGGGCATGGTGGCCGTCATCTCCGGGTCCGCCAGGGCCGCCCTGGGGGCGATGAGGGGGCTTTTCACCGTAAACTTGAATTTCGCCTCCGTATCGGTGATTACGGCGCCGAAGGTCACCTCGCTGGCCGTGCCCGCCGTGGTTGGGACGGCAATCACGGGCAGGGGCGGGATCTCGGATTTAAACCGGCCTTCATAGTCCCTCGCCCTTCCTCCCGCCGCGGCCACGATGGCCGTCGCCTTGGCGCAGTCGATGGGGCTTCCGCCGCCCACGGCGACGATGCAGTCCGCGCCGAAATCTCGAATCGCCTCCGCCGCCCTCTGCACATTCCTGTCCTTGGGGTTGGGCTCCACGCCTAAAAACAGCTTCCAGGGGACTGAAGCCTCGTCAAGACTTTGGGTCACCCTGTCCAGAAGGCCCGCCCCCGCCACGCCCCCGTCAGAGATAATAAGCGCTCTAGAACCCCCGGCCCGTTTTACCTCCCCGCCGGCTTTTTTTGCGGCGCCTCTGCCAAACTCCACTCTTGTGGGCATTTCATAGCTGAACGATGGAAACAAGATCCTCATCCTTTCGAATGGAATATAGAGCATAATACTATAAAACAGCCCCTGAACGCTCCTCCGGTTTTTTCCCGGTTGTCCTCCCGCCCCGGGAGCCATAAAATAGAAAGGAGCATAAACGGGGGCGAATAGTCCGGCAGGAAAGGGGTCATAGCCTTGAAAATACATGAACTGGAGTGCGACATACTCGTAATCGGCGGCGGGTCCGCAGGGGCAGCCGCGGCCTGGGCGGCCTCCAGGCCTGGGCTTAAGGTAATTTTGGCTGAGAAAACCGGCCGACTGGGGGGTGCCGCCACCAACGGCCTGGTGAGTACCCTTTGCGGGTGCTACTCCACCGCCGGCGAGATGCGAAAAATCTCCGGAGGAGCCAGGGACGTCCTGGCGGCGGAGCTTAAAAAACTGGGCGGCATCAACGAGGGCGTCCGGCGGGACACCCACAGAAGCGACGTATGCGACCCGGAGCTTCTGGCTGTAGCCCTGGACAGAATGGTAAACGGCAGGGGCGCCGAACTCCTCCTGTCCGCGTATGCGGAGGGCGCTTCCTTTGAAGGGGAAAAACTCCTGTCGGTTAAAGTCGTCAATCTGGAAGCAGGCGCCTCCGTAACAATAAAGCCCCGCATCGCCGTGGACGCCTCCGGAAGGGCTTTTCTGGCCTCCCTGGCTCCCGGCGGGTCCATTCTGTCGCCGGATAGGGGAAAGTCCCAGGCGGCGACCATGGTGTTCCGCATGGACGGCGTGGACGGCGAAAAGGCCGGGGCTATTAACAAGGCCCGGGTGGCGGAGCTCATGGCGGAAGCCAGAGAGAGGGGCGACATAACCGGAGAGAGGGACAACGGGGTGCACACAGATCGGAAGAGCACACGTCTGAACTCCAGTCACTCCGCGAAATCT
>CAZXOD010000021.1:0-18180 GCA_964642285.1 uncultured Synergistaceae bacterium
GCGTCGAAGGCCTCCACGGGGCCGCGGCCGTAATCGGTGTTGATGGCGATATAGGCCCACTTGTCAGCCTTTTTCTCATGCACGGCCCATTTGGTGAAGGCCGACGCTATCATGGCGGAATTGTCGCACCCGCGGAACATCCAGATGTTGCCCATTTCGGTGATCTTGGGGGCAAGGGAGACGGGAGTGATGAGAGGAACTTGGGCCCGCTGGGCCACGTCCATCATGGCCAGGGTGCAGGAGCTTCCGAAGTCGCCTATGACCGCGACTACTTTTTCCATGCCGACCAGCTTTTCCATGGCCGCTACCGCCGTGGCGGGGATGCCGGCGCTGTCCTCGACGAACAGCTGGATTTCGTTGCCTCCAATTCCTCCGGCCTTGTTGATCTCCTCAACCGCCATTTTAACTCCATTCAGCGCAAGGTTGCCGTCATAGGCTATCGCTCCCGATGTGGGAAGCACTACGCCGATTCTGACGGGAGCCTTGGGGAGTTCGGCAAAGGCCGGGGCGGCAAGCAAAATCGCAAGTACCAGGGTTAAAGCAACCATAAGTTTCCTTTTCACTTTAAAACACCTCCTGCTGATTGTAAGTCCCCCCTTAGGGGGATTTTTTAAATTCCCAGGTAGGACCGGCGAACTTCGTCGTTCCGCAAAAGGTCCTGGCCCTTTCCCGAAAGGGTTATTCTGCCCGTCTCCAGGACATAGGCGTAATCCGCAAGGGAGAGGCCGATAAAGGCGTTCTGTTCAACGAGGATGACGGTCGTTCCGCCTGCGCGAATGTCCCTGATCGCTTCCACTACTTTTTCCACCATGATCGGCGCAAGGCCCAGGGAGGGCTCATCGAGCATAAGCAGCTTGGGGCCGCACATGAGGGCCCTGGCGATGGCGAGCATCTGCTGCTCTCCGCCGCTGAGGCTGCCCGCAAGCTGTCCCTTCCTTTCGCCCAGGATGGGGAAAAAGTCGCACGCCCACTCCACCCGCTCTTCCGCAAGTTTTTTCTCCTTGACCGATATCGCCCCCATTTCCAGGTTCTCCAGAACAGTCATTTTCGGCCATACCCGGCGGCCTTCAGGACACTGGGAAAGCCCCAGGGAGACGATGCGTTCCGGCTGGGCCTTCTCAATCCGATGTCCGTCAAACTCGATGGTTCCCGACGTGGCCCTCAGCACTCCCGAGAGACACATCATGAAGCTGCTCTTGCCCGCGCCGTTGGCCCCGATCAGGGTGACTATGGAGCCTTTCTCCGCCTCGACTGTCACCCCGTCAAGGGCCTTGACATGGCCGTAGTGAGCGGTAAGGCTCTCAACTTTGAGAAACATTCTGAAACCCCTTTCCCAGATAGGCCTCAATAACCTGGGGATTTTTTGAAACCTCTTCAGGTCTCCCCTCAGCCAGTTTTTCACCGTAGCTCAACACGATCATCCTGTCCGATATGGAGACCACAAGCCTCATATTGTGCTCGATCAGAAGAATCGTGATCTCCTTCTCACCCCGGATGCGCAGGATGATATCTATCAGTTCTTGTGTCTCCACCGGGTTCAGCCCCGTGGCCGGTTCGTCCAGCATGAGAAGGGAGGGTTCCGCCGCCAGCGCGATGGCGATGGAGAGAATGCGCTGTTTTCCGTAGGGGATGTTTTTGACAAGGGAGCCGGCCCACTCTTCAAGGTTGGTAAAACGGAGGATCTCCCGGAGTCTGTCTGCAATTTCCTCGTCCTCGTCGCGGACTGCCCGTCCTCCGAAAATTATGGACGCTGGCGAAGCCTTGCGGTGAAGGCTGAAACCTACCCGGACGCTCTCCTCCACTGTTATGCCCGCGAAGATGTTGGTCTTTTGGAAGGTCCGGACCAGGCCCATGGCCGCGATCTCGTGAGGAGGCATTCCGGTTATGTCCCTGTCGAGGAAGCGGATTGTCCCCCTGGTCGGTTTTAAAAAGCCGCTCGCCACGTTGAAGAAGGTGGTCTTGCCGGCGCCGTTCGGCCCTATGAGGGAGAGTATCTCCCCTTTTCGCACTTCAAGATCCACATTTTCAACGGCCTTCAATCCTCCAAAGTGCATGGACACGCCATCGGAACTCAACATGATCATCTCTACCCATCCTCCCGGCAGAAAGCAGGGACGCCTGTGATTTTCTCCGCGGCCCTGCGCAAAAGTTGTTCGTAACCCTCAAACCGTCCCTCCATCTCGAAGAGAGGGCCGGCAATGCTTAAAGCCGCCAGAAAGTTTCCGTCTCCATCCAGCAGCGGAACGGCAATCTCCGCCGCGCCGGCCGTCAGTTCGTTGCAGCTCAGGGCGCAGCCTTTTTTTCTGATGATTTTTATTTCATCCCGAAGAGCGCGCGGATCGGTAATAGTCGAGGGGGTGAAGGATTCAAAGGGCGAGGAGAATACTTTTTCCTGCACGGACAGAGGCGCGTACGCGAGGATGATTTTGCCGCAGGCGGCGGCATAGAGGGGAAAGGTTTTTCCTACGTCGGCCACAAGCTTCAGCGCCCGTTCCGGCTCAACTTTATCAAGGCATATGCCCGAGGCGGCTTCTGAAACGAGGAGGAGTACGGTCTTATCCGTCGCGGCGCTCAGTTCCTCCAGAGTTGTACGGGATTGGCGAACAAGTTCAAATCTTAACCGCCAGGTGTTTGCGAAGATAAGAAATTTTAATCCTATCCTGTAGCTTTGAGTCTCGGGGTCCTGCGCAACCCAGGACTTTTCCTGAAGATCGGAGAGCAGGCGCTGAACGCTGCTTCTGGGAATTCCGGAAAGCTCGGCAATCCCCCGGATTCCCATGTTCTGTTCCGAGGATATCAGTACTTCCAAAATGCTCATAAGCTTCGTTGCCATATTCAAGGCGGTCATCTCCTCATTAGTTGGGACAGGTGACCTGGATTTGATTTCAAGAATACAGCAAAAACAGGATTCGTCAATATCCTCCGGCAAGGATGGGGGCGAATCCTGTTTCGATATAAGTTCTTCTCGAATGGCTTAAGACGAAACCGCCGCTGGCGCCTGACAGCTTCGGTTATGCGGGGTTGTTCTCCCTCAAAATGTTTTTTACTAAACGATAAACCGTACTTCCACAATTCCGGGGCCAGTCGCAACATGGTGGAGTATCACGATTTTCGGCCCTTTTCACGGCGTCGTAAATCCGTTCATTAGAAAATATGCGGCAGTCTATTCCTTTATCATATTCCGGAATGTATCGTTTCAGCCGATTATCGCAATCGCGGGGTGAAAGAATGTCTGTGCCATCCTCAAAATGGAGCAGAAGCCAGTATTCAAACTTTGGATTGCTGAGCGCGAATCCGCGCCCGACACGATTTTCTGCCCATTGATGAAGAAGGGACAGCTGTTGATCAGTCCACTCGTCTTTATCGACAACAATCCACGCTTCGTCCAGGGAGTCTAACCTCTGCTGCTTAATATACTTTTCCATTCGCTTGAGAACCTGCGGCGGCGAACAGCCGTGGCTCCCTTTTATGCATTTTACACGAATGGTTGATGACTCGCTGTTAAAAATGGCGAAGTACTCAAACTCGGTCTTCACCCCTTCTGTTGCAATCACGAACAGCTTTCTATAGCGACGTTCAGGGGGAAGTCTTTTGAAATTTCGTCTTTTAGGCGGCATCAGTCTTTATTTTCGCTTACCCGGGGAAAAAGCGGGTCCGACGCCGCACAGTTCATCAAAAAACGGGGAATTCCGCCGAGGCGCCCCTGGAGGTAACTCTTGCGGATATCTTTATCGTATCTTATTTCCTTATATTCATTCAGGGAAAAGAGAGTTGAAACTCCGTATTCGCCCCTTTCTGTTACCCACATCTCGTCTCGGCGCAAAAGCTCTTGGTCCATCAGGAGCGCGTCATGAGTAGTGAAGAGAAGTTGGCTTCTTGTCTGGCCGGAGCACGTCTCCAGATAATCTTCAAGCAGTCTGCGGGTCAGAAGCGTATGAAGGCTTCGGTCAATCTCGTCAATAACGTAAGTCTTTTTCGAATCTCCGGCCGACAGATCAAGAAACGCTGGGAGCAGGTCGATCACTCGCAGGGTGCCGTCGGACTCCTGGTGCATCTCGAATTTGATCTCTCCCCCGCCTGCCCCGTAGTGGTACGTCACAAGTTTTTTTGCCGTAAGTTCGCCGTTCCTGCTTGTTATTGCGTATCGCTCCCTGAATTGACCGTCGGTAACGCGAACAGTCTGACCATCTTTCATTTCTTCCAGCAGTTTTATCCTGTCAGCTTCAGCAATAGGAACGTTTTCAACCGGGGTTTCGTCTCCCCAAAGACGTTCTATACCGGTGTCCAGTCTCCGCAAAGTCTGGTTCATTCTGTCGTAAAGCGGGCAGTCTTCGTCCAGGAAATTTTCGAAGGAGCGGAAGCGGGCGTCGGGAGCAATCATAACCAGCGAGTTTCTGAACCAGTCGTAAATCGGCCTAAAGCGATCGTCTCTTTGCGAAACTGAGTTGGTGAGAAAGAGCTGATTTTCCCGGGTGCCCTTAAAAACAAACTGCAGAAAGTCGTCTTCGGCAAGGGAGGAGTGAAAGTGAGGTTTGCCGTCATACCGGTGATAGAGCGTCTTTTCGCTGCTTGTCGAAATCAGCGTCAGCTTTTCTTCAAGAACGGCCTCGCGGGAGACTGAAAAACTGAACTCATACACAGTCTCGTCTATCAGCAGTTCGAAAACAAAGCGGGATGGAAGCCGCATCCCGGCGTCGTCAAGTCGAAAAGGCTCTGTCGGGATAATGCTGTAAGGCCGGGTTCCATAAACCACCAGATTCTTTGAAAAGTTAAGGGCTTTAAAAAAGTTGGTCTTTCCCGATGCGTTCCCTCCGTAAATGGCGGCAACGGGGAGAATTCGGGTTCTGTACCTGGCCGACCTGGGCACTCTTTCCCCATGTTGACGCTCTTTGCTAGCCGTCATGAAAAATTTTACGGGGTTTTTGAAAGACATCCAGTTCTCAATTTCAAACGAAATAATCATACTCGCACCCCTCAAAATGGTTTTTTGAATCTTTATGAGGTTGATACATAATTCCCGTTTTTTGTCATAGCGGCTGTGGAATGCTCCGCAACTCCCCATCCGTTTTAGATGACAAAATCTGTTAATACGGGTTGCACATCAGTCTTTCATAAAGATATTATAGCCTAAAAAGGGGTTTTTATGTATATGATGAGATATTTTCTCATTACATGCCTTTTGTGTCTCTGGAATCGTTTTTCAATTGGCCCCGGGTGATCATTCTATTGCCGCTTCAGACCGTAGGTTTATCTAAGAGTACGGTCCGAAGCGGCGTATTTGGGATTCACGTTCAAAGATGGAATAGTATAATCTGAGGTTTTATTGACGGCGACGTCTATGCCTGTCTCGGCCCTTTACTGTCCAACCCTCTCCAGGTCTCCCTCCGGGGAGAACTTCATGGGCTGGGGAGAGGTCAGGCAGCGGATTTTCTCATGCCCCTGCATTTCATCCCAGTAGGCCTCTGAAAGGGCTATGGTGGTCAGCTCCAGGGTGTTTTTTATCTGGATGATCCGGCACTCTTTTCCTTTTTTGGGGGCGCAGGCGGAGATGGCTATGGCCACCGCGTCCTGTTCAGTGTTCGCCATGAGGGGTATGGCGCAGCCCAGGATGTCCCCGGCGGTGACGCCGTTGGTGTAGGTGCTGGCGAAGTCCAGATTTCTGACCGCCTTCAGCGTGGTGATATCGGCCAGACCTATGCCCAGGGCGTTGCCCGAGGAGTGCTCCGTGATGCCGAATACCGCCACGGAGGTGGGCCGGCAGACTTCCTCAAAGCCCAGGGCGCCCGGCATGGGCCTTCCCGAGACGTTGGGGTCCATCCCCGCGCCGCTTATCTCCTTGCCCATTTTTTCCACGATCAGGATGTCAATGTCCCCGGGGTAGAGCCTTCCCATGGATTCTTTGGCTATTACCAAAAGTTCCTTTTCCCGGGAGATGATCTGCCCCGGCATAACGGCCTCCGCTATCATGGTCTCCTCGAAGGCGTTTTCCACAAGGGCCAGGCCGAAGAGCACCGGCGCCTTTTCAAGAAAAATCCTGGCCCCGGAAAGGACGGAGGGGCCCAGGTTTGCCACTCCCAGGCCGTGAACCGCCGCCGCTCCCTTATGTTTGCCCAGACCGACGGACATCATTTTGCAAAGACCGCTCTCGATGGTCGCTTTGAAGTCGGTATGGGCCTTTACCCGGTTGCATACCACAATGCCGTCCGATTCGAAGGCGAACTTGTCGCAGTGGACGTAGTAGCCCTCCTCGGTGAGTCCCAGACCCACTGTCTCCATGGAGGAGAGGAGGGGAATGCCTATGGAATCCTCTGTAACGCCCAGTCCCTCCAGAAGTTTGACCTGTCCCTCCGCAGTAGCCCCTCCGTGACTTCCCATGGCCGGTACCATAAAAGGGTTGGCGCCTCTGCTTTTGAGAAACTGAACCACGGCCTTCAGTGCCGGGACAATGTCGGAAATGCCGCGGCTTCCGGCGGTGACGGCAATTCTTTTGCCCGTCAGATCGGGAAGGGGCAGTTTTTCCATGGAGGCGATAGCCTCGGCGCTGACATCGTCAAGGCGGGGTTTCGGGAAGATCTGCTCCGCCAGGAACATGGAGGGAAATTCAGTCCCCGTCTCCAGGGCGTAGGGAATATGATCAGGCCACACTGTAATTTCTCCTTCCCTTATTTAAGAAGCTGTACCAGTCCCAGGCTGAGGGACGGGATGAAGGTTATCATCAATAGAGCGACGCCCATGGAGATGACGAAGGGCATAATATTCTTCGAAATAGTTTCTATGCTCTCACCCGATACGGCCGAGGCCACGAAGAGGTTGATGCCGTAGGGGGGCGTCACAAATCCGATGGCAAGGTTTACGGTGATTATTACTCCGAAATGGACGGGATCAACGCCGAACCTTGTCACCACCGGCAGCAGGATGGGGGTGAGGATGATGACCGCGGCGATGTTGTCCACGAAGCATCCGATGACGAGCAGCACAAAGTTAAGCAGCAGGAGGATTATTACCGCATCGGTGGAGAAGCCCCCCAGCCACGCTCCCAGTTTGGCCGGGATCTGGGCCATGGCGAGGTAGGCCGCGAAGGCCATGGAAAAGCCCACCATGAAGGAGGTGGCGACGTTTACGAGGACCGCATCCTTAAGAGCCTCGTAGAGGGTTTTCATGCTCAGTTCCTTGTAAACGAAGAATCCGATGAAGACAGAGTAGACCACCGCTACCACCGCCGCCTCGGTGGGGGTGAAGATTCCCCCATAGATGCCGCCCAGGATGATAACGGGCACGAGCAGAGCCCAGACTGCCTCCCGGAAGGCTTTCCCTGTGCTGACCAGGTTTTCCCGTTTTTCTCCCATGTAGCCCCTCTTCCTGGCGATAAGATAGCAGTTGCCCATGAGAAGCAATCCTATGATAATGCCCGGAACGACGCCCGCCATGAACAGGTCTCCCACCGACGTGCCAGAGACAATGCTGTACAGCACGAAGGGGATGCTGGGCGGGATGATTACCCCAATGGTTCCGGCGGAGGCCGTAAGGGCCGCGGCGAAGCCGGCGTCGTAGTTGCGCTCTTTCATGGCGGGGATCATGAAGGAGCCGATGGCCGACACGGTAGCGGGGCCCGACCCGGAGATGGCGGCGAAGAACATGCACGCCATGACTGTGACCATGGCCAGACCGCCGATAATGAAGCCTACCAGGCTTTCAGCCAGGGCCACGAGCCTGCGGGAGATGCCCCCGTAGCTCATGAGGGCGCCGGCCAGGATGAAGAAGGGGATGGCCAGCAAGGGGAAGGAGTCCAGGGACGAGAAGGACTTCTGGGCGATCATGATAAGGTCGATGTTGGTGGTGAAGTGCAGCATGATGGCCGTGGCAAGTCCAAGGGCTATGCCGATGGGGAGGCTGGTGGCTATAAGCGCGATCAGGAGCAGAAAAAGAAGAAGAGTCTCCATCAGCAGGCCGCCTCCTTCCTCATATTGCCCAGGAGCTCTCTCATCTCCCAGAACAGCCGGATGGCCATCATGGCGCATCCCACGGGCACGGAGGCATAGGCCCAGGCGATGGGTATCTGCATGGCCGCCGAAACCTGCCATCGCTTGATGAGGAAGGCCGTCATGACGGATCCCTGCCAGGCGATAAACACCGAGAAGGCGAACCAGACAATGAAAACGGCCAGTTCATACCACCTGCGCAGCCGTCCCTTCATCAGATCGGCCACCATCTCCACCCGCAGGTGGCGGCGGAGCCTTACGGCATAGCTGGCGCCCACCCAGGTCTGCCATAGAAAGATGTAGCGGGCAAGCTCCTCGCTCCACGAAAGAGAGTTTTGAAAAACGTACCGCATGACAACCTGAAAAAAGATCAGGACTACGTTGAAAGCGAGGCTGCCGACAAGGAAATATTCTTCAGTTCTGTCGAAGGCGTTTCGCACACTTCTCCCTCCTAATTCTGCTAAAAACCGCAAGGGAGAACTGCTCCCTTGCGGTTTGCGGGTATCGTAAATCCGGTTTTATCCGATCTTCCTAATCCAGGTTGGCTTTTTTGGCCATTTCGACCAGGTCCGCCCCGATGATGTCCTTGTACTCGTCGTAGACCGGAAGGGTGGCGTCGATGAAGAGCTGCTTCTGCTCGGAGGTGAGTTCGTTGACTTCCATCCCCGCCTTCTTCAGATCCTCCAGGAATACTTTTTCCTGCTCGTCGGCCATGGCTCTCTGCTCAACCACGTACCGCTTTCCGGCCTCTTCCACGATCTTCCACAGGTCCTCGGGCAATCCCCCGAAGAAGTCGTCGTTGGCCACGAGAATGGTGGCGGAGTAGAGGTGTCCCGTGAGCGAGTAGTACTTCTGCACTTCGTAGAACTTGGAAGTGTATACGAGAACCACCGGGTTCTCCTGGCCGTCCACCGTCTTCTGCTGCAGCGCCGTGTAGAGCTCGCCGAAGCTCATGGGCGTGGGGTTCGCGCCCAGCATCTTAAAGAAGGAGACGTGCAGGGGAATCTCCATGGTGCGGATCTTGAGGCCGCTGAGATCCTCAGGTTTGGTGATAGGCTTGCGGCTGTTTGAGATGTGTCTGTAGCCGTTCTCGCCAAAGCCCAGGTTTCTCATTCCCAGGGGCTTCAGGAGATCGTCCGCCGCCTTTCCCAGGTCTCCGTCCAGGGCTCTGAAGGCCACTTCCTTGGACTTGAACATGAAGGGAAGGTCAAACACCTGGAATCGTTTGTCAAAGCCGGCCATGGCCGCTGTGGCCGGAATGGCCACCTGAATGGTCCCCAGCTGGACCGATTCGATCAGCTCCCGGTCGCCGCCCAGCTGGGCGTTGGGATACAGCTCCACCGCAATGCGTCCGCCGCTCTTCTCCTCGATGTCCTTCTTGAACACGTCTCTCATTACTATGTGGTCTGACTGGGTCTCAGGGAGAATGTAGCCCACCTTAATGACGTACTCGGGCTTTGCCGCCGCAAAGGCTCCGCCGGCAACAGCCAGAAGCACTAATACGCAAAGAACCGCCTGAAGCAATCGTTTCACTAACAATCCCTCCTTATGAATTGGCCGGTAGTCATTTCACCGTACTCAATTGGTCATTATACCCTATTGTTCCGTCGCGCGCATTACCTTTATCAGCGCGAGCCGTTTCCCCGACTTCCGCGCCGGTTGGGGCGGGGCCGGAACGTTGATTCCGGACGATCCTCCCCATGAAAAGATGACATTTCGGAGGGGCTGTGTTTTTTATAAAGTTAAGCTTGACAAGAAGCTGCGCCCATCCTAATATTGACCCCACTTTCATTCTGATTTAAGAGGAAGCGTCTGTTTTTTTAAGGGCCGGATGAATCCTTTTTCTTCCCCGAATATTATTAACCGACGGAAGAGCATGTAACAGTATTTTAACAAAAAACAGGACCGCATTAAATGCGGTTCTGGATATTATTAGGAGGGGTACGCCATGGAGAAGGAGAAACAAACCAGTCCGTTCAGCTTTTTTATGAATTACGACTGGTACAAGAAATACCTTCTGCCCGGTTTCATCGCCCAGTCGGTGCTTATCGCCGGGGGCTACGGCACGGGACGGGAGCTGGTGGAGTATTTCACTCAGTACGGTCCTACGGGAGGACTTATGGGAATGGGGCTGACTTTTGTCATCTGGGCGGCCCTGTTCGCGCTGAGCTTTGAGTTTGCCCGGGCCTTCAAGGCTTATGATTACAGAACGTTTTTTGAAAAGCTTATAGGCCCTTTCTGGCTGGTTTACGAGATCGCCTTCATCGTCCTCCTCTGCATCATCATGGGTGTTGTGGGCGCCGCCTCGGGTAGTATCCTCAGGGACTATTTTGGCCTTCCGCCCATGGTGGGCTCCGGAATCTTCCTTGTCGCCGTGGGTTTTCTTACCTACAGCGGCAGCAAGGCTATTGCGGTAGCGCTGTCCTGGTGGTCCTATATCCTTTACATTGTATATATAGTATTCCTTTACTTCGCCTTTACCAAGTTCGGCAGCGTCATATCCGCCAACTTTGCCGAAGGAACGGTAAACCCCGGGTGGCAGCTGGGAGGCTTCAAGTACGCCTTCTACAACATAGCGGTAACCTCCACGGTGCTCTTCTCGCTGAACTATCTTGAGAACCGCAGGGAGGCCATTATCTCGGGGATTTCGGCGGCTTTTATCTGCATTGCCCCCGCGGTCTTCTTCTACATAGTCATGGTGGGCTTTTACCCTGACGTGCTCTCCATGGAAATCCCGTCCAGCGCCATTATCGAGAGGCTTGGCGTAAAATACCTGCTTCCCGTATGGCTGGTAGTCCTCTTCGGTACCATGATTGAGACCGGAGTAGGCTTTTTTCACTCCGTGAACGAGAGGATCAGCTCGGCGCTCATCAAAAGGGGCGGAACAGGGATGCCCAGGCTGGCCAGGGGCCTGATGGGCGCTTTCCTTGCCATCATGGGACTGGTAATTTCCAACTTCGGCCTCATAGGTCTCATCGCCAGGGGCTACGGCACCATAAGCTGGGTGTTTTTCATACTCCAGGGCGTCTGTCTCTTCACCATAGGCATCTACAAGCTGGCGAAGCAGGGGAAAGAGCAGAGCGCGTAAATTTTTGGCCCTATTTAAAAAGGCCCCTCCGGTTAAACTGACGGAGGGCCTTTTTTGTCGCTCAAGATTCGTCAGATTTTTGAAATTCTGCGTAAAAATTCCTCCAGCTGCCCCGGGGAAGGAATTCTGACCCGGGCGGACTTTTCGTCCAGATCGAAAAAACCGCTCCCGGACTCGCAGGATATGCCGAGGGCGGCAAGCTTTGCCGCCATATCTCCCTCCCCGCAGGTGAGAAGGACGATGGGGGTCCCAGGGTGAGTGTCGGCCACAACAATGTCCTTCTTTCCGGACAGTACCGCGGTCATTTTCTCCTTGGCCTCCATTACGTAGCGCCTTGTCTCGTCGATAAAGGAGTCGTCGCCCAACAGGGCTTCGGCTACAAGAGAGTCCATCGTGCCCACCACAAAGGGAGGCTGGAGCTTTCTGTAGGCCGCCGCCAGTTCGGGGTCGCGGCAGACGGCAAAACCGACCCGGATTCCCGCCCCGCCCCGTCCCTTTGAAAAAGAACGGCAGGTCGCCACATTGGGAAAGTCTATGCGCGCCGCCGATTCGTCGTCGGGCAGGAAGTCGCCGTAGGCCTCGTCCACCAGAAGCCATATCCCCTTTTCCATGGCCTTCCGGGCAAGCTCCTCAACGGCTTCCAGAGAAACGGCCTGTCCGGTGGGGTTGTTGGGGCGGTCGAGATAGACGGCCGCGGGTGTTCCCTCAAGCAGTTCATGCAGCTCCCTGCCGGTGATGGAGAAGCGGGGGCCTGCAAGGCGCACGGGTTTATATTCCGCTCCCGTATAAAGAGCCTGGAGGATGCCGTCGGTGAACTGGGGCGATATGCCGGAAAAGACGGCCCCCGGGCCCAGCAGCAGCCGCCAGAGGGTGACCAGCACTCCCATGGATCCGCCGCCGATCAGTATGTTTTCAGGTCCGGCCTTCCAGGCGGGGAACTTCGAGGAGATAGATTTTTTCAGGTTTTCAGGCTCCGGTTCCGGATATCCGCTGACGGAAATATTACCCGCGCCGGCCAGGGCTGCCCTGGCCGCGGGCGAATCCCCCAGGGGGTTTGTCCCCAGGGCGCAGTCGATAAGCTCCACGCCTCCGGGGTATTTAACGGGCTCCGCCATGGCGTAGCCCTGCTGTTCTACGGACAGATATTCAAGCTTCAGTTTTCCGTTCCACATTCCCGGCACTCCTCCGATTGTTGGCTTTATCTGTAAATCTCACTTTTGAGCGTATTCCAGGGTCAATCCGCATCAAAGAAAATCTGCATAACCCGGACAGGCCGTCCCCGCGGATTGATCATTCGCCGGCCCGCTACAAAAGCGTAGCCGTTTTCTTCCAGTTTTTCCAGTATTCTGTCGGCGCTTCTGCGGCTGATATTAAGATAGGCGGCGAGTTCGTCGGGATAAAACTGCCTGTTTTTAAGACAGTGGACAAAGAAGTAGATTTTTTGGATGGTATTTACGCTTAGCTTGCATTTGTCGGAAATTTTAAGGAGTTTTTCGTCCACAGGAGGGAGGTCCGCACCATTCGCCGACTCGGGGTTTTCCGTTTTGCCAAAACAGGGCCCGACTACTTTTCCGTCATCCTCTACAACGTAAGCAGAGTTTTTCTTGTGTTTCAGCGATCTGATTATCGCCTTACCGGCGTTTTTTTTCGCCGCCGCGACGGTTTTTCCGTAGCCGACGCCTATGGAGACCGTCTGAAAGCTGTTGTTTTTAATCCATGAGAAAATATCCCAGCTGCTGTATTCTTCAGTGGCGATCTCCATTATTTCTCTTGTGGAGAGGATCATGAACTCCCGGGGCGACAGCTCCACCACCGTCCCCTGAAGCTGTTCAGAGAATCTGTAAATTTGTTTAAGGATGTTCGTTCGCTCGACCATGAACTGGTATTCACTCTGGAGAGCGGCCGAGTATTCGGCGGGCAGATCCACGTTGATCAGGCCTACGGCTATGCTGCCGGAATTCAATTTTCTGGCGGAGTGCAGCTGCGTGACAAACTCCACCTGCTGCCGGATGCTGTTTTTCGTCGGAAATGCAAGAACGCACGGAATTCTTTTTTCCATCAGCATTTTATGCACCCTGTAAAGAACGGTTATGCACCCGTCGGTTTTACCCTCCTCGTATCTGCGGCTGTGAAACTCAAAGCAGCTTTCATTTCTGCTGGATTCATGAGAAATAATGCCCGTGGTAAGGCATTCAAAATCAACTCCCCCGTTGAATCTGATTTCATCATAGACTTCTTTCAGAAAGCTGCGGCTGTAGGAGTCATAGCTGATCCGGGCCAGGTTCCAGCCCTTTTGTCTGGCTTCCATCATGGCGCGGAGCAGAGAGCTGCTGGATTTTGAAATGGCGCTCCAGATCGTCTGCTGGGGAAGTCGTTCGCCGGCGTATTCCATGGGAGCCACTCCGCCGAAAATTATCGCGTCAAAATTCGTCTGACGATCTTTCAGCAGCTCGGGGGCGTCCGTGTAGTTATCGTAGAGGAGGAAATCGGCTTTGTGCTGTATAAAGCTCGCTTCCATAACCTCTTTAATTTTTTCATAAAAAATTTCCCTTGGAACTAAAAAGCCAATTTTCAAGATAAACCTCCCTGAGAATATCCGTCAGGAGTCCATTGATTGATAAAAATTGCCTGAGATAAACAGCGTATCAGAATTGATACAGAGCTATTTTAGCAGAGAAAGGACCGCACCGGCCTGGTACGGTCCTTTCTCTGCGCAGTTGGAACGCCCGCCGGTCTAGCGCCCTGCCCGCAGCACTCTGCCGCTGAAGACGCCTGATTCAACCCCGTCTTTAAGGGCTATTTTGCCGTTGACAATGACGGCGTCGAACCCCTTTGTATATCTTTTGGGGTCGCCGTAAGTGCTTACATCCTCCACCGCGGCCGGATCAAAGACGACTACGTCCGCAAAGTACCCTTCTTTCAGGATCCCGCGGTTCTTCAGACGAAGCCTTGAGGCGGGCATGGAGGACATTTTTTTGACGGCTTCCTCCAGGGAGAGGAGTTTTTTGTTCCGGACGTAATGGGACAGGATTCGCCCCCTGGTACCGAATGCCCGGGGGTGGGGCTTGCCGGAGCTCATGATCCCCTCCGTTGACAAGCTCATCCCATCGGAGCCTATCATGGACATGGGGTGAGAAATTATTTTTTCTATGTCCTCTTCCTTCATCATTTTTACGAGAATCTGCACCCGGCTCTTCTGTTCAACAAGAAAATCGAAGATGAAAGTGAAGGGATCCTTGTTGACCATTGCGGCGGCCTCATTTATGGTTTTGCCGATGAATTTTTCCCCTTCTTTATTGAAGACGGTAGCAATGGTTATATTCTCCCATCCTCCGGCGGCGTGGGCAAAGTTCTGCCATCCGTCGATTCCCTGGAGTATGTCGTTTTTAATCCGCTCCCGGACTTCAGGATCCTTCAGGCGCTCTATCATCTTGTCCACGCCCCCCTCGAAGGCCCAGGGGGAAATGCAGGCGCCGAGGGAAGTGCATCCAGTATCGTAAGGGTAGACGTCAAAGGTTATGTCAAGGCCGTCCGCTTTAGCTTTTTCCAGCATGGAGAGCAGCTTGTCGGCATTGCCGGACACGTCCACTCCCGCAAGTTTGAGGTGGGAGACGTGGAGAGGAACTCCCCCCCGGGACGCTATTTCAATGGCTTCGCCGATGGCTTCGAATACCCCCTGGCTCTCGGTGCGGACGTGGGTAACGTAAAATCCGCCGTATCGGGCCACGGTCGAGCAGAGTTCGGCCAGTTCTTCCGCGGTGCTGTACTCCCCCGGCATATAGACCAGCCCGCTGGAAAAGCCGACGCATCCGGCCTCCATGCCTCTTTCCACATCTTCCTTCATGCTGTCCATCTGGGCGGCGGTAGGCTTATCCTTTGAAAAGCCCATCTCGTTAATGCGGACGGGACCGTGGGCAAGCAGGGGAACAATGTTTGCGGCAGGCGGCGCGCTTTCAATGCGGCCAAGATATTCGTCCATCGTATTCCACGGAAGCTCCAGCTTGATTGGTATGCTCCCCACCAGCCGGGTGCCCAGATAGGCGATGAGCTGCTCCTTCTTATCTTCCTTCACGGGAGCGACCCCAATGCCGCAGTTGCCGATAACCTCAGTGGTTACGCCGTCATAAATCTTGCTGCTTACCTTGCGGTCGTAGACAACCGAAACGTCCGAATGGGTATGCATATCAATAAAACCGGGAGCGACGACCTTCCCTGCCGCGTCAATCACGCATTCCGCTTCCTGATCGGCGAGGTCGCCTATGGAGACAACTTTATCCCCTGAAATGCCCAGATCTGCCTTATATCCCTTGCCGCCCAGACCGTCTACGATGATTCCATTGATTATTTTTAAGCTGAACATTTTATCATCCCTTCTGTAATTGACTATTTGCCGGAGCCGGAGGAGAGCCTGAAGCTGAGATATCCAGCGGCCATACCCATCCCTACCGTTACCAGCATAAGGAACGCCCTTGGAAAACCTATCATGGGAAGATACATTATGGCGGCGTAAGAGCCAGCCAGCGTAAGGACGGCGGCGAGCAGGTCCTTGGGGAACATGCTGGCGTATACGGAGGCGAAAAGGGCGGGCTGGATGTAATTGAACGCGGTTTTTACTTTTTCAGGAAGCATGGGAAGGATAGTGCCCCCTATGATGCTGAAAAGAGAGATGAGGGCCACGCTTACAAATACGGTAGTGGAGACTGCCATGGCGCCGATAGCGTCTCCTTCCGGGGTATTGGCCTCCGTCCCGGTTACCTTGTGGGCCATGGTCATTCCCGGCATTCTGATGTCGGCCGCAGTCCCCGCCACCCAGGAAACGTACGTTCCAACCGACCCCAGTCCGCCGTAGTAGGACAGGTTCTGCACAAGCCAGCTCATGCCGAAGGCCGCCGTAACCATGCCCCACATGGTGAAGATCTCGGATAAGGTAGGCACGGCTCCGTAACGCACCCACAGCCACACGGCGGGAACAAAGTTGGCAATTATGGCGGCGCTGACTGTAATTGTACCCAGGCGGATTACCCTGGAATTAAAATCGCTGTTCATGATTGCATATCTCCTTTGCTCTGAAGTTTAGAGAGCCGCATAAAAATAAACGGCTCCCACGGTCATACCAATAACCATGGCAATTCCGAGGGAAAGCTCAAGAAGCCTCTGATTTTTGCTGAAAAACTTTAGGATAAAAACCATGCCAACTACTGCCGCTATAGCTGATAGCCAGCTGGGCACAGGCTTTCCCAGGGTTCCTCCGGCCAGCAGGTTTGCAAAGAGGCCGAGAGCGGCTCCATGCATTATCATTTTTACTGCCCTGGGATTAAAGCTTGTGTTCATCTTGTTTAGCATTGTCCCCATGGAGGGTGTCAGGATAAGGGCTACCAGCATCCATCCCATGTTGTTGAGCCCCATGGCCCACTGGGTGTAGGCAAGTTTTACAGTCGGTGTGGATCCTTCGGGCACAACGGTTTCAACCATGGAGGCCACCGCAATTTCCGTTCTTGCCGCGCCTATGTCGTTGAGTCGCATCCATGCCGACGGCGCCCCTATGACGGCCACCAGGGCAAGAAGCACAATGCAGGAAGAAAGAGTCGGACCGATCGCGGTAATAGCCGCGGATCTGCAGCCCCGCATCAGCTTTTCCCCCGGAATGCCAAGCTCCCTTGCTCGCTTCAAGCCTGTCCTGAAAAAAACTCCCGCCTGCACTACTACGGCAATGACCATAAGACTGCACGCGATCCACATATCAAAACTGTTCACCGCATTTTCCAATTTCAGCGCCCTCCTTTTGTCTGGAAACAGTGTGGGAAAGTTCAAAATTCCTCTGCCATGATGCAACAGTATCAGCCAAAGATGTTGGCTTTAAAATGACCAGAATATGACTTTAATTCATAAGAGGAAATTATGGGGAATTTCAGGAATGCCCATGGCCGGGTGCTGCTCCGGAGCCATGGGCTTGGGTTTTAAAGCTGTTTCAGTCTGGGCAGGGCGGCCACCAGGGCTCTGGTGTAATCGTCCTTCGGGCTGGAGAGGATGTCCCGGCAGGGGCCTTCCTCCACCGCTTTCCCTTTGTGGAGTACAATTCCCCGGGGGGCGGCCCTCCGGGCCAGGAAGAGGTCGTGGGTGACGAAGATCATGGACATGCCCGCCCTCTGCCGTCTTGCAAAAATTTCTATTATCTCGCCCCTGGTGGAGGCATCCTGCATGCTGGTGGGTTCGTCGCACAGGAGGAGCTCCGGATCCAGGATGAGGGCCCTTGCGATGGCTACCCGCTGCCGCTGTCCCCCTGAGAGAGAAAACCGCACCCGGGAGCGAATAATTTCCTCATCCCCGAGGCCCACTTCCTCCAGCAGGTTTCGGGCCCGTTCCTCAGCCTCTCTGCGGGAGCTCTTTCCCCTGACTATGAGCCAGGGCTCCATTACCGCCTCAAGGACGGTGAGGGTCGGGGGCAAAGAGCCGTAGGGATCCTGGGATACGAGGGCGCAGCGGCGGCGGAGGACTGTCAGTTCCTCCGGGGGAGCTGAGGCCAGGTCCGTTCCGAAGAGCCTTACCGAGCCCTCCGCGGGCCGGGTGTGGCCCAGGATGGTCCGCATGAGGGTGGTCTTGCCGCTGCCCGACTCGCCGATGACCGACAGGCTCTCGCCCCTCTCCAGGGTCAGCGAGAGGGAGGAGAGGGCCTTAAAGGGCGCGCTGCGCCGTCTGCCCGGAAAGGTTACCGTAAGATCCCTGATTTCCAGCAGGCTGTTCATGAGCCTTCCTCCAGGTCGAGGAGCGCTCCTACAAGGGCGCGGGTATGGGGATTTTGCGGGGATGTCACGATGGCCCGGGGCTCCCCCTCCTCCACGAGGCGGCCGTCTTTCATGATGTAGAGCCTTGAGGCGGCGGAGGCCGCCAGGGGAAGGTCGTGGGAGATAAGCAGCAGTCCCAGCCCCCGTTTATCCACAAGCTCCTTCAGGGTGGATATTATTCCCTGCTGGGTAATTACGTCCAGGGCCGTGGTGGGCTCGTCGCAAAGAAGGTAGTCCGGCTTGCAGGCCAGGGCCAGGGCGATGGCCGCCCGCTGCTTCTGCCCTCCCGAGAGTTCGTGGGGATACCGGCGGGCCAGCTCCCCGTCAAGGC
>CAZXOD010000022.1:0-7041 GCA_964642285.1 uncultured Synergistaceae bacterium
ATCAGCCCGCTTCTCTTTACGTCGAAGGGGAGAAGATACCCCTTAAGGGCTTTGTGTCTGGGATGATCGCAGGTTGCCTGGGAGGGCTGATCCTGCCCCTTAAGAAGGTTGATTCGCTGAGGAGAGGAGCGGAGGTCTATTTGAAACGGCGCAGATAAGGTTTGTTTTGGCAATCCAGGCTTGTTTTTTGACTTATTGCTCCCTATAATTATTCTTTGCCGGGCTTTGTCCTTTTTTCATGTTTTGGACGCTGCTCTCATCATGACGAGGAGGTAGTGTAAATGGTTTTTATTCTGTTGCTGCTGGTGGGCATTACGGGGATAGCGGCCCTTGCCTTCGCCTTTATAACCTACAACCGCATCGAAATGTTCAAAGTGGAAAACGAAAGGGTCCAGGAGCTTTCTGATATTATCCACAAGGGCGCCATGGCCTTTCTGTACAGGGAGTACAAGTGGCTTCTCCCCTTTCTGCTTATTGTAGGAGTCGCTCTTTGGATCTCGATTGGAGGCGCGGCGGGCTTCTCTTTCATAGTGGGAGGCCTTTGCAGCGCGGCGGCGGGCTATGCCGGAATGGTGGTAGCCACAAGATCCAACGGCAGAACGGCTTTTGCGGCAACTAAAGGCATAAACGAGGCTCTCGGCATGGCCTTCAGAGGCGGCGCTGTCATGGGCATGTCCGTGGTGGGCATCGGAGTTCTCGGAATTCTGCTCTGCTACGCCTTTTTTGAAGATCCCAACCTTATAACCAGCTTTGGAATGGGAGCAAGCTCCATAGCCCTCTTCGCCAGGGTGGGCGGAGGCATCTATACGAAGGCCGCCGACGTAGGCGCCGACCTGGTGGGCAAGGTTGAGGCCGGAATCCCTGAAGACGACCCCAGAAACCCTGCCGTTATCGCCGACAACGTGGGAGATAACGTAGGCGACATCGCCGGCATGGGCGCCGACCTCTTCGAATCCTACGTAAACTCTATCATCGCCGCCATGGCTATTGGGCTGACGGCCTACGGAATTATGGGCGTGGTCTACCCCCTGGTTCTTGCGGGACTGGGAGTGGTAGCGGCCCTCGTGGGGACATTCTTCGTAAAGGTCAGCGAGGATGGCGACGCGGCGGCGGCCCTGCGCAAGGGCACATTTGTTACCGGCGGGGTTATGATTGCAGGAGCTTTCCTGCTCACAATTGCTATGTTCAGGGAGTTTGGCCTTTTCTGGTCAGTCCTTTCGGGAGTGGCCGTCGGAGTGCTTATCGGTTTCCTGACCGAGCTGTACACCTCCGGTGATTTCGCGGCGGTGAAGCATGTGGCGGAATCGTCCAAGACCGGCTCGGCTACCGTGATACTATCCGGAATTGCCGTCGGAATGAGGTCTACGGTAATGCCCGTAATTCTTATCTGCGCCGCGACCCTCATAAGCTATCATTTCAGCGGCCTTTACGGAATTGCCTGTGCTGCGGTGGGAATGCTGTCCATCACCGGTATGGCCCTCAGCGTGGACGCCTACGGCCCCATCGCCGACAACGCCGGAGGGATAGCCGAGATGAGCAAGCTGCCCAGCGAGGTGCGGCAGATCACCGACAAGCTCGACGCCATCGGGAATACCACGGCGGCCATGGGCAAGGGGCTTGCCATCGGTTCCGCGGCCCTGACTGCCCTGGCGCTGTTTGCCGCCTATGCCCACTCGGTGAAACTGTCCGTAATTGACCTCAACAACCCGAAGGTCATGGTGGGCCTCTTCCTGGGAGGCATGCTTCCCTTCCTCTTCAGCGCCATGTCCATCCAGGCCGTGAGCAGGGCCGCCGAGGCCATGATCGATGAAGTGCGCCGCCAATTCAAGGAAATCCCCGGCATAATGGAGGGAACGGGCAGGCCTGAGTATGAAAAGTGCGTGGATATATCCACCGCCGCGGCCCTGAAAGAGATGATCATACCGGGCCTGCTGGCAGTGCTCTCCCCGGTGGCGGTAGGGTTGCTTCTTGGCCCCGAGGCCCTGGGCGGCCTTCTCGGAGGCTCCATAGTCACTGGCGTAATGCTGGCCCTGTTCATGTCCAACGCCGGCGGCGCCTGGGACAACGCGAAAAAGCATATTGAAGAGGGCAACTTTGGCGGCAAGGGAACTCCCGAACATGCCGCCGCGGTGGTGGGTGACACGGTGGGCGACCCCTTCAAGGATACTGCCGGGCCGAGCCTGAACATACTTATCAAGCTTATGTCGGTGGTAGCTCTCGTTCTTGCGCCTCTTTTCATTTAAAGCAGCTTAAAGAATTTTCAGAGGTTACAATAGGGGGGGAGGGGAGACCTCTCCCCCGAATTTTTTTGTTAATGAGGAGGGGCCCGTGTGAGCGACGACGTCCGCCAGGTAAAGGACAGACTGGATATCGTTGAAGTGATTGGCGACCACGTGCGCCTGAGGCGCGCCGGAGCCAATTTTCTGGGTCTGTGTCCCTTCCACGATGAAAAAACCCCCTCCTTTAACGTATCTCCCTCCCGTCAGACGTACCACTGTTTTGGCTGCGGCAGGGGGGGAGATGTGTTCTCCTTTGTCATGGAAAAAGAAAGTCTTGGCTTCAGGGAGGCTCTGGAGGTTCTGGCCCAAAGAGCGGGGGTGACCCTTTCGGCAAAGGTTAGGGGAGCGGAGAACAAGCGAAATCTGTTCGACGTGATGGAGATGGCCTGTTCTCACTATCGGTCCCTTCTCAGGGCGCCGGAGGGGGCGGCCGCCCGGGCCTATCTTGAACGCCGTAACATGCCCCCCGACACATGGGACGCCTTTGAGCTGGGATGGGCGCCCCCCTCCTGGGATTCCCTGTGGAACAGCCTGGCAGGCCGCGGAGTGTCCCCCAAGGAGAGTCTGGACGCAGGGCTCATACTGGAGGGCAGAAACGGCTTTTACGACCGGTTCCGGGGCAGACTTATCTTCCCCGTAAGGGATATTGCCGGCAGGCTTCTGGCCTTCGGGGGCCGCCTTGTAGCCGGAGAGGGGGCCAAATATATAAACAGCCCCGAGGGAACCCTCTACAGCAAGAGGAGAAACCTCTATCTTCTAAACAAGGCCAAGGAGGCCGCCAGGGCTTCGGGAAGGCTTATTCTGGTGGAAGGCTACATGGACGCCATAAGGCTTCATCTGGCCGGTTTCGGGGACTCGGCCGCCTCTCTCGGCACCGCCCTCACCGAAGAGCAGGGAGGGCTGATCCGCCGTCTGGCGGACCAGTGCTGCATCTGCTACGACTCAGACGTTGCGGGGCAGGAGGCGACCATCAGGGGTATGTACGTCCTGCAGAAGGCCGGCCTGGACGTGCGGGTGGTGGAGCTCCCCAAGGAGAAGGATCCCGACGACCTTCTGTCCGCTCCGGGAGGGCGGGAGATTTTTGAAAAAGCACTGGACGGGGCGAGGCCTTTGATAATCCATCATGTCTACCTGAGGGGCGAAATGCTCCGGTCTCCTGAAAAGCGCAGGAGGGCGGCCGACGAAATAATTGAGGGCATGGGAAGCCTCTCCCCAGTGGACGCCGCTCCGTATCTTCCGAGGGTTGCCGCCGCCATGGGCATTTTCACTCACGAACTGGGCGCTTTGCTGGAAAAACAAAGACAGAGCTCTTCCGCCTCCTCCGCCCCTTCCGGGAAAAAAAGCGAGGCGGAGAGGGCGCAGGACGTCAGGTTTGACGACGTGGAGGCCGCTGTATGCGCGCTTCTTTGGAGGGATGAACATATCCGCATGACCGCCGACGAGGTGAAAATTCTCTCCCTCCTCTCCGACGAGCGGCTTCAGACTGTGGCCGCCGCCCTTTTTTCCGCCTCCTCCCTGCAGGAGCTGGAGGAGCGGTGGCACTCCCTGGGGGAGACCTTTCCCTTTCGGGCCATAGCCGGGGGAGGGGACTGGGCCGAGGCCCTGGGCGATTCCGGGGCCGCCTGGGACGCCGTACAGGAAATTCTGGCCAGGAGGCGGAACACGCGGGAATACGAGGCCATCAGAGTAAAGCTTTCCAGGGGAGAGGCTTCCGAGGAAGACCTTAAAAAATTTCGCGAAGTGGCCCGATCCCTTAAAACAGGCGGGGTCGGATAGCCGGGGGAAGCGGAAGACTGATATAACCGCCGGCGTTTTTTGAATTCTATCCGCCGCTTTGTGAAAGAATTGGAAAATGAGGACAGGGTTTGATATACTTCACCATGGTTTAAAGTTCGGAGGGAAACCATGAGACTGGACAAGTATCTCAAACTGGCCCGGCTAGTCAAAAGACGCTCCGTAGCCCAGGAGATGATCTCCATAGGCGCGGTGAGGATCAACGAAAGGCAGTGCAAGCCCTCGTCGGAAGTAAGAGTTGGCGACAGGGTGGAAATTGCCTATACGTCCCGCATTCTTTCAGTGGAAGTGCTGATCGACGACGAAGCCCTGCTGAAAAGACGGGACTGCGGTCAGGCCTACGAAATTAAAGAGGAAAGACGGGCCGATCCCGCGGAGAAGCCCTGGTAGATAAATCAGCTAAAAAGGAGATGTTGCGCGTGAGCGGCATTATTGGAGTGCACGGAAGAGAAATCATCGACTCAAGGGGCAACCCTACTGTAGAGGTGGAGGTTTGGCTTGACAGCGGCGCCTCGGGAAGGGCGGCGGTGCCCTCGGGGGCTTCTACGGGAACATACGAGGCGGTAGAGCTCAGGGACGGCGGCGCAAGGTACGGCGGAAAAGGGGTGCTGAAGGCCGTAAAAGGAGTTAATGAGAGAATAGCCCCCGCCGTTGTAGGTATGGACGCCGACGACCAGGCAGGCCTTGACGAGGCCCTTATAGAGCTTGACGGCACGCCCAACAAGGGCGAGCTGGGGGCCAACGCGATCCTGGGCGTCTCGCTGGCCGCAGCGAGAGCCGCCGCGGACGATCACGACATGCCCCTGTGGTCCTGGCTCGGGGGGCTTGGCCCCTTCTCCCTGCCTACTCCCATGATGAACGTAATAAACGGCGGAGCCCACGCCGACAACAATGTGGACATCCAGGAGTTCATGATCGTTCCCCACGGGGCGGACACCTTCGCCGAAGCGCTACGCATGGGATCGGAGATATACCATGCCTTGAAAAAAACGGTCAGCACCAGGGGCTACAGCACCGCCATCGGCGACGAGGGAGGATTCGCCCCCGACCTTAAGGACAACCGGGAGGCCCTCGACCTCATCCTTGAGGCGGTGAAGGAAGCGGGCTACGAGCCGGGCAGACAGGTGGCCCTGGCCCTTGACCCCGCCGCGTCGGAGTTCTTCACTGATGGAAAATACCACTTCGCGGGCGAGAGCAAAATCTTCTCCGCCGAGGAGATGGTGGAATACTGGGAGGAGCTCTGCAGAGACTACCCCATCATTTCCATCGAGGACGGCATGGCGGAGGACGACTGGGCGGGCTGGGCGCTGATGACTGAAAAACTCGGGGATAAAATTCAGATAGTGGGCGACGACCTCTTCGTTACAAACCCGGAAAAACTTTCCAGGGGCATCAAAGAAGGGGTGGCCAATGCCATACTCATAAAACTGAACCAGATAGGCACCCTTTCGGAGACCCTGAATGTAATCGCTCTGGCCCGGAGACACGGCTATGGCGCGGTGATATCCCACCGGTCGGGCGAGACCGACGATACCTTCATCAGCGATCTTGCGGTGGCTACGGCGGCGGGCCAGATAAAGACCGGCGCTCCTGCCAGAACCGACAGGGTGGCCAAGTACAACCAACTTTTGCGCATCGCGGAAGACCTGGAGCGCGCTCCCTATGCCAAACTTTCCCAGTTCAGGGGCGATCCCCGGGCCAAACTAAATCCCTAAGGAGGAATAAAAATGAAGAAAATCATATCAACCACAGCGGCGCCGGCGGCAGTCGGCCCCTACAGCCAGGCAGTGCGGGCGGGCAATTTCATCTTCACATCGGGACAGCTTCCCATGGAGGCCGATACGGGCAAATTTGTAGAGGGAGGCGTCGAGGCGCAGGCCGAGCAGGTGCTGAAGAACGTCAAAGCCGTGCTTGAAGCCGAAGGATATTCGCTCGCCGACGTCATCAAGGCTACCTGCTTTGCCACTAACATGGGCGACTTTGCAGCTGTTAACGGCGTATACGCGAAGTTTTTTGACAAAGAACCTCCGGCACGGTCTTTCGTGGAAGTGAGCGCCCTGCCGAGAGGCGCCATGATCGAGATCGAAGTAGTGGCCTGGAAAGAATAGCGTTTCGGGGCGGGGAACCTCCCGCTCCGCTATGCCGCTTTAAGGAAACATATTGATGAGAATTGCGGAACCCACCGTAGAACGGCTTGTTCAGTACCACCGCCTCCTGGAGCAGCTCAGGGAGGGCGGCAGGAAAGTCGTGTCGTCCCAGGAAATCGGCGAGATCCTCTCCTTGAAGGCAAGCCAGGTCCGCAAGGACCTGTCCTACTTCGGAGAGATCGGAAAACGGGGCGTGGGCTATAGTGTGGAAAACCTCCACAGGCATATTGACCGAATCCTTGCCACCCCGGAAAGGTGGTCCATCGGTCTTGTGGGCGTGGGCAAGCTGGGGGAGGCGCTCCTCGGCTACCAGGCCTTCAGAAAAGAAAAATTTCACTTCAGCGCTCTCTTCGACACCGACAAAAAGAAGATAGGGACAAAGATCCAGGGCATACAGTGCTACCCCGCCGCAGATATTGAAAAAATACTGCGGGAGAAGAACATCTCTGTCCTCATGGTAAGCGTCCCCGCTTCCGGGGCGCCGGGAGTGGTGGAGGACGCCCTTCGTGCGGGAACCCTCCGGGGGATTTTGAATTTCGCCCCCGTCTCCCTTACGGTGCCGGAGGACGTTCTTTTAATCTCGGTGGACATTTCCATTGAACTTGAGAAACTTTTCTTCTATATTAAGCACAAGGGCGACTAGGATTTGATAGAATAGCATGGCCTTTAATTCAGGCCTGCGGAACCAACATATTTTGAGGAGGCGTTTTCTTAATGGAACAGCAGTGCGGTCAGGCAGGAGGAGCCGGAGGACAGGGAAGCCTTATGGGTATGCTTTTTCCCCTCGCAATATTTGTAGTAATCTTCTATTTTTTCATCAT
>CAZXOD010000022.1:7051-13978 GCA_964642285.1 uncultured Synergistaceae bacterium
GTAAAAAGGCCCGCGGAACCAACATACTTTGAGGAGGGTTTTCTTTATGGAACAGCAGTGCGGTCAGGCAGGAGCGGGAGGACAGGGAAGCCTCATGGGGATGCTTTTCCCCCTTGCAATATTTGTAGCTATTTTCTATTTCTTCATCATCAGGCCCCAGAAGAAGCGTCAGAGAACTCAGGACGAACTTCTCGCATCCCTCACCAGAGGCGATCAGATAGTCACCATCGGCGGCTTTTTCGCGACAATCAGGGAAGTTAAGGACGACAGCGTGATCGTGGAAGTAGCCGAGGGAGTAAAGGTCAGAATTCTCAAGACGGCAGTGGCCACCAAGCGCAGCGCCGCCGCCCAGCAGAAGGAAGCCTCTCCGGCCGAAGACGGCGGCAAAAAAGGAGAGGAATAGAAGCCACTCTTTACCACGGCAATGACGCCCTTGCGGAGAGGGCCGCCCCCGGGCGGCCGCTCCGCTTTTTCCGGAATATGACAGGGGCGCCAATTACAGAAGATATCCAGGAGGGAAAATATCATGCTCAAAAGAGACCGCTGGCGGCTGATGCTGGTCGCCATCGTGGTATTGGCGGGTCTCGCTACTGTATTTCCGCTTTCAGGCAAGATCAATCTCGGTCTTGACCTGAAGGGGGGCGCCCACATAGTCCTTCAGGCGAGGGGAACCGCGGAAAATAAGGTTACAGAGGACAGCATCGAGAGACTTCTGGCGGTGCTTAGGAACAGGGTTGACCAGTATGGAGTGGCCGAGCCCATCATTCAGAAAGAAGGCAGGGACAGGGTTATCGTGGACCTGCCGGGCATCCAGGACCCGGACGCGGCTCTGGAGCTCATCGGCAAGACCGCCGAGCTGGAATTCCGTTCGGTGATGGAGGCCACTGCGGGCATGCCTCCGGGCCCCGAGCGCCCCAACTACGACAGCGACGAGGAGTTCCAGCGGGCCCAGGTCAGGTGGAAAGAGGCCGGTGACAGAATCGAGGAGGCCAGAGCGGCCCTTGAAAAGCGTAAGGGCGGTACGGAAGGCGCCGTCGTATCCAGAGATGACGAAGGCCGATACTACCTTCTTGGCCCCCTGCTCGTCGGAGGCAAGGATCTAGTGGACGCCAAGCCTCAGTACGACAACCTTGGCCGGTCGGTGGTCTCCCTGGCCTTCAGCAACGAGGGCGGAAGGCTCTTTGACAGGGCCACCGCTGATAACGTAGGCAGGCAGATCGCCATCGTGCTGGACGGTGTTGTTATATCCGCCCCCGTGGTGCAGGAGAGAATCACCGGCGGCAACGCACAGATATCGGGCCGGTTCAACCCCGCCGAGGCAAGCCGCCTCTCCATCATGCTCCGGGCCGGAGCTCTGCCTGTAGCGGTGGAGGTCATTGAGAACAGGTCCGTTGGACCTTCCCTGGGCGAAGACTCCATAAATTCCGGAATCAGGGCGGGCCTGATCGGAACTGCGCTTGTGTTCCTCTTTATGATGATCTACTACCGCACCCTTGGCATAGCCGCCGACGCCGCCCTGGCGGTGACCATATTGCTTGTCTTCGCGGGACTGATCTCCATGAAGGCCACCCTTACCCTTCCCGGCATTGCGGGAATAGTGCTTACCATAGGCATGGCGGTGGACGGCAACGTACTCATCTACGAAAGGATGAGGGAGGAAGCAAGAGCGGGCAAGACGCCCATGGCCTCCCTGGACGCCGGGTTTAAAAAGGCCCTGGCCACCATCCTGGACGCCAACATCACCACTCTTATCGCCGCGGCAGTCCTCTTTTATTTTGGAAGCGGCCCGGTGCGGGGCTTCGCCGTTACCCTTAGCATCGGAATTGTGGCCAGCGTTTTCTGCAACGTGGTAGTCACCAGAACCATTCTCCTGCTCTTCATGGGAAGCCGGAGAGGGGCGGGCTTTCTGGCCCCGCGTTCCTGAGGGGGAGGGAATTACAGATGCGTAAAATTACATTTAACTTTATGAAATACAGCAAAAAAGCCCTCCTGCTCAGCCTGGTCTGTGTGGTCGCCAGCCTTGGCCTGGTCATTTTCAAGGGGCTGAACCTCGGCGTAGACTTTACCGGCGGAAACGTGGTGCAGGTGGAGTTTGCGGTCCCTGTCGCTATTGAGGACGTCCGCGCCTTACTGACGGATATCGGCCAGGGAGGTTCGGTAATACAGGCCTACAGCGACAGAGGAGTAATTATAAGAATCAGCGCCAACGAGGAAGAGGCCAGGAAGCAGACGGTGGAAGCCCTCAGGGCAAAGGACGCCGATTTGCAGGTAATACGCCTGGAGAAAGTGGGCCCCGTGGTGGGAGCGGAGCTCAGGCAGGAGGCCATGATCGCCCTCGCTCTGGCTCTGGGCGGGATTTTAATCTATATTACCGTTCGCTTTCAGTTCCGCTTCGCTGTGGTAAGCGTGCTGGCACTCATGCATGACTCGGCCATAACCCTTGGGCTTTTCAGCCTTTTCGGCATGGAAGTATCTTCCACCTTCATCGCGGCCATACTCACCATTGTGGGCTATTCGCTCAACAACACCATCGTCATCCTCGACAGGGTGCGGGAGAACTGGAAGGATTTAAGAAGGCTCGGAATTGTTGAGCTGCTGAACAACTCCATCAATCAGACTCTTTCCAGGACCATAAACACCGCCCTTACGACCCTCCTGCCGATGATAGCCATGTTCCTCTGGGGTGGAGAGGTGCTACGGGGCTTCTCCTTCGCAATCCTTGCGGGCATTACGGTGGGTACCTTCAGCTCCATTTTTCTGACCTCGGGCCTGCTTGCCGAATGGTGGGCAAAGTCGCCCCAAAAAGTATAGAGAGCGCGGCAAAAAAAAGGAGCCCTTCAAAGGGCTCTTTTTTTATTGCCGGAGGCCTGGGGAAACATGGAATTCCCTTCATAAATCCGGGCGCGAACCATACAGGAACCCGGCTGTACGGGGCGGGGGAGCGGGGAGTTTACATAAGGGGGGCCAGAGACTACAATATAAAAAGATTTTTTATTTTTTTTTCGCACCGCGGAGCCGGTTTCAAAAAACAGCTCCTGCTGTGCCTTTTTTGGAGCTTTCTCAAGGGGGCGCTCCTTCGGGGAGGACGTTTTATGACAGACCATGCCACGGCCGCCCGACGTCGGACGGCTGCATATATATTTTTATATGTTCTTTTTCAAAAGCCCCGTTATGGGGCTCCCGCCGGGAGAAGGGTGCAGGGGGACAGGGGGCTATGACAGTCCTTTGCAGGTCGGACCGTCTGCGGATAGTCGGACCCACTGCCGCCGCCCGGCTTCTGGCCGAAAGGGAGAGCTGTTCACTTCTTGCCGCGGCGGTTATCGAAAGCAGGGGAGGTTTGCCCTTCGAATCGGCCTTTGCCCGCCCCTCCATGCCGGACCTGGTTAAGGAGCTTGACCTGGGCGAGGGAGCTGCCCAGGCGGCCCAGCGGTGGAAAAAGATGAGAGGGCCGGGCAGGGTGCTAGTGTACGGGGATTACGATGTGGACGGCGCAGCCTCCACCGCCCTGGCTATGGAGATTTGCAGGGGAAAGGCCCGGAACGTCCGTTTTTTTATCCCTCACCGCCACGAACAGGGCTACGGCCTGCACGGGTCCGTAATGGAACAGCTGCTTCCCATGGGATGGGACACCCTCATCGTGGTGGACTGCGGCTCAAAGGACTATGAAATCCTGGAGAGGGCGGCGGCCTCCGGCATAAACGTCTTTGTCTTCGATCATCACCAGCCGGAGGAGGGCAGGCCCCTTCACCCCTCCGTGGTGAACCCCCACTGCGGGGGCGGGGACGCCGCGGCAAAATCTCTCTGCGCTACGGGGGTTATCTGGGCGTGGGCCTGGAAGTACGGGATAATTACGGATCAAAAGGCCAGAGAAACCGCCGACCTCGCGGCGCTCGCCACCCTGGCGGACTGCATGCCCCTGGATCCCCTCAACAGGGAGATAGTCAGGGAGGGCGTCGCGTCCATGAAAAAGAGACCCGGCCGGGGACTGGCAAGGCTCTTCCATCACCTTGGACTGTCTTCTCAGGCCATTTCAGAGGAGTCCCTCACCATGAGGGTGATTCCATGCCTCAACGCCGCCGGAAGGATGGATGTGGCCGATACGGCGGTGGAGGTGCTTCTGGGCGGAAAGGGCGCCGAGGAGGGAGCGGAGGAGCTGGTCGCCCTCAATAAAAAGAGGCAGCTCCTCTCGGGAAGAATCTCCGACGAAGCCAGGGCAATTCTAACCGGACCCTTTAATCATGTGGCCCTGGGGGAGGACTGGCCCATCGGCGTTCTAAGCGGCGTGGCAAGCCGGCTTTGCAGCGTCAGCTCAGCTCCGGTGGCCCTGGCGGCGCCGGTAAGGGACGGCATCCGCGGCACTCTGAGGGTGCCTGGAGGAGGAGACGCCATCAAGGTTCTGGACTCGATTTCCTCTCTGCTGGATGCGTGGGGGGGCCACCAGTATGCCGCCGGATTCTCTGTTTCCAGGTCCAACTGGGGCGACGTGTCAAACCAGCTTGAGGAGGCTCTGTCCTCCATGAAGCTGGATGAGCCTGAGATCGAGGCTCTGGCCATTAATCCCGAGGATATAGAGATAGATTCATGGAAGGAAGTGGCCGCCCTGGGGCCCTTCGGAAACGGCAATCCCGCGCCCCTGTTTTACACGGCCAGACGGGAGGGCGACCAGCTGCTCCCCCTGGGCAGGGACGGACGGCACCTGCAGGTGGAGACGGGAGGGACTAAGCTTCTGGCCTTTAACGGCAGGGAGACCCTTGAGTCGGCGGCGGCGCCGGGAGGGTGGGTGTACCGCCCAAGGCTGGACTACTGGCGGGGACAGGAGAGGCTGCAGTACGTTATGGACTATGTCGTGGTGGATGAGCTGCCCTGACGAGGGGGTGACGGTGTGAACCCGGAAGAATTGAGCGAAAATATACTGGTTAAACTGGACTCTGAAGAGAAAAAGGAGCCCCGGTCCGATATGGACAGAAAGGCCTCCGGCAAGCTCAGGGACAGCTACATGGGCCGAATCCCAGATGAAGACAGGGCGATTTCAGTAAAATTTGCCTGGCACGAACTGTGGTCTAAGGTGATCGGCTATCTCTCCAGGGAGGAGCTCATGACCCTGGGGGAGGCCCTGGTAATGGCCGGAGCGGCCCACAAAGACCAGAAGCGGACCACCGGCGACCCGTACATCGTGCACTGCATAAACGTGGCCTCCATCCTGGCGGATATGCAGCTCGACAACGTCACTCTGGTGTCTGCCCTTCTTCACGACGTCATTGAGGATACGGATATAACGGCAGAAAAGCTTAAAAGCGCCTTTGGCGCGGAGGTAGCAACCCTGGTGGACGGGGTTACCAAGCTGGGCAAGCTGCCCTTCAAGTCCTTCGAGGACTATCAGGCGGAAAACCTTCGGAAAATGTTCGTGGTTATGGCCAAGGACATCCGGGTGGTCCTGATAAAGCTCGCCGACCGCCTTCACAACATGCGCACCCTGGGCGTCCTCAGAAAGGACAAACAGATGAGAATCGCCCGGGAGACCCTGGAAATTTATGCCCCTCTGGCTCATCGTCTGGGCATTTACCAGGTTAAGCGGGGACTTGAAGACCTGGCCTTTAAATATGCCGATCCCGAGATGTATTATGAAATCCGCAGAAGGGTCCGCAAGAAGCTGCCCGAGCGGGAGACCGTAATCCGGAAGGCCATGGAAATACTTACCGCCAGGCTGGAGGAAGAGGGCATCCAGTGCAGGGTCAAGGGCAGGGCCAAGCACTTTTACAGCATCTACGAAAAGGTGAACAGGAAAAAACTGCCCGTGGAACAGCTCTACGATCTCCTGGCCCTCAGGGTGGTGGTGGAGGACATCGCCGCCTGCTACACGGTCCTGGGCATTGTCCACACTATATGGAAGCCCATTCCGGGCCAGTTTGACGACTATATCGCCAATCCCAAGAGCAATATGTACCAGTCCCTTCATACCACTGTGGTGGGCCCCACGGGGGAACCCCTTGAAGTGCAGATCAGGACCAGGGAGATGAACTCCCTGGCCGAGTACGGCATCGCGGCCCACTGGAGGTACAAGGAGGGAAGCGGCAGGCTGGACGACCTCGACGCCAGGCTGACCTGGATCCGGCAGGCCCTTGAGGGGGATCACGACGGCTCTCAGGATCCGTCGGAATTTCTGGAGCGGCTGAAGGACGACGTGCTCTCCTCCGACGTCTTTGTATTTACGCCCCAGGGGGAAGTGGTCTCCCTCCCCAGAGGCTCCACGCCCCTGGACTTTGCCTTCGCGATTCACACCCAGGTGGGCATGAGGTGCGTGGGCGCCATGGTGAACAACAGAATCGTTGCCATGGGCTACGAGCTCCAGAACGGGGACATCGTAAAAATCATAACTTCACCCCAGGGATCTCCCTCCCGGGACTGGCTCAAAATAGCCAGGAGCAGCAAGGCGAGAGGCAAGATCCGGGCCTACTTCCGGGCCCAGGAAAAAACCGAACGGGCCGAAAAACTGCAGAGGGGCCGGGAGCTGCTGGACCGGGAGATAAAGAAAAGAGGGACCCCGGAGTACGAGGATTTTGAAGAACTGACGCCCCTCCTCAACAAGATAGCCAGGGACGTGGGGCTGTCAAACAGCGAGGAGCTTCTCGCGGCTGTCGGCGCAGGGAATCAGAGCGTCTCCCAGATCGCCCAGCGGCTTGCGGGAAAAGCTCAGTCCCAGATTCAGCCCTCTCCCCAGCTGCCTCCCGAGCCGGAGAAGCAGACCGGTTTTTCCGGCCCCCGGGGGGAGTCGGACATAATAGTGGAGGGAGCCGAGGGCGTTCAGGTTCAGCTTTCAAACTGCTGCGAGCCCGTCCCAGGTGACCCCATAGTGGGCTATTCCACCCGCACGAGAGGGATCACCGTGCACCGGGCGGACTGCGAGAACCTGAAAAACGCCAGGGAAGA
>CAZXOD010000022.1:13988-17679 GCA_964642285.1 uncultured Synergistaceae bacterium
ACTTGTCTCCGTCTCCTGGAACGCCACTGAGAATAAGCGCTACACTGCCCGCCTGAAGCTTGAGGCCCTCGACAGGGGCGGAATTTTCGGCGACGTGGCCCAGGCCATACTCGCCGGGGACGGCGCCATGGTCGGAGTCAAGGCGGGAGTGGTAGGGGGCAACCTTGCCCGGATGAAGATAGAAGTGAGGGTAAAAAACGTGGAACATCTTTACAGTATTGTTGCTAAGCTGAACGCCGTAAAAGGCATGCTGGACGTCTCCCGGGGGTGATGATATGAGAGCTGTAGTGCAGAGAGTATCGTCCGCCAGGGTGACTGTGGACGGAAGAGTAACGGGAGAGATTGAAAAGGGCCTCTGCGTGCTTTTGGCCGCATCCCGCACCGACGGCGATGCTGAAGCGGAATGGATGGCGGACAAAATTGTCGGCCTCCGAATCTTCGAGGACGGTGAGGGCAAGATGAACCTCTCCCTGGCCGACGTGGGCGGGGCCGTCCTGGCCGTATCCCAGTTCACCCTTTACGGCGACTGCCGCAAGGGACGACGTCCGTCCTTCATCGCGGCGGGGGAGCCCGAAGAGGCAAACCGCCTTTACGAAACCTTCAAGAAGTATGTGGCCGAAAGGGGAGTTAAGGTGGAGAGCGGCGTCTTCCAGGCTCACATGAGCGTTGAAATAGTGAACGACGGCCCCGTCACGCTTATACTTGAAAAAGAATCCTGATTTAAAAAACGGAGGATGATTATTTAAATGAACTATAAACGTTTTCCCCTGGGGCCCCTGGCTACCAACACATACCTCGTGTGGGAGGGGGACGCCGGGTTTATTGCTGATCCCGCGGGCAGCGCGGAGGGAATAAAGGATTTTGCCGACAGAGAGGGCATTTCCATAGAAAAGATACTTGTTACCCACGGCCATCTTGACCACGTGGGAGGGATTCCCGAGGCGGTTGCCCGGTTCGACGCTCCCCTTTACGCCCCCGGGCCCGACGGCCCCATGCTGGAGAGCCCCGACAAGGATACGGCCGCCTGGATGGGCTATGATTTTAAGGGAACCGGCGACTTCACCCGCTTAAAAGACGGCGATGTGCTGGAGGTAGGGAGCATGACCGTTCAGGTCATAGCCACTCCCGGCCACACCAGGGGAAGCAGCTGCTTTCTGGTTCGGTCTGAGAAGGGCAGCCTTCTGCTGTCTGGGGATACTCTTTTCGCCAGGAGTGTGGGCAGAACCGATCTGCCCGGGGGAGACCCGGTAGTTCTTGACCGATCCCTGGTTAAGCTGGCGTCCCTGCCCGACGGGCTTGTAGTGCTTCCCGGCCACGGCCCGGAGACCACCATAGGAGACGAGCGGTCTCATAACCCCTTCTGGCCGGAGGAGCAAAAGGGCAGATGAAGCTTGCGGATCTTCCCGGGGAAGAGCGGCCCAGAGAGCGACTTAGGCTGAAAGGGCCTTCATCTCTGTCTCTGGCGGAACTCCTGGCTATCCTCCTTCGGACGGGCAGCAGAGGAAAGGACGTCCTTGAGCTGGCCTCCGACATACTCAGAGAGTTCGGCAACGCAAGAGGGCTCTCCAGGGCCACGGAAGAGGAGATGCTGGCGATTTCCGGCCTGGGGGAGGCGAAGATCTGCGTTCTGCTAGCGGCCCTCGAACTGGGAAAGCGCATAAGCTCTGAGAAAAGGGAGCCTGAAGAGGCCCTTCCCTGGGAAAAGCGCCTCTCCTCCCTGGCGGCGGAGCTGGCCGGGGAAGAAAGGGAGTTCATCATTGCCATCCACGTCAGAAAAAACGGAACCGTCATTGCCACGGATTTTATTTCCTACGGAGGACCGGACGGGGCTTTTCTTGATGTAAAATACTTCCTGCGCAGGGCGGTTCGTCTGGACTCTTCAGGGCTCGTCCTTGTACACAATCATCCGGACGGATCGCTGCGGCCCAGCCGGGAGGACAGAATGCTGACGGACTATCTTGTCGGGAGGACAAAGATGCTTGACATAAGGTTTTTAGGCCATTACGTGGCGGCCGACGGGGAGTACGCGTCAATCCAGCTTCCCGCGGGCCTGGAAAGTGGGGACTGAAGCAGGTGTTCGGAATGTTTAAAGGTGTATTTGGAGCTGATATCGGCATCGATCTCGGATCGGCCAATATTGTGGTTTATGTTAAGGGCAGGGGGATAGTGCTAAGCGAACCCTCCGCCGTGGCCGTGCGGAAGCGCCCCAAGGGAGGCATTCTCGACGTTATCGCCGTAGGCAAAGAGGCGAAGGCCATGGCCGGAAAGACGCCCACGGGAGTTTCCACCATCTGGCCCCTGCAGGACGGCGTAATAGCCAACTACGATATGACGGAGCAGCTGATCCGCCACTGCCTCAGAAAGGCGGGGGGCGCCAGAGGCTTTCTGTCAAACCCCAGAGTCGTGATCGCCGTCCCCGCCGAGGTTACCGAGGTGGAGAGGAAGGCCGTGGTGGACGCCACTCTGGGCGCCGGGGCCAGGGAAGCCTACGTGGTGGAGGAGCCTATCTCAGCCGCTCTTGGCGTCGGACTCCCCATCCAGGAGCCCAGGGGAAGCATGATCCTAGACATAGGAGGGGGCACCAGCGAAGTAGCGGTGCTCTCCCTGGGGGGCATCGTCATAACCAACTCCCTCAGGGCTGCCGGAAAGGACATGGATAACGCCATCATCGCCATGCTCCGGCAGAGATACGCCCTGCTCATCGGCGAAACCACCGCCGAGGAGGTAAAGATGACCATCGGCTCCACTCTTCCCCTTAAGGAAGAACTGGAGATGTCGGTAAAGGGCCGGGATCTGGCCGACGGACTGCCCAAGGCGGATACGGTGACCTCCGTAGAGCTGAGGGAGGCCCTGGAGCCCATAGTCCTCAGAATAGAGGACATGGTCAAAGTGGCCCTGGAACAGACTCCCCCTGAACTGGCAAAGGACATAGTAGATCAGGGGATCCTGCTCTCCGGAGGCGTGTCCCAGCTAAGGGGGCTTGCTGAGAGATTTTCCCGGGCCCTGAATACTCCCGTAATCCTGGCGGAAGACCCTCTCTTCGCGGTGGCCAGGGGCGTGGGGAAAATTTTGGACAATCTTGACGACATGAGAAAGGTCCTTCTTTCTGTGGAAAGGGGATCCAAGTAGGCGTTCCGGCGGCGGTGAGCTGGTTTATGGCTGAAAAACACCTTGGAAAAGAATGGATTCACGGTCTGCTGATGATAATAGCGTGCCTGCTTATGCTGGCGGCCGCCCCCCGGAAGGACATCTTCAGGGGAGCGGTGGACGTTGCCGGCAGCCTCCTGCGCTACCCGGAATATCCCGCGGTGGTGCTGGAACAGGGCGCCAAAAACCTTTCATCCTGGTTCGCCGAAAAAAGCGCCCTCATGGGGAGGCTTGACTTCCTCGAAAAGGAAAACTCCCGCCTTAAGCTGGCCTGGTCCATGGGATCGGCGGCTCACCTAAGGGAGGAACTTGAGCGGTACTACGGCTACGCCAGGGTTACCCTCAGGGAGCCCCTCTCGTGGTGGTCTGAGGCCAGGATAAACAAGGGAACCTCCGACGGCGTTTCCTTCGGAGCGCCGGTGCTCCACAACGGATACCTTGCGGGGCGCATAAGCGCCCTTGAGGAGAGCTACTCCTGGGTGGAGCTCATTACGTCCTCCTCCCTGATGGTGCCGGTAGTAATTGAAGAAACCAGGGATCTCGG
>CAZXOD010000023.1:0-17658 GCA_964642285.1 uncultured Synergistaceae bacterium
GAAGTCCAGGGCGCCCACCAGGACACATTCGCCTCCGTTGCCGCAGATCATATTAAGCTATTCTTTTACTGAGGTCAAGCGCCTTCGTGGCAATCTGCCGGGGTTCGGGACGCAAATTCATCCTTGTGCCAAAAGCTTCTCACTGGGCGGAAAACCATATCATGTCGTGATCCACTCTTACCTCCGTTACCTTCGGCGAGGAAAAGAAGTTGCTGAAGTTAAGCCCGGGCGCGGCCTTTGCCACCGCTCTGCCCACGTCCGCCGCGGAGACGAAGGGGTTGTCGTTCGTGGAGGAATCAAATTTGAGCGTTCCCACGCCTCCGGTTATCACGTACTGGCCCGACAGCCGGATAAGGGCGTTCATCCGCAGCGCGGCTTTCCTTCTGTAGGCTCCCAGCATGTTCACTCTGCCTTCTTTAAGTTCAAGGCTTGTTACTGAGTATCTTGCCATGTTTTTCTTCAGCGCTTCAAGAAAGTCTTTTTTTAGTATGGTCCCGGAGAGCCTGGTTTCCTGGTAAGAGTGAATTTTAACCTCCTGTCCCTTTCTGGTGAAAAGGACGTCGGACAGTGTAAGCAGCATCCGGTCGTAAACGGCGTCCGCCACCGTCGATCTCTCGATGCAGATTGTAAGGCTTGGGATCGTCCCCCGGCGGATTTCGTCTTCCGAGGCCGTTACCACGGCAAGAATTGATTCCGCCTTTATCTTCCCGGTGAAATACCTGCCGAAAAGATCCTCCAGCGTCTCATCGGCCCAAGCCCCCGAGGGGATAAGGCCCGCGAGTATTATAATTGCCGCCAACAGCCGTTTCGTTTTCATGCTATCTCCCCCGATGGCCGGTATATGCCCTGGTTCAGACGTCGCGGAAGGAGGAGGAAATAATTCTCTCCTCTTCGGACCGTATTTTCACCTCGAAAAGAGGCGAGGTTTCGTCAAAAATCACTGGCGCCAGCAGTTTATAGAAGGGATTGATGCCGGGCAGCGTCATGCTCGCCTTTCGGTCGCCCCAGAAGGACTCTCCTTCATCGCTGGATTTAAGCTCTCCCCAAAAGTTGTCGGAAGAGAAGTAGTAGCCGGTGGCCTCTTCCTGCCCTGAAACTATGTAGGCGATGCCCCGTAGACGCGGGGAGAGCAGACGGTAGCCCGTCTCTTCTTCCATCTCCCTGACGCAGGCCTCCCCGGCGGTCTCTCCCCATTCCTTTTTGCCCCCCGGGACAGTTATGGAGCCGTTCCAGGGAGCTTTCATCCTCCTGTGGAGCAGCACCTCCCCCTCCCTCAGCAGAAAGCAGAAGACTATGGGCAGGGGGTAAGAAACTGTTCTCGCCATGGGCTCCTTGTCCCCCTGCTCAGAGATAGACCTTAACCAGGGCCGTCTTTTCAAGCAGGTCGGCCATGGTTCCGGTGAAAATGGGCTCAGGGTTTACATGCTGGCCGGAAAGACAGAGGCCGAAGTGCAGGTGGGGGCCCGTAACCCGCCCGGACTGGCCGCTTTTTGCGATGACTGCCCCTTTTTTCACCTGATCCCCTTCTTTAACGTCTATTGAGCTCAGGTGGAAGTACAGGGTTATTACCCCTCCCCCGGAATCGATATAGACGCTCTTTCCGGCATAATAATGGTCTCCCGTGAGAATCACCGTGCCCGGCAGAGCCGCCTTTATCGGCGTGCCCGTCGCCGCCCTGAAATCCACTCCGCCGTGGGGCGCCCTGGGTTTTTTATTAAGAATGCGCTGCCTGCCGTAAGGGCTGGTTACTATGCCCTCCACGGGTCTGATGAGGGGCAGCCCCCAGTTTCTCGCGAGTGACATGGTGGCAAGAGCCTTGCCCACGGCCTTTCTTTCCGCGGCAATACGCTCCAGAACATTTGCCGGGGGCGTCACCATGCTCTCGGGCAGTGTCAGGTGATCTTCTTTATATTTCACGGGAGTTATTTTTATTGAAAGAGTCAGCTCCCGCTTTTTCCCGTTTGACTGGAGGGTTAGCTTCAGAGGATGCGTTCCGGTTTTCACCTTACCCGTCTGAGCGCCGAAGAGCCCAAGGGCAATATAGCGGTTATTCCATACGGTGATGTCAAGGGGCACATTCCAGCCCTGCCATTTTGCCGAAACTCCCGTAATTGGCTCTGTGGACGTAATCCTGACCGCAAAGGGATTTCCCAGCCCCACCGACGGAGGATACTGAACATTAACCTCAGCGAAGGCGGCTCCTGAAAGGAAAATCACCCATGCCGCCGCGAGGATCACGATCTTTTTAACTCTACTGTACAACTCCAAGGATAAAACCTCTTTTCTCGTCTTTTGTGGCGCCCGGAAGCGCTTCCCCGCTAATGGAGAAGGCCTTTTCAAAAAAAGGAAGAGCACTCTTCAGCCGGACCTCGTCGGGATATCTTATCTCCAGCAGGGGATCTCCGGGTTTAACTCGCGCCCTGGTTTTGGCCGTCAGCCTCACTGCCGCCGTCAGGTCGATCTCTTCGTCAAGGGTCATTCTGCCTCCGCCTAACCGCTTGACCCCCTCGCCGATGCTTCTGGCGTCCACGCCGTCCATCGTCCCGTGCCTGTCGGCCCTAAGGAAATATTTATTGGGCGCGATGGTCAGAATCTCCTCCGGGGTTTCGCAGATTCTGCCGTCTCCCCCCTGGGCCTCCACCAGCTTTTTCAGCATGGCGAGGGCGCTCCCGTCGTCAAGCCGGCGCAGCGCCAGGTCCCTGCCCTCTTCCATGGAGCCCCCCCTGGCGAGGGAGATCATGGCTCCCGTCAGGGAGAGGGATATTTCCCTCACGTCCTCCGGTCCGCCGCCCTTCAGAACCTCCACGGCCTCGAGAACTTCAGCCGCGTTTCCTACCCAACGGCCCAGGGGCTGGTCCATATCCGTGATAAGAGCGGCGGCCTTTTTCCCCAGGGACCGGGAGAGGGAGACCAGGGCCCCGGCCAGGGCCTCCGCGCTTTGGTAATCGGTCATAAAGGCTCCCCTGCCGCACTTGACGTCGAAGACAAAGCCGTCCGCCCCCCCGGCGATCTTCTTGCTGACTATGCTGCTGCATATCAGGGGCAGGGAGGGCACCGTCCCTGACACGTCCCTGAGGGCGTAAAATTTGGCCTCAGCAGGAGCCAGGTCGGCGGAATGCCCGGAAATCGCGCACCCGATGGATTTTATCTGCCTCATGAACTCGCCGGAGCTCAGATGAACCCGGAAGCCGGGGATAGCCTCAAGCTTGTCCGCCGTTCCTCCCGTAAAGCCTAGCCCCCGGCCCGAAAGTTTTGCCACCGTCACTCCGCAGGCCGCAGCCAGAGGTACAAGGATAAGGGTTATCTTGTCTCCCACCCCTCCGGTGCTGTGTTTGTCCATGAGAAAAACATCGTCACCGAAGGAGAGAATTTCTCCCGATCCGGCCAGCGCCAGGGTAAAGCTCCGGAGCTCGTCATCGGAAAGGCCGTTGAAGAAGACGGCCATCAGCCAGGCGGCAGCCTGGTAGTCGGGAATCTCTCCCGAGCTGAACCGCCGGACGAACTCCTCCATCTCATCGGGGGAGTGGACGCCGCCGTCCCTCTTCCGCTCGATAAACGACAGAATGTCCATTTTAGCCCAGCTCCGGAATGAGCCCCTTCAAAAGTCTTATCAGCTTGCCGGAGGCTTTTCCCATCTCCTCCAGCACCTCTTCTCCGCTCAGAGGATTTGCGGTCATCCCCGCGCCGTAGTTGGCCACGCAGGATATGCCGCACACCCTCATGCCCATGGCGTTGGCGGTGATCACCTCCGGCACGGTGGACATTCCCACCACGGTGGCCCCCAGAATGCGGGCCATCCGTATCTCTGCGGGGGTTTCGTAGGACGGGCCGGGAAAGGCGATATATACCCCTTTTTGAACCGGAATGCCCTCCCGTACGGCTACTTTTTCGGCCAGATCAAGAAGACCTCTGTCGTAGGCGTAGGTCATATCAGGAAAGCGGGGGTTCCACTCAGGCGTATCGGGTCCTCTAAGGGGATTGGCGCCCATCCAGTTTATATGGTCGTAGAGCAGCGTTACGTCGCCGGGAGCGAGGGAGTGATCCACGCTCCCCACGGCATTGGTGGCAATGTAGTATTTCACGCCCCAGGCGCCCAGCGCCCGCACAGGGAACACCACTTCGTCCATGGAGTGTCCTTCGTAGTAGTGCACTCTTCCCTGCATAACGGCGATGAATCTGCCTCCGACCTCGCCGAGGACGAGCCGTCCGGCATGGCCCGGCGCCGTGGATCGGGGCCACCCGGGAATATCGATGTAGGGTATGACAATTTTCCCGGCAAGGCTGTCGGCAAAAGCGCCGAGGCCGGAGCCCAGAACCACCGCCGCCTCGGGAACCCGGTCCGTGAAGGCGCGCAGACAGTCCACGGCCGCGGATACTCTGTTCTTCATCTCTTATCTCCCCCTGTACTGAAAATGCGCATCGGGCTCAAGCCCTGGGATGGCTCTTATCATAAACGTCTCTAAGCTCCAGGTCAAAGTGGAGGTATTTTTCCGATGTGGCAATGGAAGAGTGGCCCAGAAGCTCCTGTACGGTCCTGAGGTCCATGCCCCTGCGGATGAGGTGGGTGGCGAAGCTGTGCCTTAAAATATGGGGGTGAAGTCTGGACGAAGGAATGCCCGCTGAGGACCCTCTTTTTCTGAGGGCCCTCCATACGTCTTCCCGCTTTAGCGGGTTTCCGCTCTTTGTAAGAAAGAGCCGTTCCCCTGGCTTTTTTGCCAGAGAGGGGCGGCCGCCTTCCAGGTAGCGGGCAACGCGGGCCGCCGCTTCACCCAGAAAGGGGACGATACGCTCCTTTTCGCCCTTGCCCGCCGCCCTCAGCGTTTTTGCGCTGAAGTCTATGTCGCGGAGCTCCAGGCCGCAGAGTTCGCTCGCCCGCAGGCCGCATCCGTAAGCCGTCTCGAAGAGGGCTCTGTCCCTCAAATCCAGAGGGCCGTCGCCGGAACATGCCTGAAAGAGCCTGTCCAGCTCCCCTTCGTTAAGAATCCGGGGCAAGCTCCGTCCTTTGGCGGGAAGGGCCGGCAGGCGCATATCCTCGTCCAGCGCTCCCTCCTGCTCCAGGTAGCGCATCCATGTCCGGAGGGCCGCCATGATTCGCTGTTTAGTGGCGGGGCTCTTTTCGCTCCTCGCAAGGTGGCGCTGAAACAGAAAGAGTTCGTTTATCCCGGGCGGCAGAGGGTTAGCCCCGATCTCGCCGCAAAATTTTTCCCACTGTCTCAGATCCCGGCCGTAAGCAGCGGCCGTATTGGGGCTTAATCCCCTCTCCAGAAGAATAAATGACAGGAAGCTTTCCACGGAATCCTCAAAGTCATATAATTTCATAACGGTTACCCAAAATTTCCAGCATCAAAAATATAAACCGGGGCCTAATGTAAGCGCCCCGGAAAAAGTGGCTATTCGCAATTAAACGCCAGATACCAGGCAAGGGCCGCGAAGGTCTTGCCATCGACGATCTCGCCCCGTTTTATCATGCCGCGGATTTCATCGGGGGACATGGTAACGGTCTCGATAAATTCGTCGTCGTCAGGGGCCAGGTTTGACGGACGGAGATCCGTGGCAAGGTAAAGCGTCACCGTCTCGGTGCAGAAACCGGGCGAGTTGTACATGGTTCCTATCTCCAGGAGCTTCCCCGGAAAGAAGCCTATCTCCTCCTGAAGCTCCCTCTCCGCGCACCTGGCTAAGTCCTCTCCCGGCTCCACCAGCCCCGCCGGAATCTCAAGAAGGTCTCTTCCCACGGCGTACCGGTACTGACGGATCAGGTAGATGGTTCCGTCGTCGGCCACGGGCAGTATGGCCACTGCCGGCGCGTGCTCCACCACTTCCCGGATCGCCTTTTTCCCCGCCGGAGTCTCCACCTTGTCGATTCTCAGGTTAAGGATGGATCCCCGGTAAGCCGTGGATTTTGAAAGGGGCTTTTCCGTCCTGTCCATAAGCGGGCCGTCCCGCTATTTTGAAAGAAGGGCTCTGGCCTCTGCCTTCCCTTTTTCGTAGGCCTGGAGGTTCATGGGAAGAAATTCGGGCTTCCTCGTCCCCAGCTTATCCTTTATGGTATCTATGCAGGTCTGGTCGTCGACTATACCGCCCGCCTCCACCACCGCGCCCAGGATGACAATATTAGTTATCCTGTCGCTCCCCAGCTCCGCGGCAATGGCGGACGCGGGGATGCCTATGGGGGTGATGTCGCTTCTGGAGCCGTCGTACTCTACCATGTTGCTGTTGTAGACAAGCGTCCCGCCGGGCTTTACTCTTTCGAGAAACTTGGAGAGGGAGGGCTGGTTAAGCACCACCAGAACGTCGGCATCGTCCACCACGGGCGAGCCAATCTCCCCGTCGGAGAGCACCACGCCGCAGTTGGCTGTGCCGCCCCTCATCTCGGGGCCGTAGGAGGGAATCCAGGTTACATGCCGCCCCTCCTCTATGCCCGTATAGGCAACGAGCTGTCCAAGCACCATTACCCCCTGGCCGCCGAACCCCGCCGCGAGAAGCGTTTTGTAGAATCCGGACATTGTTTTCTCCTCCTTTCCCTATTCAAAATCCTTGAAAACGCCAAGGGGATAGTAGGGAATCATGGACGAGATGACCCAGTCGAAGGACTCCACGGCCCTCATGCCCCAGTTTGTAGGACAGGAGGACAGCACCTCCACCAGCGAGAAGCCTTTGCCGTCGATCTGGTTCTGGAAGGCCTTCCTGATGGCCTGCTTGGCCCTGGTGACATATCTTGGCTGTGCCACGGTAACCCTCGTGATGTAGCCCGGTGAAGGAAGGGCGGCCAGCAGTTCGCTCATTCTCAGGGGGTATCCGTTTACGGCTGCATCCCGGCCCAGGGGGCACGTGGTCGCCTTCTGGCCAATGAGGGTGGTCGGCGCCATCTGGCCGCCGGTCATGCCGTAGATGGCGTTGTTTATGAAGACCACCGTGATGGGTGTATTGCGGGCGGCGGCGTGAACTATCTCTCCCATGCCGATGGAGGCCAGGTCGCCGTCTCCCTGGTAGGTGAAGACCACCCTGTCGGGGCGGACCGTCTTTATGCCCGTAGCCACTGCGGGGGCCCTGCCGTGGGGGGACTCGCAGAAGTCCGTATCAATATAGTCGTAGATCATGGCGGAGCATCCCACGGAGGCCACGCCTATGGTCTGGTTCTGAATGCCTAGCTCGTCGATGGTTTCGCAGACCAGCCGGTGGGCTATGCCATGGCCGCAGCCGGGACAGTAGTGGCTGCTGACGTCGGGCATCCAGCTCTTTGGCCGTTCGTATACTTTTACTTCACTCATGGCTTTCCCCTCCTTACCGCAGGCCGAGAATGCGCCTGCACTCGTCCTCGATCTCCTTCACCGAGGGGGCGAAACCGCCCGTGCGGCCGTAGAATGAGACCGGGTACCGGCAACCGGTGGCAACTTTCACATCGTCGACCATCTGACCGGCGTTCATCTCCGCCACAAGAATGTGCTTTACCGTGGAGGGAATGGTCTTAAAGGTCTCGTAGGGGTAGGGCCACAGGGTGATGGGCCGTATCATGCCCACTTTGTGCCCGTCCGCCCTCAGCTTGTTTATGGCCGACCTGGAGATTCTGGCGGTGGTGCCGTAGGCAGCTACCAGAAGTTCGGCGTCTTCCATCATGTAGGTCTCGCAGCGCTGCTCGGCGGCCTTCATGGCGGCATACTTCTTCTGCAGCTGGCGGTTGTGCTCCTCAAGGGGTTCCGGGGCCAGGAAAAGGCTGTGCAGATGGCTTTTTTTGCCGCCCCTCTCCCCCATGAAGCCCAGCGCCCAGGAGGAGTCGGCAGGCTTATCCTTTGTAGGGCTCGGCTTAATCTCCACCGCTTCCATCATCTGGCCCATGAAGCCGTCGGCGGCCACCATGACGGGGTTTCTGTATTTTTCGGCCAGGTCGAAGGCCATCTGGGTAAAGTCAACGCACTCCTGCAGAGTGCTTGGAGCCAGCACTATCAGGTTATAGTCGCCGTTTCCGCCGCCCTTGGTTGACTGAAGATAGTCCGCCTGTCCGGGCAAGATTCCGCCCAGGCCGGGGCCGGCCCTCATAACGTTTACTATAACGGCGGGAATCTCACAGCCCGCCACGTAGGAAATGCCCTCCGACATAAGGGATATGCCGGGGCTGGAGGAGGATGTCATAACTCTGTAGCCTGTGGAGCCTCCGCCCAGAACCATGTTGATGGAGGCCACTTCGCTCTCGGCCTGTACGTAGACTCCTCCCACCTCGGGAAGATGGGCCGACATATACTCGGGAATTTCATTCTGGGGAGTTATGGGATACCCAAAGAAATACTTGCACCCGGCCTGAATGGCCGCTTCCGCAATAGCTTCAGTTCCTTTCATCAAAACCCGTCCCATACTTCATTCACCTCCGAAAGACCAGGCTTATTCCTGGGTTTTGAATACTTCAATGGCGGCGTCGGGACACATCATGGCGCACATGGCGCATCCGATACACCCCTCCTTGAACTGTTCCACGGGCCTGTAGCCCTTCGCGTTGGTCTTCTCCGAAATTCGGAGGACCTTCTGCGGACAGGCCGCTACGCACAACCCGCAGCTTTTGCAGTACTGCTCCAGAACTTCGATCCGTCCTTTCGCCATTGCCTGCTAGCACCCCTTCCAAAAGGAATTGATATCAAATCCGGCTCTTACTGCCCGCCGGTTCCGCTTGACCACATGGCGCCCTCTTCCCAGGGCAGCATCATGTGCCTGGAAAGAGGCCAGAGGGGAACTGGCACGCCCCTCGACTTTAAAATGCGGGAGGCCTCTTCGTAAAGCCCGGGCCTCACCCCGCCGTAAAGAACGGGAAGGCCCAGGGCCTCCCCGGCGGCGTATACGGTCTCCGTGCCGGAGGCGCAGTCCTCCGCTGACGTTTCGTCCATAAGATGGGAGTTGCTTATAAGGGCTCCTACCTTGAGGCCGCAGATGTCCTCCATCCTGGTAAGCATGACGTTGATGGTCTCCGGCGTAGAGGTCTGGGGCCTGAAGGCATTGACCACAAGAATGAGAAGGTAGCCCGCCGCACGGATATCCGGCTCAAACTGCTTCAGCGCCAGGGCGCCCTCGGCGTCGCCGCCGATATCCAGAAGCAGCCTTCCGTCCTCCACCGCAAGCGCCCGGGATACCTCCGGGGAAACCACGGACATATCCATCCACCGGGCTCTCTCCGGAGAATTTATGATTTTGAATCCTGATTGTTCCAGCCTGTCGGCTACCTGTCTTATGCAGAAGTAGGGGTTTATGATATCCATGTCGGCGATAGTGACGCTGTCGCCCCGGGCGGAGAATCCCATGGCGAGATTCAGTACCCATTCGGTCTTGCCTGAGCCAAGGGCTCCGGTGACGGCGGCCACCTTGGGCCAGCCTTTGATAGGGGAATTGTCTGCGTGGTATTTTGATATGAGTTCAGAATAGATTCTAATGTCGGGTTCGGTCAACGAAGAAAATCTCCTTTCTCCAGTCGGAGCCCCCTGGCCCAGTCGGCGCCGCTGAGCCTCTGCCGGCCCTCGGGCTGAACGGAAACCAGAACTACTGCTCCTTCGGCCGCTCCAACGACGGGAAAACCACCGTCGAAGCCGACGATCTCTCCCGGGCCGCCTGTCTTTTCGCTGATTCGCGCGACCCAGATTTTCACCCGTTTTTGCTCCGTTAAAAAGAACGCCCCCGGCGCGGGATTCAATGCTCTTACTCTGTTCGCTATCATGGTCGCCGGTTGATTCCAGAAAATTTCTGCTTCTTTTTTTTCAATTTTCGGCGCGTAGGATACTGATTCCGAATCTTGCTCTTTAAATGAATAAGTGCCCTTAATAAGGCATTTTACACCCAAAAGGAAAAGTTTGCTACCCTCTTCCGCCAACGCCTCAAGAACTTCGCCCGCCGCGGCCTCTTCCCCGGGGGCGTACTCCTCCTGCAGCAGAACGGGGCCCGCGTCCATCTCCTCCACCAGGCGGAAAAGGGAGACTCCCGTGACGGCGTCTCCGTTCATAAGAGACCTCTGAACCGGAGCGGCGCCCCTGTAACGGGGCAGAAGGGAAGGGTGAATGTTAAGACAGCCCTTCACGGGAGCCGACAGATAGGGCTCAGGAATCTTCTGTCCGAAGTCAGTTACCAGTATAGTCAGTGGCGGCTCTTTTTCCAGAAGGGAGAGCAGTTCATTGTCACTGCCCACCCGGGCGGAATGCCTCGCGGCAATTCCAAGCCGGACGCACGCCTCCTCCACCGGCGAGGGGATGACCTTCATTCCCCTGCCGCCCCTGGAGGGAGGGGCCGTAACTACAAGATCGAAGGGCAGTTCTTTGTGAATGGTCTCAAGGCAGCGGGCCCCGAAGCTCCCGGTACCAAAAAACCAGAGCCGGGGCCTCCCGCCGCCGGTCATGACTCGGTTTCCTCGGCGGCGGCCGCCGCTTTGCGCATCTTTTTCTTGGCCATGCTTCTCTTCAGGGGGGAAAAGTGGTCGATTAAAAGCTTTCCCTCCAGGTGATCCATCTCGTGGAGAAAAGCCCTGGCCAAAAAACCTTCCGCCTCCGTAAGGCGCTCATCGCCGTTTATGTCATGATGACGGATCGTCACCTTAAGGGGCCGGTTTACGGCGCCGAAAATCCCGGGAAAGCTGAGGCACCCCTCTTCGCCCTCCTGCTCTCCCTCGGAGCTCTCCACCACGGGGTTTGCCAAAACATATAGTTCTTCCTGGTACCATACAACCGCAAGCTTAAGGGGCAGGCCCGCCTGGGGGGCGGCCAGTCCTACCCCGTCGTGTATCCGCATCAGCCTTACCAGGTCGGCGGTCAGGTCCTTAAAGCTGTCGTCAAATACCTCGACCGGCTCGGTTTTTTTCCTCAGCACCGGGTCGGGGTAAACTCTGAGATACAAGGCGTTCATCTTCTCACGCGCTTTCCTTTATCATATTTTAAAAAGGGGACGCCTTTTCAGGCGTCCCCTTAAAGGCTTATTCTCCCAGCAGGGAGCTGTTAAACAAATCTCCGATGGTAACGGCGGCCTCCCCGTCGTTCATGTGGGCTTTCTGCTGGAACTCCTGTTCCCTGCGGTCGGGCCTGCCCCTTTTCCTGTCCTCATCCCTGGGCCTGCGCTCGGCAGGCTCCTCAAGAGCGCTGATGCTGAGCCGCATCCTCCGCTCGGAGGGGTTGATCTCGATGATTCTGGCCACAGTCTCCTGTCCCTCGGAAAGCACGTCGTGGGGCTTCTCCACCCTTCTGGTGCTGAGCTGGGAGATGTGAATCAGTCCCTCGATGCCCTCTTCGATTTCGACAAAGGCGCCGAAGTCGGCCAGCCTTACGACCTTTACGGTAAGATCCTGATCCTTGCTGTACTTGGTGAGCACGTCGCTCCAGGGGTCGTTGATCTGCTTGTAGCCGAGGCTCATCCGTTTTCTTTCCATATCCACCTCGAGCACTACTACTTCAACTTCCTGTCCCTTGCGGAGGACGTCTCTCGGGTGCTTGATCCTGGTCCAGCTGAGGTCGCCGATATGGACAAGCCCCTCGATGCCCGGCTCCACCTCTACGAAGGCGCCAAAGTCGGTGACGTTGGTCACTATTCCGCTCGTCCTGTCGTCCGCTTTCCAGCGGGAGGCGGCGGTGAGCCAGGGGTCTTCCTGGGTCTGCTTCATGCTCAGGGAGAGCCTGTTGCCCTCTGTATCAATGCCGATGACCTTGACCTTGACGGGATCGCCCTTCTTGAACATCTCCTTGGGCTTAATATTTCTCTTCCAGGAGAGCTCCGTCATGTGAACCAGTCCGTCCAGGGGGCCCACGTTTACGAAGACGCCGAAGGAGGTGATGCTGCTCACTTCGCCGTCAAGAACATCGCCTTCTTTGACGGTGGCGTAGAAGTTCTCCCGGTCGGAATGGAGGGATTCTTCCACGATCATCCTGCGGGAGAAGACGAGGCGGTGCTTTCTCTTGTCCTTCTCCAGAAGCTTAACCTCGAACTCTTCATCGACGAACTTACCGGGATTGACTCCCCGGCCTTCCTCAGCCAGGTGAGAGATGGGCACAAAGCCCTCAAGGCCGCAACAGTTCACCATAAGCCCGCCTTTTACCTTGCGGAGGCCTTTTACGGAGACGACTTCGTTCTCAGCTAATTTTGCCTCAAGCTCGCTCCAGCGGCGGTCGAACTCGCATCTCCAGCGGCTGACGGTCAGCTGGGCTTCTTCCCCGTGGCGGATGCTTACCACCTGAACCTGTATTTTATCGCCAGGAGCCGGCTTTTCTGAGTCTTCCACGAGGACCTTGTGAGTCCATTCCCTGTTGGGAAGGGTTCCCTCGCACTTATAGCCCACATCTATGAGCCATCCGTCCTCCGTGGCGTTCACTACCGTGCCGGTCACTACTTTGCCCCGGTGAATCTCTTCCACTTCGCCGTACTGCTCGAGAATTGCCTCCATGCTCTCCATTTCCATTTCGGGCACATCGGAGCTCTCTTCCGGCCCGGCGGTTTCGGCCATTTCCTGTGCTTCTTCCGCTACTTCCACTTCTTCCGCCGCGGGCGTTTCAACAACTTCCTGCGTTGCCTGCACTTCTTCGGACTCCTTCGCGAGTCCCTCATTAATCATTTCTTCCGTCATAACCTTCCATCCCCCTTGACATCTGCGATGTCTCCAGCGCATTTTTCAGTTCATCTATCAGCCAGTCCGGCGTGCTAGCGCCGGCAGCTATCCCAATTTTGGCCTTCCCGGCGAACCACTCTTCGTCAAGCTCCCCGGCGTGTTCAATCCATTTTACGTCGCAGCCTCCGGCAGAGGCTATCTCGGCGAGCTTGGCCGTGTTGGCGCTGTTTCTGCCGCCCACTACTATGAGTCCGTCCACCGCCCCGGTCATCTTCCTTACTCCGTCCTGCCTCCTGGTGGTGGCGCCGCAGATAGTGTTGAAAACCCGCAACTCTCTGGCGGACTCCGCCAGTATACCCACAGCTTCAGCGAAGAGCCCGGTCTTTTGGGTCGTCTGTGATATTACCCCCAGCTTGTCCCTTTTGACAAGCTGCCTCACCTCTAAAAGGGAGGACGCGACAAAGACCTCTCCCGACGCGCACCCGACGATAGCCTGAACCTCCGGGTGATCCGGGTCCCCGATAACGAGAACCGTGTAGCCCTCGTCCGAGAGAAGGGCGGCTTTATCCTGGGCATTCTTTACGAAGGGGCATGTGGCGTCTATAACTCTATCTCCGCACCTCTCCGCAAGCTGCTTTTTGATTTCAGGCGGCGCTCCGTGAGCCCGGATAAAAACCGTGGCGCCTTCAGGCACATCTTCGATTCGCTCTGTAACAATCAGGCCTTTTTTGCAAAGCCGCTCAACTTCCTGGGGGTTATGGATGGGCATTCCTATGGAATAGACCTTTCCGCCCCCGGAAGCCTCTTCGGCGATGCACTTTTCAAGCCTCTCGATAGCCCTCTTGACCCCGAAACAGAAGCCAGTGGGAGACGCTATTTCAACTATGAAGCCGCCCTTATCTTTTTTCAAGGCGGTCCCTGACCTCCTTTTCTATTCGGTCAGCCAGCTCGTCCGTCAGGCCATCTGAAGTATCATACCATATAACAGGCTCAAATTTGCCAAACCACGTCATCTGCCTTCGGGAAAACGCCTTGGTTTGGCTTATGTCCCTCTCCGCCGCCTCCCGCAGGGTAATCTTTCCCCTGAAATGCTCCACAAGCTCCCGGTAGCCAAACCCCTGCATGGAGGGAAAACGCTCGTCATAGCCCCGGCTCAGCAGCCATTCCACCTCTTCTGGGAAGCCCCCGGCGAACTGCTCTCCCACCCGTCTTTCGATGGCCTCGAAGAGCAGCCTTCGGTCCCTGTTCAGGCCGATATAAAAAACGTCGAACTCTTCCTCTCCGGAAATTTTGTCCCTGGTGCGGAACCATTCGGAAGGAGCCATTCCGGTGAGGGCGAAGATCTCCAGGGCCCTCGCCACCCTCCTTGCGTCGTTTACGTGAAGCCTGGCGGCGGTCTCAGGATCGGCCTCAGTCAGCCTTTTAAAGAGAGCCTCCCGGCCCTCCTTCTCGGCAAACTCCTCAAGCTCCCGGCGAAGCTCTTCGTCTTTGGGGGCGCCGTCGGAGAGAACTCCCCTGAAAAGAGCGTTGTAATAAAAAGGCGTCCCCCCCACGAACAGCGGGATTCTGCCCCTGTTTACAATCCTTTGTACGGCAGAGCGGGCTCGGGCCACAAAGTCGGCGGCGGAGAACACCTCGTCCGGGTCGACTACGTCGATCAGATGATGGGTAATCTCCCTGCGGATCTCAGGCGAGGCCTTGTCCGCCCCTACGTCCAGGTAGCGGTAGACCTGCCGGGAGTCCACGGAGATAATCTCCGCTCCCAGCCGGGACGCCAGGGAGAGGCTTACCGCCGTCTTCCCCACCGCCGTGGGGCCTATTATGGCCGCCACGGGCAGAGTCTTTTTATTTTCCATTTCGACTATTCCCTTCCAAAATATGATTCAAGCCGCTTAGCGGTAAGCGATAGGGCGGTAGGCCTCCCATGGGGACAGTTCCACGGGGACTGACAGTCCGTCAGGTTTCTCCACAGGGCAAGGGCCTCCGAGGGGGTCAGCCGGTCTCCCAGCTTAACCGACAGCCCGCAGGCGATGGTGGCGAGCTGTCGCCAGAGAATATCCTTAAGGGGCGCCTGCCTGTCCCCCGACCATTCCAGAAGAATGGTCCTGATAAGCCTCACCGGGTCCTCCGCTATTCCTCCGGGCAGAGAGGGATAGGCCGTGAGAGAGAGCTGTCCGTCTCCCTCCTGAAAGACAAAGCCGATCTTCTCCAGCTCCTCCCGGTACTCCTCCGCCTCCAGGGAGAGGGAGGGAGGCACGGGCTGGGGCACGACGCGCTTTTGGGAGACTATGGCCGTCCCCGCCAGTCTCTCCGTCCGCTCGAACCCGATCCGCTCGTGGGCGGCGTGGGGGTCCATGACGGCCATGCCTTCCTCTGTCTCGAACACAAGGTACCCCGAAGCCAGCTGGCCGAGAAAACGGAAATTTTCTCCCTCGCAGGCTGCCCCGCCGTTCTCCTCCCTTTCCGGCAGAAAGGAAGGAGAGTCGGACCCAACCCTGCCGAAGAGCTCATCGCCCCTCCGCTCCTCCGGCCCCTCCCTGAAGGACCACCCCTCGCTTCCTCCTCCTGAGGCGGGGAAAGAGGACGGCGGCCTGAAGGAATGCTCCGCGCGCCCGGGGAGCAGGGGGACATTCCCGGAGAGTTTCAGTACAGCCTGCTGAACGGCGTCAAATACCTCGCCGGGGTACCGGAAGCGAACCTCCGCCTTGGCGGGATGAATGTTGGCGTCCAGCAGCTCCGGGTCGAGACTGAACAGGAACGCCCAGTTTCCCGGGTAGGGGCGGCAGATGGCGCCCGCGGCGCTCCTTACCACGGTGTCGTTCACTACCCTTCCGTTTACGAAGGATGTAATCTGGCTCCTGGTCTTTCCGGGAAAGGGGGCCCACCAGCACTCAAGGCGGAGGTGGGTAGTGGAGGCCTCGCAACTTCTTATGTCCGCGCTCTCCCCCCACAGCTGCCTGAGGACATGCTCTCTGTCGCCGTCACCGGCCGACGAAAAGCCATCCTTCCCGTCCCTGTTCTCGAAAAAAGCCACCGACGGGTAGGCCGCGGCGAAATCCCTGATCAGGGTTGAGACCCTTCTGCCCTCGGACAGTGCCGATTTCATGAATTTTTTCCTTGCCGGAAGGGTGTAGAAAAGGTCCTCCACCGAGAGCCATGTACCCTTTCTGCATGAAATAGGGCTGTGCAGAACCTGCCTGCCTCCCTCTATTTTCAGAAGGCCCCCTGTCTCGTCTTCCTCCCGCCGGGAGCGGATCTCCAGCCTGCTCACCGCCCCGATGCTGGGCAGGGCCTCTCCCCTGAAGCCCAGGGTGCTTAACTTCTCCAGCTCCTCCACGGAGCTGATCTTGCTCGTAGCGTGGCGGGAGACCGCCAGGGGAAGGTCGCCGAAGGCAATCCCTTCGCCGTTGTCCTCCACGGTGATGCGGACCTTTCCCCCTTCAAAAATGGAGACCCTGATCTCCGAAGCCCCGGCGTCCAGGGAGTTCTCCACCGCCTCCTTCACCACCGATACGGGCCGTTCCACCACCTCTCCCGCGGCAATCCGGGAGAAAACCTCCTCAGGAAGAAGAGTAATCTTCAGGACGAACCACCTCCCTGCTCTTCTCTCTCAGCTTGTAAAGCAGCTCCAGCGCCCTAAAGGGCGTCAGGCTGTCCGGGTCCAGGGACGCCAGCTCCTCCACCACGGCCCGGCCGTCGGCGTCGAAAAGGGAAAGCTGGCGGACGCCCGGCGGGGTCGGCTTCTTTTTTCTAAAGCAGGCGCCCCTGTCCTCCTTCTCGAAGCCCTGCAGAAGCTCGAAGGCCCGGCGCAGCACCGGCCTCGGCAGGCCGGCCAGCCTTGCCACCTCGATGCCGTAGGACCTGTCTGCGCTGCCCTTTACCACCTGATGAAGGAAAAAGACCCTGCCGTCCTCCTCCTTTACCGCCATGGTGAGGTTTTCCAAGGAGGGAAACCGGTCCTCCAGACAGGTAAGTTCGTGGTAATGGGTGGCAAAAAGCACCCTGGGGGCCGCGCCGCACTCCCCCGCCAGATGCTCCAGCACCGCCCAGGCAATGCTCATGCCGTCGTAGGTGGATGTACCCCTGCCCACCTCGTCCAGAATGACCAGGCTCCTGTCTGTGACGTTGTGGAGGATGTTGGCGGTCTCCAGCATCTCTACCATAAAGGTGCTGCTTCCCCGGGCGAGGTCGTCCCTGGCGCCTATCCTGGTGAAGACCCGGTCGCAGAGGCCGATCTCCGCCGACTCCGCCGGGACGAAAGAGCCCATCTGGGCCATGATGACCAGAAGGGCGGCGCTCCTCAGGTAGGTGGACTTTCCCGCCATGTTGGGGCCCGTGATCAGGGCTATCCTCCTGCCGGCCCTGTCCAGAGAAAGAGAGTTGGGGACAAAGGGAGCGTCGGTCAGGACCTTCTCCACTACTGGGTGACGGCCGTTTTTTACCTCCAGGGCAAACCCTTCGTTGACCGCGGGACGGATATATCCCATCTCCCGGGCGGCCTCTGCCAGGGAGGCCAGAACGTCCAGGGAGGCCAGCGCCCTCCCCAGAGCCTGGAGGTCCTCCACCCTGTCCAGGACCGTCTCCACAAGCCGCCGGTAGAGCTCGTCCTCCCTCCGCTCTATCTCCGCCACGGCGGAATTCATCCTGTCCTCGAAGGCCTTCATCTCTTCGGTAATAAACCGCTCGGCGTTTACCAGGGTCTGCTTGCGGATGAAGCTGTCGGGCATCTTTGCCGCGGCGCTCTTGCCTACCTCCAGATAGTAGCCGAAGACCTTGTTGTACCCCGCCTTTATCCTGGGAATCCCCGTCTCGTCCCGGATTTTTTCCAGATAGGACTCCAGCCATGAGGAAGCGCCTTTCTCCGTCTGCCGCCATTCGTCCAGCTCCCGGTCGTAGCCCGCCTTTATAATGGGGCCGCCGGCCTTCATCCTGGGAAGGTCCTCTTCGAGGGCCAGGCTCAGTTCTCCGTCCAGGGCCGAAAAGTCGGGCAGCTCTTTTGTCCACTCCTCCAGAGGCCCTTCGGCCGTCAGGGGCAGAATTTCGGGGAGAAGCCTCAGCGTATCCCTGATGGCCCCCAGGTCCCGGGGGCTCCCGGCGTTCATGCT
>CAZXOD010000024.1:0-17627 GCA_964642285.1 uncultured Synergistaceae bacterium
CTTGCAAACCTGTTCTGCGTCCCCCACAGGTCGGCGTCCCACCCTCTCTCCTTCAAAAACAGGAGCAATTCATTCAGCTCGGCAAGTATTTTGTCCTCGCCGGACAGGAGCGACAGGCTGTCGAGCATTCTTTCCAATCTCTGTCTGGCCCCGTGGCGCAGTGTCTCCATATCCAGGGAGATCCCCCATCTTTCCGCGTCGGCAACCCTTCGCTTCAGAAATCCCATATTAAGGACGGCGCTCTCGAGCGCGTTCAGCAGATCGTCGTTCAGCACCACCTCCGCAACCCTGCGAAAGGAGACGGGAGCTGGCATGGAAAGCTCGGCCAGAAAAGAAAGCACAGAGGAATAGTCGCTTAATATGGTCCTCAACGACTGGGAGACCTGCGCCACATCCTCCGAAATAATATGTTGCAGTATTTTGCGCTGCTCGTCCTTGAAAAGATGGCGCAGAGAGAAGATATTATGGCCGAAAAATTCGACCAGGGCCTGCCCGTCCCCTTTTTTCAAGGCCGACTCGATTCTTTCCCTGAGGCCGTTTCCATATTCGGGCAGGGCGGGCCCCGCAACGCCGCACAGCACATTTCGGCCCCCCGTGTACAGGGCCGCCGCAAAGAGGTCCGCCCGCTGCATGGTAACGTCGGAAATGATCCCAAAATACCCGAGGACGTACCGGATGCTTCCGGCCTCCTTCGTCTCAAGGGAACATCCCGTGATACGATACGATGTAAAAGCGCACCCATCCGGGGAACAACCTTTATCTTTATCCCTGGCGAAGAGGCAGGAGACGGCGAAGTGAGCTCCCGCCCGAAGAAGATTCGAACGAAGGGGCTCAATGAATATATCAAAAATTCTGCGGCCGTCCCTGAACTCGGCGATGTTGCTTCCCGCGTCCGCCAGTCTGCCTAAAAATGGCCTTCTCAGATTGACCTCCGGGAAGAGCCCCTCTCCCAGCTCCAGGGCCCTGGCGGCATAGGCCAGTATCTGAAGGGTTTCTATGCCCGAGATTTCGTCGAAAAACCAACCGCAGCTTGTGTACATGAACATCAGATTCTTTTCCATCTCCAGCAGGGAGGCCGCCCTCGTCAGATCGTCCTCCCCCAGCGCTCTCCCCGCCTCGCCGGTCAGAAACGCCCGCACCCTCGTCGGCCGTCTGTCGAGAAGGACGTTTACATACCGGTTTCTGGTCCCCCCGGGGTCGGGAAAAAGATCCCTGCCCTTTTCCTCAAACAGGCCCGACAAGCCGTCCCTCAGACCGTCCAGGGCTTCTCTCAGGGGCTTTCTCCATCCCTGCCCCCACCCGGGCCTTGAGTGAGCCGAACAGCCGCAGTCGCTCCTCCACCTCTCAACTCCATGGACGCAGCTCCAGGACGAATTTTCCACGATCTTTATCTCTCCCGTGGGAGGGTTCTTTTCGAGGTATTCTCCATATATCGTCAGCCTGCCCCGTCCGCTTTTTTCTATCTCCTCCAGACAGCTGGCAAGGGCCATGTCGCCGTACTTATGGTGATGGCCGAAGGTCTCCCCGTCGGTGGCTACAGAGAGCAGAGGCGGCTCGAAATACTGGGTTGGGATGGCGCCGAGGAGCATGTCTGCAAAATCTCTGCCGTTCCTCAGCGCCTCTCCGAAGGCTACCTGCTGGGCCAGGCCTCCGTGATAAAAAAACAGCGTTATGGATTTTCCTGAGGGCAGTGGGCACTGGTAGGGCTTGAAAACATCCACCCGCTCCCCCGATACGTCCACCCAGAAATTCTCCCCTCCCTGCCTGGCCGAGGCCGCCTGCCTGGGCGCCAGTATGGTAAAGCGTATGTCACACTCCGCCAGCACTTCCAGGGTCTCCGTGTCAACGGCCGTCTCGGCAAGCCACATGCCCTCAGGATCCCTGCCGAAACGGCTCCTGAAATCCTCAAGCCCCCAGATCACCTGGGTCTCCTTGTCGCGCCTGTTCGACAGGGGCATGATCATGTGGTTGTAGACCTGGGCGATCGCCGGTCCGTGTCCCGAGAAGCGCTCCATTCCCAGCCTGTCCGCCTTGAGGATTGCCTCATAAATATCGGGCCGTTTTCTCTCCATCCAGGAAAGAAGAGTCGGCCCAAAATTAAAGCTTATGCGGGAGTAGTTGTTTGTAATGCTTCTTATCCAGCCCTCTTCGTCGAGGATTCTCGCCGCGCCGTTGGGGCCGTAGCACTCTGCTGCTATTCTTTCGTTCCAGTCGTGCCAGGGGGCGGCGGACTCCTGTATTTCTATCTCCTCGAGCCAGGGATTTTCTCTCGGGGGCTGGTAAAAATGTCCGTGAATGCAAACTGAAGGAATCATTAAAACGTCCTCCCCTATCCGATTATTCCCGTTGATTATATATCATGTTTCCTCTCCCGCCCCGGGGCGGGGGAGATTAATTCGCCGTTCATGATATATGGTGTAAAATAGCACATAAAGCCGGAGGCGGACATAAGCCCGCTCCAAAGGCGAAATTGTTGCTCCCGCTTATTATAGCGGGAGTTTATAGTACGGAGGTGTTTTCTCTGGACAGATCCTGCGGCGTCCTCCTTCCCCTTCTGTCCCTGCCCGGAGGCTTCGGGACGGGAGACTTCGGGAAACCGGCTTCCGATTTCATTGAATTTCTTGCCCTGTCGGGACAATCCATCTGGCAGGTTCTTCCCCTCACGGTCACCGAGGGCGCCCTTGGGAACTCCCCTTACAGCGCCCCTTCGGCATTCGCCGGAAATCCTCTCTGCATCTCCCCCGACGGACTCCTCGCCCGGGGGCTTCTCAGGGAGGAAGAGCTTTCGAATCCGCCTCCCTTTCCGAAGGGGCGGATCGATTACGATCTGGCCAGGTCTTTCAGGGAAAAAATCCTGAGACTGGCCTTTTCCCGCTTTGAACCCGACGACCGTTACGGGGCATTTTTGGAGGCCCATGCCTTCTGGCTGGATGACTTTGCCCTCTTCTACGCCCTCAAGACGTCCTTCGGCGGCTCTCCCTGGAACGAATGGGCGGAGGATCTTAAAAGAAGAAACGGAGACGCCCTTGCGGCGGCAAAATTGGAGTTAAAGGAGGAGTCGGACTACCTCCGGTTCGTCCAGTATATGTTCTTCTCCCAGCTTGAGGATATGAGGGCCGGGTGCCGGCAAGCGGGAGTGGAGCTGATCGGCGATCTTCCCATCTACGTCAACTACGACAGCTCCGACGTATGGGCCCATCAATCCCTGTTCAGCCTGGACGAAGAGCTTCTTCCGTCCGAAGTCGCCGGGGTGCCGCCGGACTACTTCAGCGAGACCGGCCAGCTTTGGGGCAACCCTCTTTACAACTGGGACGAGCTGAAACGCACCGGCTTTGCCTGGTGGGTCGAGCGGCTTCGCCACTCCCTGGCCATGTTTGATTCCGTACGAATCGATCATTTCAGAGGTCTGCTGGCCTACTGGGCCGTTCCCTTCGGCAGCAAAACAGCCGAAAAGGGGGTATGGAGGGATGTTCCCTCCGACGATTTTTTTGCCCGCATCGGTCAGGAATTTCCATCACCGCCTTTCCTGGCCGAAAACCTGGGGATAATCACGGACGATGTGACGAAGGCCATGGAGCGGATGAATTTGCCCGGAATGGCGGTAGCCCTCTTCGGCTTCAGTGGTGATATGAAGCGAAATCCCCATGCGCCCCACAACTACGGCAGACGTCTCGTCGCCTACACCGGGACTCACGACAACAACACCGCGGAAGGCTGGTACGCCGGAGACGCCTCGGAAGAGGAGCGCAGGCTGCTGGAGGCATACGTTCCCGGCCTTCCGGGCGGGGCCGCCGCCTCGTTGATCAGGCTGGTTCTGGCCTCCGTGGCGGAAAGGGCGGTAATCCCTCTCCAGGACTATCTGGGCCTGGGGCCTGAAGGAAGGATGAACACCCCCTCCACGCCCAGGGACAACTGGGAGTGGAAGGCTGAAAAAGAACAGCTGAGCGGTGAACTTTCCAAAAAAATGGCGGAACTGGCCAGTATTTACGGAAGAAAATAACTTTACCGCTCCAATAATGATAAACTATCTGGTAATATTGTTTCAGAAATTCAGGGGGGAGGAATCTACAGCACTATGACGTCTATGCACCAGAGAGAGCTTGGGAGCTCCATAAGAAAGCTCATGGAGAGCGATCCAGCCTTCAGGCCCGTGGCCTATCTTTCTATGGAGATAGGCATTAAAGAATCTCTCCCCACCTATTCCGGCGGACTTGGAATATTGGCGGGAGACATACTTAAGAGCGCGGCGGACCTGGGAGTGCCCATGGTCGGCCTGTCGCTCCTCTACAGGAAGGGATATTTTGAACAGGCTTTTAACGCCGACGGCTGGCAGGTGGAAAAGCCGGTGCTATGGCAGCCGGTACAGGAGCTGACCCTCCTTCCCAACCAGGTCTCCCTTACCCTTCAAAACAGAGAGGTTCTTGTCCGCGTATGGCTCTACGAGATAATCGGCGCGACGGGCTTTCCGCTGCCGGTCTATTTTCTTGACACCGACTTCGACGACAACCACCCCGACGACCGCAAGCTTTCATGGCATCTCTACGGGGGAGACCAGCTCTACCGCCTGTGTCAGGAGATGGTCCTGGGCGTGGGCGGCCTGAGAATGCTCCGGGACATGGGCTACAAGAACATCGAGACCTTCCACATGAACGAGGGCCACGCGGGCTTTTTAACCCTCGAACTCATGAGAGAGCAAGGCTACTACGACCCCGAGAAAATAAAGGACCAGGTCATCTTCACCACTCACACCCCCGTTCCAGCGGGGCACGACTTCTTCCGCTTCGACCTCGTGGATAAGGTCGTCTCCCACGACGCCCTCTACAACCTCAAGAGAATGCTGCCCAACGCCGACGGAGTATCCATGACGGAGCTGGGCATCAGGTTCAGCCATTATGTCAACGCCGTATCGAAAAAGCACGCCGAGGTCAGCCGCAATATGTTCTCCATGCCAGGAATAGACTGGGTAACCAACGGGGTTCACCCGGGGACATGGGTCAGCAGCGGGATGAAACGGCTTTACAACTACCACATCCCAGGCTGGGAGAGGGATCCCGGCAGGCTTGTGCAGGCGGTAAAAATACCGCCGGAGGATATCTGGGCCGCTCACCAGGCCGCCAAGATGAGGCTTCTTGCGGGGATACTTGAGCAGACCGGGCGGCAGCTGGAGCCCCACGTGCTTACCATAGGATTTGCCAGGCGGGCCGCCCAGTACAAGAGGGCAGACCTCCTGCTTTCAAACGTGAAGCGTCTTATAGAGGTGGGCGCGGGGAAAATCCAGCTGGTCTTCGCGGGGAAGGCCCATCCCAGGGACGACGTGGGCAAGGCCGTTCTGCAGAAGCTCCTGAGCTCCTCGCAAAAAGTGGATGAAATGATCCCCATTGTCTTCCTGGAGAACTACAACATGGAGATGGGCGCCCTTATCACCCAGGGAGTGGACGTCTGGCTCAATACCCCCATCCGGCCCCGGGAGGCCTCGGGAACAAGCGGCATGAAGTGCGCCCTCAACGGCGTAATGAACTTCTCCGTCCTGGACGGATGGTGGATAGAGGGGTGGCTGGAGGACGTCACAGGCTGGTCCGTGGGCCCCGAGCCCAGCGAATCGGACATGATGCACTACGACGAATCCCTGGACGCCATCGATCTTTACGACAAGCTTGAGAAAAAAATCATTCCCACCTACTACGAGGACAGGGATAAGTGGATCTGGATGATGCAGAGGACCATAGCCCTGAACGGCAGCTTCTTCAACACCCACAGAGTGGTGAAGGAGTACTGCGAGAAGGCGTACAACATCAGCTTCAGGGGGATGTGATCTTAATGAGCCCGAGGAGAGCGGGTAAACTCAAAATACTCCATGTTAGCCCCGAGGCCGCTCCTTTCAGGAAGGTAGGCGGGCTGGGCGACGTGGCGGGCTCTCTTCCCTCCGCTCTGAGAAAGCTTGGCGCTGACTGCAGGCTGTTCACTCCCGCCTGGCCGGGCGTGCTGGACGCCGCCGCGGACGGGGGCTTCAAATTAACCCGTATAACAAGGAAGGCCGAGGCGGCAATCCGGTGGAAGATCCACAGGGGCACGGTCTGGAAGTGTTCCGGCCCGGACATGGAGGCCTACCTGCTTGAAGAGCCCTCTCTCTTCGGAGACGGAGTCTACCCTGATGAACTTACGCCCCTTTCGGCGACGCCCTTTATCTTCCTGTCCCTGGCGGCCCTGGATCTTCCCGAAGCAGCCAGGTGGAAGCCCCAGATAATCCACTGCCACGACTGGGGCGCCGCTCCCCTGTCCGCCGCCCTGCGGTGGCATCTCCACTTCAGGGAGACCCCCCACGACTATAAAACCGTATTTACCATCCATAACCTGGCCCATCAAGGGCTCCTGCCCCTGGATTCCCTGGGGGACTGGGGGATCAGCTCCGACGGGGCCAACGTGGACGGGTTTGAATTTTTCGGCATGGCCAATCTCATGAAGGCCGCCCTGATAGCGAGCGACGCCATTACCACCGTAAGTCCCGGCTACGCGGGAGAGATCATGACGGAGGAAGGCGGAGAGGGGCTGGGAGGGCTGCTCCGAAGCCTTGCCCCCAAGATAAGGGGCATCATCAACGGGCTTGACGTCAAGTACTGGAACCCCAAAACAGACCCCCTCCTGCCCAGGACCTACTCCGCTGAAAACCTGTCCGGAAAAGCGACCTGCAGACGGAAGCTCCTAGAGGCCGCGGGCTGGGGGGACGACGGCAGACCCGTCTTCGCCTCGGTGGGCAGAATGGCCGAGCAGAAGGGCTTTTCCATCCTGCTCCCTGCCCTTGAACGGCTGAAGGAGATGAACTGCCGCATTTTCATCCTGGGCTCCGGCCAGGCTGAATACGAGCAGGCGATCAGGGAGGCGGCCTCCCGCCTTCCCGATACGCTGTTCGCCTTTGTGGGATACGACGAACCCCTGGCCCACCTTGCCTATGCCGGCGCGGACTTTTTTATCATGCCCTCCCGGTTTGAACCCTGCGGATTGTCCCAGCTCATCGCGTTGCGGTACGGTACCCCGCCGGTCGCCAGAGCGGTGGGCGGCCTGAAGGATACGATTTTTGAGCTGGGGCCCGGGAAAAACGGCTTTACCTTCGAGGCCTATTCGCCGGAGGCCCTTCTGGGAGCCGTCTCGAGGGCGCTTAAGGCCTTTGGAAGCCGCAGGGCAATGAACGAACTGATCTCCAGGGGCATGAAGGGCGATTACTCCTGGGGACAGTCGGCCCCTCTTTATAAACAGCTTTACGAATCCCTCCTCGCCCCGTAAAAAATCCCTGACTTCGGAAGACGGAAGGATTCCTGCATCCAAAAAACGAGGGAGGTGCGCACCATGAGATACGGAAACTTCGGACGGGTTCTGGGGATAGTCCTCGCGGGAGGAAAAGGCGAACGCCTCATGCCCCTAACCAAGTACAGGGCCAAGCCTGCGGTGCACTTTGCCGCCAAATACCGCATAGTCGACTTTGCCCTGTCAAACCTGGTCAACAGCGGCATCTTTTCTATTTATGTTCTTGTACAGTTTAAAAGCCAATCCCTCAACGAGCATATCGAGCGGGGATGGCAGTTCGGGGGCGCCCTTCGGGGCAGGGACTTCTTTATTACCCTCGTTCCCGCTCAGATGTGGAGAGGAGAGCACTGGTTCCAGGGGACGGCGGACGCCGTCTACCAGAACCTGCACCTTATAACCCTCTACGATGCTGACCGGGTTGCCATCTTCGCGGCGGACCACGTGTACAAGATGGACGTGGAGCAGATGATGGCCGCCCATATGGACAAGAAGGCGGACATAACTGTCGCGGCCAACGTAGTTCCCAGCTCCGAGGCCTCCGCCTTCGGCTGCATTGAGGCTGACGCCGGAGGCAGGATAACGGGCTTTGTCGAAAAACCCGAAATTCCTCCTGAAATCCCAGGAAAACCCGGCTTCAGCTACGTCTCCATGGGCAACTACATCTTCGAAAGGGAGATCCTTGAGGAGTCCCTGATCGAGGACGCCGCCCTTCCCACAAGCCACGATTTTGGAAGGGACATCATCCCCAAGCTCGTCCAATCCTCCCGGGTCTTTGCCTACGACTTCTCCACCAACAAGCTCCCCGGCAAGGACAGCTCCTACTGGCGGGAGGACAGACCCTACTGGAGGGACGTGGGGACCATCGGGGCATACTGGAACGCCCACATGGATCTTCTGCAGCACGATTCGGAGATGACCTTCTTCAATCCCAAGTGGCCCATCCGCACCGTCTCCTACGCGGACCCGCCCTCCTACGTCTGCCCCGTGGACGGACGGTCATGCAGCGTCCAGAGCACCCTGGCCGCCGAGGGAAGTCGCGTGCTGGGCTCAAGCGTTGAATCATCGGTCCTTTCCAGGAACTGCGTAATTTTGCCCGGCTCCCGGGTGGAGGAATCCATCATAGGCGAAGGGGTGGTGGTGGGAGAAAACTGCAGGCTGAAAAAAGTAATCATCGACAGTCACAACGTCATACCGCCGAATACCGTCCTCGGGTACGGGGAAGACGAGGACTGCGGCTTCTATGAGGACCAGCTCACAGTAGACCCTGTCTCGGGAATCATAGTGGTGGGCATGCCCAAGATGCAGCTGAGAAAGTCCATTGACGCGCCTAAAAAAGGCTACGACTGGTCCAGCTTCAGTTAAAATGAGCGGCAAAACCTAAAAAAAGGAGGCCCGGGGTCTGGGCCTCCTTTTGCTTATCCGCTACTTTTTGAAGATGGACTCGAGGAGCTTCTCTTTAATGACATCCTCAGGTTTTTTGGGCTGTTCCTGCTGCTTCTCCTCTCCGGACGTCCCGGGGTCTTCTTCCTTCTTGGCTCCCGGCAGTACGATCTGCTCAAGGATGACCTGCTCCGGAGATTTCGGCTTTACTTCCTCCTTGGGCGCCTCCGTCGACTCCGGTTTTACGTCTTTGGCTCCCGGCTTCACTATCTGTTCCAGAATTGCCTGCTCGGGAGTTTTGGGTTTTGCCTGCTCCACCTGCGGTTTTGTCTCGGCAGGCTTCTGCTCCTCCTGCTTCTGGGCGCCCGGGGCAACCTTAAGGTTGGATACGGAGGGCTTGTTTACCGTGCCTCCCACGGTGAGCGATATATCCCGGAAGTCGGCATGTTCCATCCCCTTCTGGGCGCCGCCGAGAACGCCCTTCAGGGCGTCCTCCAGGGAACCCCCGGAGGTCAGGCCGCCAATGGCTCCCCCCGTAAGGGCGTTAATTATCTGGATATTCACGTTGCCCGAACAGTTGAGATTAAGGGCGCCCTTGGGGCCCACGCCGCCCTCCGCAGCCAGGAAGCGGTAGAGAGGATCGTTCTGGGGCGCGGTGGCCTTAGTTCCCTTCTCGAGGATGATCTTGCCTGTTTCAAGGCGGAAGGGAGCCGTTACCTCAGTATACCTCACGCCATTAACCCCGTGGAGTTTGGTTACAAGGTCAAGCCCCTTGAAGCCGCTCACCGCTCCTTCACCTATACGGGCGCTTCCCTTGCCGGCCATGGAGAACTTGGGGGCAAGAGCGCCGGAGACGTTCGCCGATCCCTGGGCTAGGCCGGTTACCTTGCCTCCAAGCCCTCCGGTGAAATCCTGCAGGAGGGCGTTTACGTCGACGCCGCTGAACTCCGCGCTGTGGGAGTATTTAAGGGTGGAAATATCAATAGCTCCGGCGCCTGAGACCTTGCCGCCGTAAAGAGCGGCGCTCCCTCCGCTGCCCGAGAGCTTATTCCCCTCAAGAGCGAGAGGATAGTTCAGATTGGTCGCTTTAATACCCATGACCGTAAGGGACTGGGACGTTATGGCCCCCTCGCCCTTGCCCGAGGCGCCCGCGAACCTGCCCTTGAAGGCCACGTTCAGTCTGCCTCCGAGGCCAAACTCCTTGGCGTCGGGCATTCCTGCGGTGAGGGCGGCCAGATCAAGGTCCTTGCCGGAGATATCCACCGCGGCGTCCAGAGCGCCCGCCAGCTTTACGCTGCCTGTCGCCCCGAGGACACCCCCTCCGAACTTCGCGCCGAACTCATCAATCTTAACCTCTTTGGCGTTGCCGCTGAGGCCAAGGGCCACGTCTGTAACCGCAAGGCCCGAGGCGGTCACCTTGGGGGAGGATGCCTTAACAGTCATCGAGGGGTTAGAGAGCGGTCCCTTGACCGTAACCGTACCGTCCACTGTACCGCCGACGGCAATCCCCGCTCCCGCCGCCTTGGCCAGGAAGCCCAGGTCCGCGCCGGAAATTTTGGCGGTAAAGTCCAGGCTGCCCTCTCCTTCTTTTTTCTCAGGAAGGGTCACGGAGCCTGAACCCGCGATGGATCCTTTTCCGCTGTTTACCGAGGCGGAGGCTATGTTGATTTTGCTGCCGGATTTCTTCAGCTTTACCGCCAGGTCCGAAAGGGCGACTCCCTCCGCCGCTGCGCTCGCCGCACTGATGTCAAGGTCGAGATCGGCCTTTTCGAGGGCTTTCAGGTCCCCCGCCAGCACGGTGCTGACTTTAAGATTTTTGAAGGACAGCGTATCCATAAGACCCAGCGAGGAGGACGTCAGGGCAAGGTCGATTTTAGGCGCCTTCGCCGTTCCCGTAACTGTCGCTCCCGCGGTGACCGCTCCCTTGATCTTGTACTGGGCGATGTCGGGATAGAAGGGAGCTATAGCGCCGGGCTGGATGTTCTCAAGCGCGGCCTTGATGTTCAGCTTTCCGTCGGCTCCTACCGTACCCGAACCGGAGAGAGCCGCCCCCCGCCACTTAGCGGACGCCCCGCTGATGTTGACCTGCCCGCCCTTCAGAGCAAAGGCGACCGACGGGGCCTCCACAGTCTCCTTTATGGCCGTCAGCTTGTCGCTCCAGACTTTTCCGGCGATCTCAGGAACGGCCGCCGTTCCCTTTACGGTTACATCCCCGTTGACAGAGCCTGCCAGGGGCATACCCTTCAGCTCCGGTACGAGGGCCTGAACCCTGCTCAAATCCAGGGAGCGGATATTGCCCGACAGGTTGAGCTTCGGCGAAGTCGCGTAATCGGTGATCGTCCCCTGGGCCGTTACGGGCGCTCCCTCAAAAGTGCTCTTGGCGCTCAGGGTAGCGGCCTGGGGATTAATCTTCACCTGGGCCGCGGAGTTGGCCACGGAAAACCCGAAAGCGCCCAGAGCCGGAGCGCTGAACTCCACTACCCCGTTAAGGGAGTCGGCGGCTCCGAAGAGCTTAACGGTGAACTTGTCTATCTCGCCGGAAAAATCCCCCATATCGGGGTAGAGCTTTTTAAGCTCCTCCATTTTTATGGCGGAGCCCGCCAGGTCGAGGTCCAGCACGGGGGCTTTATCCGGAGCAAAGGCAACGCTCATGGCCCCCGACAGAGGAATGGCAAGGATCCTGGCGTCCAGGCCGGTAACCGAAAGTTTGTCGGCCCCGAAGTTCCAGCCGGCCTTTACGCTGTCCACAGGATAGCCAAGAATGGATTTTCCGCTGTAGTCCACGTCTCCGGAGAGAGAGGGCGAATTCCACTCTCCCTCTCCTCTGAAGGCCATGGAAATCTTTCCGTCTGCTCCGCCGGCAGGGGCTTCAGGCCAGAAGGCAAAAAGCTCCCCGAGGTCCATATCCTTGAGAGTGCCGCTTACCGCCAGGTCGGGCGCCACTCTGCCGGAAGCTGATACGCTGCCCTTTCCCACGTTCACCGCAAGGGATTTTACGTCCACCAGGCTTCCGTCAAGAAGCACGGCCGTCTTTCCCTTAACCGGGACATTGTTTACAGAGACGTCGATGTCCGCCCCTATATCCTTGCCGGAGAAGGACAGCCCCAGGCCGGTCACGGCAATTTTGGCCCATTTCGAGGTTACGACGCTGTCCACCAAACGGACTGTCTCCACGGGAATCTCTCCCCCGCCGCCGCCCCCGAATTCAATCCGGGCTATCTGGGCGGCCAGAGCGTCCGCATCCGTCTCAACTCCGCCGATGGAGACGACGCTGAGCTTGGGCGACTTTGAAAGAAGAGACATGAGGTTGATCTTCACCTGGAGGAAGCCCGCTGAAAAGAGGGTCTCTCCCTCCTTCGCCAGGCTGATCTTTCCGGTGGTAAATCCCTTTATGGGGTTTCCGGCTATCCCTTCCACAGTCAGGTCAGCGTCAAGCATCTCCTTAACTGCCTTTGTCGCCTCGCGGACCACCAGGTCGCCCGCAAAGTTCATGCTCGCCCCTATGAGCGCCAGGCCGGCAAGGCCCGCTACAATAAACAGCGCAATCATCTTTTTCTTACCCATGCTGTCATGGCCTCCTTACTGATCCCCCCGCAGAAAAAAGGGATCGTTATGCTTTCTCAATCATTAAAACTTGCTCTTTGATTATAACACTGCCCCTCAGAGCTCTTCCGTCAAAAATCCCTCCGCTACGATCACGGTCCGCCCCCTGAGGGAGATTCCGACCCGTTTGCCGTCTCTGTCGAACGCCAGAGTGACGGTATTTATTCCTCCCGGGTTAATTACCTCCACGACTGCCCTTGCGCCGTAGGGGGCGGATCCCCTCAGAAGGTGACAGATCGCAGAGGCGGCGGATCCGGTACCGCAGGAGTCGGTCAGGTCCTCCACTCCCCGTTCATAAGTGGAGGACAGGATTCCGCCGTCCTGCCCCGTCGTCACGAAGTTGACGTTCGCCCCCTCCGGGAAGAGGGAAAGATTCTCGCGAAGCTCCCTGCCGAGAAGCACTTTTTTCTCCCGGGAGAGCTCTTCTGTGGGGAAAAGCACTGCGTGGGGGACCCCCACCCAAAGGAAGGAGGCGTCAAAAGTCTCCCCCAGGACGTCCACGGTACGGTTGAACCATCCGCCATCCAGAGAGACTGTACCCATGTCGAGGCTCACAAAGGGAGAATCCACCTCCGCCTTCATAACTCCCGCCAGGGTGGAAAAGCTCTGCCGTCTTCCGGCGATTTTTTTCTCGAAGGCGTACCTGGCAATGCATCTGGCGCCGTTTCCGCACATTTCGCCCTCGCTTCCGTCAGCATTGAAAAGTCGCATGGCGTAGTTCGCCCCGGGGGAAGCCTCCACCGCCAGAAGGCCGTCCGCCCCCAGGGACTGCCGCCTCCGACAGTATAAGCCAGCCGCCCGGGAGAGCTCTCCGGATGAAAATCTGCCGGACCTGTTGTCCAACACAATAAAGTCGTTGCCATTGCCCTGCATTTTTGTAAAGGGGATCACAACAAATCCTCCGTCAGAATAAAAATTAGATTTCACTTTGCTACGCTACCAAATTTTTAGCTGTGATACAACCGCTTTTTTCTGTTATATTAATTCATTCATACAGAAAATCAGGAGGAAGCTAAATGAATTCCGGAGAACTGCTTCGCCGCATAAAAGATAAAAAAGCCGTCACTCTTCTGGACGGAGGCATGGGTACGCTCCTCGCAGAAAAGGGATGGGCTCCCCCCGCCCTGCCGGAGGAGATGAACATGACCCATCCTGAGACCGTGCTGAAGATTCACGTCTCCTACCTGGCGGCGGGGGCGGACATAATAGAGACAAATACCTTCGGAGGCAGCCCTATTAAGCTGGCCGCCAGAGGGCTGGACGGACGGGCGAGGGAGATCAACTGTCTGGCCGCCTCCCTCGCCCGCAGGGCGGCGGGAGACAGAGCTCTGGTCGCGGGGTCCATAGGCCCCCTGGGGGAGCTCCTTGCCCCCTTCGGCAGCGTCGCCTTTGACGAGGCGGTAAAAGCCTTCAGGATCCAGGCGGAAGGCCTGGCCGAAGGAGGGGCGGATTTTTTTCTTATTGAGACCATGCTGGACTTCATGGAGGCGAAGGCCGCCGTGATAGGAGCGAAGGAGGCCGCTCCCGGAGTACCCTTTGTGATCAGCTTCACCTTCGACCGGCTTGGGCGCACCGTCACGGGCACTCCTCCCGAAGTGGCCGCCCGGTGGGCGGAGCTTGCCGGGGCATTCGGAGTGGGAGCGAACTGCGGAGTAGGGCCCGAGGCCTATATTCCCGTGGCGGCCAGACTGGCCGAACACACATCCCTCCCCGTCTTCGTATACGCCAACGCCGGACTGCCCGGCGACGGGGACTACATACCCCCGGACAAGTTCGCCGCCCTGTGCGCCAAGCTCGCAGGAGCGGGCGCTTCGGTCATAGGGGGGTGCTGCGGCACTACGCCGGAACATACTGCGGCCATGAGGGAAGCTCTGGGCGGCCTGTCGGTCCCTCAATCCAGGCCCGAGGCCGGAACTGCCCTGGCAAGCAGGAGCAGGCTTGTCCTGGCGGGAGTCGGGCGACCCTTCGCAGTAATTGGAGAAAGGATCAACGTCTCCAGAAAATCCCCCCTGAGGGACGAAATTCCCCTCGGAGAATGGAAGACTCTGCGGCTTGAGGCCAGGAGACAGACGGAGGCGGGGGCTGCCCTTCTGGACGTAAACGTGGGGCTGCCCTCCATTGACCAGGAAGAGGCCATGGCGGCGGCGGTGGCGGCAGCGGAACAGTCCTCGGACCTGCCCCTGTCCATCGACAGCGACTCCATTTCGGTCATAGAGGCAGGCCTTCGGACGGCCGCGGGAATACCCCTGATCAACTCCTTCACCGCCCGGGAGGACTCTCTGTATCCGGGGCTTGCCCTTGCCTCCGTCCACGGCGCCGCCGCGGCGGTCCTTCCCATTGACGAGGCGGGCCTTCCCGAAACCGCCCATGAAAGAATCGCCGTTATCAAAAAAATCTTTGCCGCCGCCGATTCGCTAGGCTTTCCCCGGCGGGGACTGATCATCGACGGGCTTGCCCTGGCCGCGGGGGCCGACCTGGACGCCGCCCGCTCAACCCTGGAGGTCCTGGCATTTTTGCGGGAGGAGGGCATGACCTCCATGCTGGGGGTGAGCAATATCTCCCACGGAATGCCGGCGAGAGGACTCCTGAACAGGACCTTCCTGGCCATGGCCATAGCCTCGGGACTGTCGGCCGCCATCATGGACCCCGCCGACCCCAGGATGATGGAGTCGGCGGCTGCGGCGGAACTTCTGACGGGCCTTGATCCAAAGGGAGGCCGGTTTATTGCCGCTTCAAAAAACTTTATCTCCTCCCGGCTGCCCGCCGCTGAAGAAAACGCTTCCGCCCCCGCTGAACAGAAGGAAATATACCCTCTGGCGGAAAGCCCCTACCGCCTTCTCGGCGAGGCAGTGCTGGAAGGGGACAGCAAAAAAGCCGCCCTCGCGGCCGGAGAGCTGTTAAAGAACGTCTCCCCCCTCTCCCTTGTAAATGAGGGCGTTATCCCGGCATTAACCGCGGTGGGCAAAATGTATGACGAAGGGAAGTTCTTTCTGCCTCAGCTCATCTCATCGGCCTCCGCCGCGGAAAAGGCCTGCGAAAAGGCCATGGAGCTTATCTCCGCGGCGGGAGGCGAACCCCGGGGCAAAATCATGCTCGCCACCGTGGAGGGAGATCTCCACGATCTGGGCAAAAACGTACTGGGAACCATCCTGCGTAGCCACGGCTACCTCGTGACCGACCTGGGAAAGGACGTGCCCGCCGACCGGATTCTGGCCGAGACAGTAGGGGGCGGCTACCACATGGTGGGGCTGTCGGCCCTCATGACGTCCACCATGAAGACCATGGCCGCCACAGTGGCAAGGCTGAGGGAGAGCGCTCCCGACGTCTATGTGCTGGTGGGGGGAGCCTCCGTAAGCGACGCCTTCGCAAGGTCCATTGGGGCCCACGGATTTGCCCCCGATGCGGTGAGCACTGTCCGACTGGTAGAATCCCTCCTGGGGAATGAAAAAATAAAGGAGAAGTGACCATTATGTTTATCAGAGATATACTCGGGCGGACCCGCCCGGCCATCTCTTTCGAGATTTTTCCTCCCAAACCGGAGACGCCCCTGGAGAGCATCTTCGATACCATAGGCGCCCTAAGGGACCTCAACCCCGACTTTATCAGCGTAACTTACGGCGCCGGGGGCAGCAGCAGGGACAGGACTACCGATATAGCCTCGGCGGTGCGGAACCGCTGGGGGCTTACGTCCCTGGCCCACCTTACATGCCTGGGCTCCACGCCCCCCGAAGTGGAGGGGGTACTGGAGATCCTGGAGCAGGAGGGGGTTAAAAATATCCTGGCCCTCAGAGGGGACCCCAGGCCGGAGAGCGAGGGGAACGAGGGCCCCTTCAAATACGCGTCCGACCTGATTAAATACATCCGCAAAGGGCACTTCAGCGACTTCTCCATCGGGGCGGCGGCCTACCCTGAAGGCCACGCCGAATGTTCATCCCCCGAAGAAGACCTGCGCCATCTGAAGGAGAAGACTGACGCGGGCGTGGACTTTCTGGTGACCCAACTCTTCTTCGATAACGAAATCTTCTTTCGCTTTATGGACAAGGTAAGGGCTGCGGGCATAGCGGTACCGGTCCTCGCCGGAATCATGCCTGTGCTAAACGCAAGACAGATCGGCCGCATAGTCTCCATGTGCGGCGCATCCATTCCGCCAAAATTTGCCCGGATCATGTCCCGCTACGAACACTCCCCCGAAGCCCTGGCCGAGGCGGGAATCGCCTACGCCGCAGAGCAGATCATCGACCTGCTCTCCTGGGGGGTGGACGGAATTCACCTCTACACCATGAACCGTCCCGACATATCCGAGAGAATAATGGGCAGTCTTCTCTCCGTCCGGGACACCCTCACGGGGCGCTGAACAAAGACTCTGAAATGAAAGTTCTGCTGGTCGAACCCTCTTATAAGTCATCTTTCCCGCCCCTGGGGCTTCTCAAGCTGGGCAGATTCCACCGGGAGAGGGGGGACTCTGTCGCCTTCACCAGGGGGATTTCGGGCCAGATGGCGGATCAGGAGTGGGACCGCATCTATGTCGCCAGCCTTTTCACGTTCCAATGGAGAACCGTCCTTAAAACCCTGCGGTTTTACGGCAAATCCGTGAAGGAGCCGGAGAAGAACCTTTTCGCCGGAGGTCCTATGGCTTCCCTCATGGGAGAAGAGCTGGCTGCCGCCGCCCCCTGCAGGCCCATTCCGGGAGTTCTGGACTCGGCGGAAAAAATAGGCCTTGAGGGAGTGGATGTGGACTCCCTTCTTCCCGACTTCTCCCTTCTGCCGGACCCCACCGTCTATCCCGTCCTAGGGGAGGCCTGGATTGCCTCCGCCACAAGAGGGTGCAGCGGCCGGTGCGCCTTCTGCTCTGTCCGGGAGGTGGACCCCCGGTGCGTGGACTACGTGCCTATAAGGGACCAGGCGGAAAACTGCCGGCAGGCCCTGGGGGAGCGGAATCTGCTTGTGCTGCTGGACAATAACGCAGCGGCGTCCCCCTTTCTCGAGAAGATCACCGGCGACATTCTGGCCGAGGGATTTTCATCCCAAACCGCCCCGGGTCGGCCCCCCAGGCAGGTAGACTTCTCCCAAGGATTAGAGCCGGCCCTGTTCGCCGGAGAAGGGGGAAAGAGGAGGATTGAGCTTCTGTCGGCACTCCCCCTTCATCCCATCCGCATAGCCTGGGACTTTCGGGGAGAAGGGGCCATTTACGAAGGAGCGGCGAGGGCCTTCGCCGCCGCGGGCTTCTCCGTCTTCTCCACCCCTGTCCTCTACGGCTTTATGGACAGGCCCCGCGATGCCTATGTCAGGTTAAGGAAGATTATTGAGCTTGAGAGGGAGCTGGACATAGAGATCCGCATCGAGCC